>JALETK010000145.1 GCA_022781505.1 Clostridiales bacterium | reverse complement strand
CGCTATAAGGGCCGTGATTCTACGAACCGTAGGGGAGGGTCATGACCCTCCCGCAGTACGGGACTTCCTTTCCCGGCACACCTGGGCGAATCCGTAAAATCCTTTGACTCTGGAACAAAACAGGCCCGGGTGGGCCCGTTTTATTCCGGGAGGGTCATGACCCTCCCCTACAATGCACCAAAGTAATATTTTAAAAGTTACAACGTACTAGAATTTTGCCTGCAGGGCGGCAATTCCCCGGGACAGGGCTTCCGGTGCGGCGGGGCCCAGGGCCTCGGTCAGGAGGCGGTACTCCGCCAGACCGCCCGCTCCGTGGGGGACGGCGTAGGCGCCCGCGTCGGAGCCGGGGGCCAGGAGCCCTCCCAGGCTGTGGAAGCGGCGGACATTTTCCCGGGCCGAGGCCAGAATCTCCTCCACGTCCCCCTCCGAAAACCGCCCGGTGCCCCGGAGGTTTCCGATGGTCGCCAGGGTGGGCACCCAAAGGGTGCCGTTTTCCGCCATGGCGGCCAGAGCCTCATGGTTTAAGTACGCCCCGTGCTCCACGGAGTCCACCCCCGCCATGGCGGCGGGGAGGACGGCCTCCGTGCCGTTGGCGTGGGCCATGACGGAGAAGCCCTCGCCATGGGCAATGTGAATCAGCTCCCGGATTTCCCCTGCCTCCATGGGGGTGTCGGTGAGAACCCCGTAGTGGTCAAAGTCCATGAGGCCGGAGATCATGATTTTGATGAAGTCCGCGCCCTGGGCCCGGGCCTCGTCCACAAGGCTGCGGAACTCCTTCAGGGTCTCGTAGCCCCTGCCGATGAAGCTGCCGTAGTGACCCTTTTTGTAAATGGGGAAGATGGGGGTGCGGTAGGTGATGCCGAAGGCCCCGGAGAGGTCCCGGGCCCGCTTCCCCACGCCCCAGCGGTCTCCCCCGTCCCGGAGGTAGGTGAAGCCCAGGGCCTGATACCTGGCAAGGCAATCCCGAATCCAATCCTCCCGGGGGCCTGATTGGTGGGAGGCGATGGCGGCCTTGTAATAGACACCGTCCAGCACCATGTGAATGTGACAGTCTGCGTACATGCTCCGTTCCTCGTTTGCCCCGTGGGGCGGATTATTTCCGGATAAAGAGAATGCCCAGGGTGCCGGGCCCGCAGTGGCAGGAGACGGTGCAGCCCGCGCTGGTCTCGCAGACCTCCCGGAAGCGGCCATACTGGCCCACGGCCTCCTTGACCGCCGCCAGGGCGTCCTCCTCCACCGGGGTGTGGGTGATGAACAGACGCTCGGGCACAATGTCCTCCCGCCCGGCCAGCCGGTCCTTTACATAATTTGCCAGGCACTTGGGGTACGCGCCCCGGTACTTCTTCACCACCTGCATTTTGCCGTCCTTCACCTCGATGCAGGGCCGCAGGTTCAGAAGATTCGCGCCCAGGGCCGCGGCGGAGGAGCAGCGGCCGCCCTTCACCATGTACTCCAGCCGGTTCATAACGAAGCTCGCCTCCACCCGCTCGGTTAAATCCTGAAGCTGGCGGCAGATTTCCTCCAGATCATCCACGGTTTTGCCCAGTTTGCAGGCCTCCAGCACCACATGGCCCTGACCGGTGGAGAGATTCCGGGAGTCGATCACCCGGACGTTGGGAAAATCCCTGGCGGCAAGGCGGGCGTTCTGGTAGCAGGTGGAGAACTCGGCGCTAATGTTCACATGAATCACCGCGTCGTACTGGCTTGCGTATTTCTGAAACAGATTCTGGTACTCGCCGATGCTCACGGCGGCGGTGGAACAGAGGCTGCCGCCGGCGGCCACATGGGCAAAGATGTCCGCCGGGGTGATGGTGACTCCGTCCAGGAAATTCTCGTCCCCCTTCACCACGGTCAGGGGAACCATAGTGATGTCGTATTCCTTTAGCAGCTCCGGAGACAGGTCGCAGGTACTGTCGGAGGTGACTTTCACACGCATGGTTTTAACCTCTTTCTTTCAATTTGTTCCGCAGGCGCCGGAGAAGGGAATCCGGTTCCGGGCCCATTTTCTGCATACAGTTTAAGTATATCGCCTTTTCCCCGTCTGTCAACGGGACAGCCTTGCGAAATTGTGGCATTTGTGGTATGATGTGTTCCAACAAAGGAAGGAAGGCGAAAGGTATGAATCATCAGGAGCGGGCCGTTCAGCTGTTTTCCCAGGGGTGTAATTGCGCCCAGGCGGTGTTTGTGGCCTTTTGTGACCTCACAGGTTTGCCCGAACGGCAGGCCATGCGGCTGTCCTCCTCCTTCGGAGGCGGGCTGGGGCGGATGCGGGAGGTCTGCGGCGCCCTGTCCGGGGGAGCCATGGTCCTGGGCTGGCTTTACGGCTATGAGACCCCCGGGGACGACGCCTCCAAGAAGGAGCACTATGCCCGGGTTCAGAGCCTGGCCACCGCTTTCCGCCAGAAGCACGGGTCCATTTTGTGCCGGGAGCTGCTGGGCAATCCGGACAGCAGCCCCAATCCCACCCCCAGAACCGAGGGCTTCTATCACAGCCGCCCCTGCGCGGGCTTTGTGGCCGATGTGGCCGGCCTGGTGGAGGACTATATTCGGGAGCATCCGGAGCGGAAGGAATAGAGAAAGGTTTCTCCCGGGGCTTATTATGCTCCGGGAGAAACCCTATTTCGGCAGCGCTGGTGAGTTGGGCCGCTGGTAGATGCCCGACTGGGACAGGGAGATGAAATCCTCGTCTGCCACAATGATGTGGTCCGCCAGAATCACCCCCACGGTGTCCAGGGCAGCGGCCAGGCGGGAGGTGGCCTCCACGTCCTCCCGGGAGGGCAGGGCGATGCCGCTGGGATGGTTGTGGGCCAGAACCAGAGAGGTGGCGCCGGAGGAGAGAGCAAACTCCACAATGCGGCGGATGGGGACGCCGGTGGCGTTGATGCTCCCCTGACCCAGCATTTTGCAGGCCAGAACCTTGCACCGGGCGTCCAGGCACAGGGCCCAGACCATCTCCTCCCGGGTGCCGTAAAACCGGGGGAGCAGATACTCTCCGCAGGATTCCAGGTCGGCCAGCACCGTCTGGGCGGAGGTTCGGTGGATCAGATAATACCGCCCGATGGCGTTTGTCAGGTGCAGCAGGGTGGCGGCGCTTTCTCCCACCCCCGGTACCTGGGTCAGAGCGGACAGAGGCGCCTCCATGACGCCGGCGAAGGAGCCGAATTGCTCCAGCAGGGCGTGGGCCACAGGCGCCGTGTCCCGCCGGGGAATGGCGTAGAACAGGAGCAGCTCCAGCACATGGGCCTCCTCAAAGTGCTCCAGCCCCTCCTGGACGAAGCGCGCCTTCAGCCGTTGGCGATGACCCTCGTGAATAGACATAATTCACCTCCCCAAAAGAAAATACTTGCTATTCTGCCAAAACCTGATAGAATATTCAGGTCTGGAGAAATCCGTCAGCGGCGGAAGAAATTCTCTGGCTTGAATCAGAAAAAACAGCACATGCTATTGCGTATATAAAAAAGGGGGAACGACATGAACGACCAGGATAAGCTGGAAGACTTTTTGGATTTGCTGAACCGGCCCGCTTTTGCCGTGCGGTGCGGCAGGATTGTCTGCGCCAACCGGGAAGCGCTCGCCAGACTTCTTCCACCGGGGACGGAGATATCCACCATTCTTGTAACAGGTCACGAGGAATACAAAACCCTGGGCGAGGGAAGTCTCTGTCTGACCCTCCGGGTCGCGGGCACCCACAAAGAGGCCGCCGTCCGCCGCATGGGAGACGGTGTGGATCTGTTCCTCCTGGATCAGGAGACGGAGCTGACCAATCTGCAGATGCTGTCCCTTGCGGCGCAGAAGCTGCGGGAGCCCCTGAATGAGATTATGACTGCCACGGAGCAGCTGCTTCCGGAGCTGAATCTGGAAGAGTCCCCCCTGCTCTCGAAGCTGGCGGCCTCCATCAACCGGGGAAGCTATCAGCTGCTCCGGATGCTGGGAAATATGTCCGATGCGGGAGAATACCTCCACGGGGCGGTTCCGAACCGGGAGCGAACCAGCCTCACCGCCTTTTTCGGAGAGATTTTTCAGAAAGCGGGGGAGCTGATCGAGCAGGCCGGCTACAGCTTCCGGGCTGTCCTGCCGGAGGAGGATCTGACGGTGGGCCTGGACCGGCAGAAAATGGAGCGGGCAACCTACAACCTCCTGTCCAACGCCCTTCGGTTCAGCCCCAAGGGCAGTGAAATCCGGGCGGAGGTTCATGTGCGGCGGGATCTGGTGCTGCTCCAGGTGCAGGATGTGGGAGAGGGCCTCCTGGAGGCGGTGCAGAAAACCCTGTTTGAGCGCTACCGCCGGGAGCCGGAGGTGGAGGACCGGCGGTTCGGCATCGGCCTGGGCCTCCCCATGACCCGGCAGGTGGCGGCGATGCACGGAGGCAGCCTCATGGTGCACCTCGGGAAGGATGGGGGCACGGAGGCAATTTTGTCGATAGACCGGAAGCTCCCTCCGGCTGGCAGCCTCTACTCTCCCATGATGGATGTGGACTATACCGGAGCGCGGGACCACAGCCTGGTGGAGCTCTCCGGAGAGCTCCCCCTGGAGATGTTCCAGGCGTGGAGCCTCTGCTGAAAGGCAACCGGTTATATGGGACTTTGGCCCGTGGGACGGCTTCACCGCCCACGGGCCATTTTGTCATCCCTTCCGGAGAACCGGCTCCAGATACTGGCCGGTGAAGCTGCCGGGGGCCTGGGCCACCTCCTCCGGGGTGCCGGTGGCCACAATGGTGCCGCCGCCGTCGCCCCCCTCGGGGCCCAGGTCGATGATATAGTCCGCGGTTTTGATCACGTCCAGGTTGTGCTCAATCACCACCACCGTGTTGCCCGCCTCCACCAGAAGCTGGAGCACGTCAATGAGCCGGTGCACGTCGGCGGTGTGCAGGCCGGTGGTGGGCTCGTCCAGAATATAGATGGTGGAGCCGGTGGCCCGGCGGGACAGCTCCGTGGCCAGCTTCACCCGCTGGGCCTCGCCGCCGGACAGGGTGGTGGAGGACTGGCCCAGCCGGATATACCCCAGGCCCACATCCACCAGGGTCTGGGCTTTTTTGCGGATCTTGGGGAGATTCTCAAAGAAGCCCACGGCCTCCTCGGCGGTCATGTCCAGAACGTCGGAGATGTTCTTCCCCTTGTACTGAACCTCCAGGGTCTCCCGGTTGTAGCGGCGGCCGTGGCAGACCTCGCAGGGAACATACACGTCCGGCAGGAAATGCATTTCGATTTTCACCAGACCGTCGCCGCAGCAGGCCTCGCACCGGCCGCCCTTGATGTTGAAGGAGAACCGGCCCGGGCCGTAGCCACGCATTTTCGCGTCGGAGGTGGCGGCAAAGAGATCCCGGATGTCGTTGAACAGTCCGGTGTAGGTGGCAGGATTGGAGCGGGGCGTCCGGCCAATGGGGCTCTGGTCGATGGCGATGACCTTGTCCAGGTGCTCCAGCCCCAAAATAGCCCTGTGGGTCCCCGGGCGGGTGCGGGCGTGGTTCAGCTTCGCCGCCAGAGCTTTGTACAGCACCTCGTTGACCAGGCTGGACTTGCCGGAGCCGGAGACGCCGGTGACGCAGGTGAAGGTGCCCAGGGGGATGGACACGTCAATGTCTTGCAGGTTGTTTTCCGAGGCCCCCTGAACGGTGAGAAATTCGCCGCTTCCGGCCCGGCGCGCCGGGGGAATGGGAATTCGTTTGACCCCGGACAGATACTGGCCGGTGACGGAGCGGGGGCAGGCGATGATGTCCTCCAGGCTCCCGGCGGCCACGATTTCCCCCCCGTGAACCCCGGCTCCGGGGCCCACGTCCACCAGGAAATCCGCCGTGCGCATGGTGTCCTCATCGTGCTCCACCACAATCAGGGTGTTCCCGATGTCCCGCAGGTGCTTCAGGGTCTCCAGGAGCTTCCCGTTGTCCCGCTGGTGCAGGCCGATGGAGGGCTCGTCCAGAATATACAAAACGCCCATGAGGGAGGAGCCGATCTGGGTGGCCAGGCGAATCCGCTGGCTCTCGCCGCCGGAGAGGGTTCCGGCGCTGCGGCTCAAGGTCAGGTACTGAAGGCCCACGTCCTGCAAAAACCGGAGCCGGGCCTTGATCTCCTTGAGGATGGGCTCCGCAATAGCCCTCTGATTTCCCGACAGCTGAAGCTCCTCCACAAAGGCCAGAGCCCTGGTCACTGTGAGGCGGCAGAAGTCCGCCAGGCCCAGCCCGCCAACGGTGACGGCCCGGGCCATGTCCGAAAGCCGGTCTCCGTGGCACCGGGGGCAGGGGGAGGTGGACATGCACTCCTCCAGCTCCTTGCGCATGGCGTCGGAGGGAGTCTCTTTGTAGCGGCGCTCCAGGTTGGGGATGATGCCCTCGAAGGGCTGCTCCAGGGTGCCGGAGCCGGTGCCCCGGTTGTAGGTCATGCGGAGCTTTTCCCCCTTGGTGCCGTAGAGAATCACGTCCTTGGCCGCCTTGGGCAGGGAGGAGAAGGGCTCCGACAGGGAGAACTGATATTTCTGGGAGAGGGCGTCAAAGTACATCCGGAAGATGGAGTCGGAGCGGACGCTGTTCCAGCCGGAGACCTGAATGGCTCCATCCAGAATGGACTTGGAGGGGTCCGGCACCACCAGGGCGGGGTCCGCCTTCAGCCGGAAGCCCAGACCGGTACACTCGGGGCAGGCACCGTAGGGGGTGTTGTAGGAGAACATCCGGGGCTCCAGCTCCGACAGGCTGATGCCGCAGTCGGGGCAGGCGTAATTCTGGGAGAACTCCAGATCCCGGTTCTCCTGGGGCAGGTGAATGATCACGAGGCCCTCGGCGTGGGAGCAGGCGGTCTCCAGGGAGTCCGCCAGACGGCGGCGGAGGTCTGGGCGGAGCACCAGACGGTCTACCACCACCTCAATGGTGTGCTTTTTGTTCTTCTCCATGGGGATCTCTTCCGTCAGCTCGTACAGAAGACCATCCACCCGAACCCGGGCGAAGCCGGACTTCCGGGCGTCCTCCAGCACCTTCCGGTGCTCACCCTTTTTCCCACGGATGACAGGGGCCAGAATGAGGAACCGGGTGCCCTCCGGCAGGGCCAGAATCTGATCCACAATCTGGTCAATGGTCTGCCGCTGGATTTCCCGGCCGCACTTGGGGCAGTGGGGCACGCCCACCCGGGCCCACAGGAGGCGGAGATAGTCATAAATCTCCGTCACCGTGCCCACGGTGGAGCGGGGATTTTTGGAGGTGGTTTTCTGGTCGATGGAGATGGCGGGGGAGAGGCCGTCGATGGCGTCCACGTCGGGCTTATCCATCTGGCCCAGGAACTGCCGGGCGTAGGAGGACAGGGACTCCACATACCGCCGCTGGCCCTCGGCGTAGATGGTGTCAAAGGCCAGAGAGGATTTGCCGGAGCCGGACAGGCCGGTGAACACCACCAGCTTGTTCCGGGGAATGGTGAGGTCCACATTTTTCAGGTTGTTCTCCCTGGCGCCGTGAATCACAAGTTCGTCTTTCATATTGTCTCCTCACAGGATATTGGAAAATTGGAACCGGCTCAGCGGTCCCTGCGGGATAACAGGGACTGCTGAGGGGATGCGAAAATTTGTTCTAGTATTATACCACGGCCAGAGAGAAAGTGCAACGTCCATTCTGCGGAAAAATGGACAAAACGGGAGCGGCGGCCCTGGGGCCCCAGTGTTTTCGCACCCGCTGTTCCTATGGTACATTATTATATCAGAAAATTCCCAATGATACAATATAAAAATACTCCCGGAGGCCTTTTTGGCCTCCGGGAGGGAATGTCAGGGTGTCCCGGCGGGGTTGATGGTGATGTCGCCGGATACGGTGTCAAAGCGGAAGGAGCCGCCGCCGGTGCCGCAATAATAGGTGTCCCCCTGCTTGGAGATGGGGAAGCCGCTGGTGAAGTCTCCGGAGACCGAGTCCAGGGAGGCGGAGAAGGCCGCGTCCTGGGGAAGGGTCATGCTGCATCTGCCGGAGACGGCGTCGAAGCTCAGGGACTGGGGCACGGCGCCGAAGGCCAGCTGGGCGTCACCCGAGACGGCCTCATATTCCAGACGGTCCAGGAACCCTGAGAACCGCAGCCCTCCGGAGACGGTGTCCATCTCCAGACTGTCAAACCGGCAGTCCTCCAGCACCGCCGGGCCGGAGACGGCGTCAATCTCCACCGTCCCGGCCTGGAGGCCCCGGGCGGTGATGTGGGCGCTGGTGGTGTCCAGCTTCACAAGGGTCAGCCGGTCCAGCATGGACCGGGGAATCTCCACGGTCAGATCCTTGCCGGGGATGTTGCCCCAGGCCCAGCCGGATTTCCGGTACTGGAGAATCAGCCGGTTTCCGGACACCAGGTACCGCAGCTGATTTTCCTGGTCCAGCCCCTGGGGCTCCCGGAAGGAGATGCTGTCCCCATCCGTCACCTGGAGGGTGACGGAGCCGGCAATCCAGTTGATTTCCAATTCCGTGAGCGCCTGGGCGGGGAGGCTGGCGCTGCCCACCTGATACCGGTCGCTGTCGGGATAGCTGAAGCCCCCGAAGGAGAAGAGCCCGTCCCAGGTGCCGGTGCGGTACCAGTGGAGCCCCAGCCCCAGAAGTCCCACCAGCATGGCAAGGAGAAGCATGTAAATCACAATGCGGATGATGGCAGATGTCTTCATACCCGTTTCACCTCCGTCAAGTCCCAGATGGCCCGGATCAGACCGTTCAGCACGGCGCAGATGGGGAAGATCAGCCAGGTGATGTGCCAGGCCATGGTGGTAAGGCTCACAAGGAAGTAGGCGGCCAGGCCCAGCACCCAGATCAGGCTCTGGACGGCTCTGCGAAGCTCCTGCCGGGGAGAGGGCGCTTCCTGCTCGTGGGGCTCCCGCTCCTCCGCCGGAGCGGTTCGCACCTTCATGTTGGCCGCCAGCACCATCAGGGCCGTGGCGATGGCGATGATCACAAACATGAGGGCCGGGCCCAGGGTCTCCTCATACCGGCTTCCGGTCATGAGGATGGGGGGCAGGATGCAGGTGATGTACAGGGCCACGGCCACCGCCCGGAGCACGCCCTTCCGGGCCTGAATCTTCCGGGCGTCCGGATGCTGGGGCGCGGGGGCCTCCTGCTTTCCGCCGCCTGTGAGAAGCTCGCTCACGTCTCCGATGCCCGCCACGGCCATGGAATAGGCCGCCTGGGGGGTCTCCCCCTGGTCAATGAGGTCGTCGTATTTGTCCAGGGTGTTCTGCAGAATCTCCGCCTTGGTCTCCGCCGTCTGGGCCGACTGGGGCGCACCGGCGAAGAGAAGATCAATGTAGGCTTTCAGATTGTCTCTCATAAAATTGCCTCCGCTCTCAATAATTTGTCCATAATGGTCTTGGTGTCTTGCCACTCCTCCAGAAGCCTGTGGTATTCCGCCCGCCCGGCGTCCGTAATGGCGTAATACCGCCGCCGGGCGCCGCTGGCCTCGCTGCCCCAGTAGGAGGTCACGAAGCCTCCCTGCTCAAGCCGCCGGAAGGCGGTGTACAAGGTGGCCTCCTTCAGCTCCAGCTTCCCGCCGGATTTCTGGCTCACGGCCTTGCCGATTTCATAGCCATAGCTGTCCTGCTGCATCAGCCGGGCCAGAATGATGGCTTCTGTGTGGCCCCGTATTAAATCTCCGGCAATGGACATCACATCACCTCCCGGGTTTTGCACCATCATAGCACAAGATACCTCGCCTGTCAAGGTATATTATTTAATTGAGGTAAATTATCTGTCGAGAATTGGGGGAGCCTGTCAACAGGCCGTTGACGGGGGACAGGGGCCATGGTATAATCGGCCCATGGAACAAAATATGCTTACACAGGAGAGCCAAATCCATGGAACAGCAAACCATCACCCTGACGCTCCCTCAGACGAAGGAGCCCTTTCAGACCGCGTACATCCAGGAGGCCCTGGACCGCTGCCGGGATACCGGCGGCCTGGTTCGGCTGGAGGCCGGGCAGTGGCACATTGCCAGCCTGCGGCTTTACTCCAACACCACCTTGTACCTCACCGCCGGGGCGCAGCTCATCGCCAGCGACAACTGGCAGGACTACACGGATTTTCATGTGCCCACCACCCTGGGCTATCTGAAAAGCAGGTTCCTTCAGGAGGCGTGGACGCTGCCAAAGAATTATGTAAACTCGCCCATCACAGCCTTTGACGAGGAGAACGTGGCGGTGATCGGAGAGCCGGGCTCCGTGATCGACGGCTCCGACTGCTATTACCCCGGGGGAGAGGAGCACTTCCGGGGGCCTATGGGCATGGTGTTCAGCCGGTGCCGGGGGGTCACCCTCCGGGGCTACACCTATCGGAACGCCGCCAACTGGTGCCATCAGCTGGACTCCTGCGTGAACGTGCAGATGGATCATGTGACGGTGCTGGGAGGCCACGACGGCATCAACATCCACCACTGCACCAACGTGCGAATCGAAGCCTGCGACTTCCGCACCGGGGACGACTGCATCGCGGGCTACGACGCGGAGAACATTGTGGTGCGGGACTGTGGCCTCAACACCTCCTGCAACAGCTTCCGCCTGGGGGGCCGGAACCTTCTGGTGGAGAACTGCCGCTTCTGGGGGCCGGGGGAGTATCCCCACCGGGTTTCCGGGCGGCACAACACCCTGAACGCCTTTGCCTACTACTGCTTCCGGTATGACGTAAACCGCTTTGACAGTGAGAACTGGGTGATTCGGAATTGCACCTTTGAGAACCTGGACAATCTCATCTATTATAATTTCGGCGGCGACTGGAATCACGACGCCCGCCCCCTCCGGGATCTGACCCTGGAGCACGCCAAAATCACGGGCCTGTGCGCCACCCCCCAGGTCACCACCCTCCCGGAGAGCCCCATCACCCTGACCCTCCGGGACGTGTCCCTCACCTGGCGGGAGGGCCTCCCCAAAACCGGCGCCATCCGCACCTCCCGGGGCGTAAAGCTCATTTTGGAGGATGTGACCATCCAGGGCGTCAACGGATAAAAACAACAGAGATTGGGGCTGGCTCAAAACGAGTTTTGAGCCAGCCCCAACCTCTTGGTATTTTGGTCAGGCTTCCGCCTCCTGGGGGCTGCCGGCCTCGTTTCCGCATCCTGTCACATAGCTGCACCAGGGGGCCAGGGTGCAGCTTTCGCACCGGGGCTTCCGGGCGGTGCACACGGCCCTTCCGTGGAGGACAATCCGGTGGCAGAAGTCGGAGCTCTCCTCCGGGGGGAGAATGGCCCGGAGCTGCCGCTCCACCTTCTCCGGCTCCTTGCCCCTGGCCAGGCCCAGACGGTTGGTAATCCGGATGCAGTGGGTGTCGCAGACCACGGAGCCGGGGGCTTTGTACAGATCTCCCAAAAGAAGGTTGGCGGTTTTCCGCCCCACCCCCGGCAGACGCAGCAGCTCCTCCATGGTGCCGGGCACCTTGCCCCCGAAATCCGTCAGCAGCATCCGGCAGGCCAGGACAATCTCCCGGGCCTTGTTTTTGTAAAATCCGCAGGAGTGCACCAGCTCCTCCACATGGCCGATGTCCGCCCCCGCCAGGGCCTCCAGGGTGGGGTATGCGGCAAACAGAGCCGGGGTCACCTCGTTCACCCGGGCGTCGGTACACTGGGCGGACAGCCGCACGGCCACCATCAGCTCATAATCTTTTTTATAATGTAAGGCGCACTGGGGGTCCGGATAGACCTCCTTCAGAGCCTGCACCAGTGCGGCGACCTTTTCTTCCATGGGGGATTCCTCCTGCTTCGCGCTTTTTCTCCATTGTATCACAGGAGGGCGGCGGTGAAAAGAGGAAAATACTCCGGAAAGCGCGAGAAATCCAGTGCAATTTCCCCGGGGATGTGCTATACTGAGGGACAGAAAGGATGTGACCGTCATGTATCAGCCCCTGGCGGATTTGATTCGCCCCAAGACATTGGATGATGTGGTGGGCCAGGAGCATATCCTGGGGGAGGGGGCCATTCTGCGCCGGCTCATTGACTCCGGCAACATCCCCAACCTGATTTTCTACGGCCCCTCCGGCACCGGAAAGACCACCGTGGCCAACATCATTGCGGAGAAGACCAACCGGAAGCTGTACCGCCTCAACGCCACCACTGCCTCCACGGCGGACATCAAGGAGATCGCCGCCCAGCTGGATACGTTCATGGCCCCCGACGGGGTGCTTTTGTACCTGGACGAGATTCAGTCCTTCAATAAAAAGCAGCAGCAGTCCCTCCTGGAGCACATTGAGAACGGAAAGATCACCCTCATTGCCTCCACCACGGAGAATCCCTACTTCTATGTGTTCAATGCCATTTTGAGCCGCTCCACCATTTTTGAGTTTAAGCAGCTCACCCCCCAGGCGGTGAAAAAGGCCATGGACCGGGCGGTGGCCTACATGGGGGAGAAAACCGGCCTCACGGTGACGGCGGAGGAGGGGGCTCTGGAGTACGCCGCCGCCAGCTGCGGGGGCGACCTGCGGAAGGCCCTCAACGCCGTGGAGGTGCTGTTCTCCGCGGCAGACCCCAAGTCGGATACCCTGCGCCTTACCATGGAGGATGTGAAGGCTGTGACCCAGCGCTCCTCCATGCGCTATGACCGGGACGGGGACAATCACTACGATCTCCTCTCCGCCCTCCAAAAGTCCATCCGGGGCTCCGACCCGGACGCCGCCTGCCACTACCTGGCCAGGCTCCTGGAGGCCGGGGACATGATCTCCGCCTGCCGGAGGCTCATGGTCATTGCCTGCGAGGACGTGGGCCTGGCCTACCCTCAGATCATCCCCATTGTGAAGGCCTGTGTGGACGCGGCCAATATGCTGGGAATGCCCGAGGCCCGAATTCCTCTGGGAGACGCGGCGGTGCTCATGGCCACCTCCCCCAAGTCCAACTCCGGCCACGTCGCTCTGGATATGGCCCTGGCCGATGTGCGCAAGGGCAAGGGGGGCACCTTCCCCAGGCACCTGCAGAACGTCCACGCGGACAGCTACACCATGGAGCGGGAGCAGGGCTACCTCTACCCCCACGATTTCCCCAACCACTGGGTCCGGCAGCAGTACCTCCCGGACGATCTGGTGGGAACCACCTACTATGAATACGGCCCCAACAAGCTGGAGCAGAGCGCCAAAAAATACTGGGACGAGATCAAAAAACCGTAGCCCCGGGAGGAGAGTCAATGGATATTCAATTGAAGGACATCTTGCAGATGAAAAAAGCCCACCCCTGCGGGGAGTGCCGCTGGGAGGTGCTCCGCACCGGGGCGGACTTCCGCCTCCGCTGCCTGGGCTGCGGCCGGGAGGTCATGACGCCCCGGTTCAAGGCGGAGAAGAACATCCGTGCCGTATTCCGGAACGGGGAGAGGCTATAAAAATCGTCCGACGGATTCCCGCCGGGCCCTTTCCGGTTCGTCCGGGAATTCTGACCGCCGGGGCGGGAGTGCCCCGGAACCTGTACTCCCCGGGCAGATTCTGCCCGTCCGAGGCCGCAGTCCCCTGTGGGGATTGCGACCTCATTTTTATTCCCGGACAGGTATACTGGAGCCACCGGAAAGGAGTGAAGAGCGTGAAGGTGTATCTGGATCTGGTGATACTGCTGAACTTCGCCGTGAACTACTGGCTCCTGGGAGCCACGGCCCGGCTCACAGGCAGCGCCCCCGGGGTGTGGCGGCTGGGAGCCGGGGCGGCGGTGGGGGCGGCCTATGGGGGGCTGTGCGTGCTGCCGGGGCTTGGCTTCCTGGGGGGAAACCTGTGGCGGGTGGTGTTCCTGGTTCTCATGGTGGCCGCCACCTTCGGGGTGGGCCGGGGACAGCTTCGCCAGGGGGCGGTGCTCCTGGGTCTGAGCTTTGCCCTGGGGGGCCTGGCCCTGTGCCTGCAGCTCCGGGGCTTCTGGGCGCTGGTGCTGGCCGCTGCCGGGCTGTATCTCCTCTGCCACCTGTTTCTGAGGAAGGCCATGGGCCACGCGGGGCAGCTGGTGCCGGTGCGGATTCGCCTGGGAAGCCGGGAGGCCAGCCTCACCGCCCTCCGGGACTCAGGGAACACCCTCCGCGACCCCTTCGGCGGGGGCAGCGTCCTGGTGGCCCAGCTGGAGGCGGCAAAGGAGCTGCTGCCCTGTCCCGTGACCCGGGAGGAGCTCCGGGACCCGGGCACGGTGATGGCCCGGCTCCAGGCCCTGGGCTTCCGGTGCCGCCTGATTCCCTACAAGGCCTTGGGAGCGGGCGGGGTGCTGCTGGCGGTGCGGTGCGACGAGGTGAAAATCGGGGGAAGGCCGGCGGGGCCTCTGGTGGCTCTGGCCCCGGACCGGCTTTCGGAGGCAGGTACATACCAGGCGCTTGCGGGAGGAGGAGCATATGAATAAATGGATTGTGCAGTTTCTTCGGTACTTGGGATTCTTGGAGCCGGATACGGTCTACTACATCGGCGGCAGCGATGTGCTGCCGCCCCCCTTAAAGCCCGAGGAGGAGGCGGCGCTGCTGGCGCGGCTGGAGGAGGGGGACCCGGAGGCCAAGAGCCGGCTCATTGAGCGGAACCTCCGGCTGGTGGTGTACATCGCCCGGCGGTTTGAGAACACCGGGGTGAACATCGAGGATTTGATTTCCATCGGCACCATCGGCCTCATCAAGGCCATCGGCACCTACCGCCGGGAGAAGAACATCAAGCTGGCCACCTATGCCTCCCGGTGCATTGAAAATGAAATCCTCATGCACATCCGGAAAATCGCCAACCAGAAGACGGAGATTTCCCTGGATGAGCCCATCAACACGGACTGGGATGGGAACGAGCTGCTCCTGTCCGACGTCCTGGGCACGGACAGCGACATGATTTTAAGGCCCCTGGAGGACGAGGTGGATCACCAGCTCCTCCGGGAGGCCCTGGAGCGGCTCCCCCAGCGGGACAGGAGCATCATGGTTCTGCGCTACGGCCTCCAGGGCCGGAAGGAGAAGACCCAAAAGGAGGTGGCGGAGCTGATGGGCATCTCCCAATCCTACATCTCCCGCCTGGAAAAACGCATCATGACCCGCCTCCGCCGGGAGATTCTGAAGCAAATCTCCTGAAAGCCCGCTCTGCGCACCCCATCCATTTGTCATTCTGAGCCAAAGGCGAAGGATCTCACGCTGGAGGGTACCGGCAGGGGAGGCCTGTGCTTGAGATCCTTCGGCCTGCGCCTCAGGATGACAAGGGGGGCGGCGCCCGGGGGCTACTTCCAAAATGTGGCGGAACCGGCGGAAACCGCCGGGAAAAACCGTTGCAAACCGCCGCCGGGGGTGCTATAATGGGTAAAAAGACATGGGGAGATGAAGTATGAAACCGATGGAGATTTCCAAACCGGTGCTGAAGAGACTGCCGAATTATTTATCCTATCTCAAATCCCTGCCGGAGGACGCTCCGGCGAACATTTCCGCCACGGCTCTTGCCGCTGCCCTCAATATGGGGGAGGTGCAGGTGCGCAAGGATCTGGCCCTGGTTTCCGACGGAGGCCGCCCCAAGGTGGGCTACATGCGGGAGAGCCTGATTGCGGATCTGGAGCAGTTCCTGGGCTATGACAACACCACCGAGGCCGTGCTCATCGGCGCGGGCAAGCTGGGCCAGGCCCTGCTGGGCTACAGCGGCTTTGCGGAGTACGGCCTGGAGATCGTGGCCGCCTTTGACGCCAACGAGGCCCTGGACGGCCGGACCGAGTCCGGCAAGCCCATCTATTCCATCTCCAGGCTGCCGGAGTTCTGCCGGGAGCGGAAGATTCTCATGGGAATCATCACCGTCCCCGCCGCCGCGGCCCAGGAGGTCTGCGACCTGCTGATTGCCAACGGCATCAAGGCGGTGTGGACCTTTGCCCCGGCCCATCTGGACGTCCCCGAGGGCATTCTGGTGCAGTATGAGAACATGGCCACCTCCCTGGCGGTGCTGTCGGTTCACCTGGCGGCCCAGATTCACGGATAAAATACCAAAGCGAGGCTCTCTAAAGAAGGGAGCCTCGCTTTTTGTACTTCCGGGAAAGCCGCCTACATGGCCGGCAGCTCTGTGTAAAAGGTATTGCGCCCTCCGGTGCTCTCGGCCCAGATCCGGCCCTTGTGGGCCTCCACAATGCCCTGGGCGATGGACAGCCCCAGGCCGTAGCTGTGATCCATGGCCCGGGCCTTGTCAATCCGGTAAAAGCGCTGGAAGATGTTTTTCAAATCCTCCCGGGAGATGGGCTCCCCCGGGTTGGACACCGCCAGGAGACACCCTGCGTGGGTACGCCGGAGGGTGACCGTCACATCTCCGGGGGCGGCGGCGTATTTCTGAGCGTTGTCCAGGAGAATGTCCACCAGCTGGTGGAGCTGCTGCCCGCAGCCGTTTACGGTGATGCCGCTGTCAAGGCCGCTGAGAAGGTTCAGCCCCTTCTCAAAGAACACCGGCTCAAAGGGGAGAAGGGCCTCCCACACCAGGCTACTCAGATCCAATGGCTGGAACACGGCCTTGGTATTCCCATTGTCCATCCTGGCAAGCTCTAAAAGGCTCTCCACCAGACCCCGCATCTGCCGGGCCATTTTCAGAATGCTGGAGGAAAACTGTGCCCGGTTCTCCTCGTCATAATCCGGGCTCTGGAGCATTTCGGCGTTGGTCATGATCACCGTCAGGGGGGTTTTCAGCTCGTGGGAGGCGTCGGAGATAAACTGCTTCTGCTGCTGCCAGGCGGCCTCCACCGGCTTCACCGCCCACCGGGCCAGAAGCAGGCTCACCAGCCAGAAGGCCAGAAGCCCCAGGGCGCCGATCACCGCGAAGCTCTCCAGCAGATTGTGCAAGGTGGCCTCCTCACTGGAGGTGTCTGCGAACACCAGCCGCTGGGAGACGGAGGTGGAAACCCGGTAATACCGCAGGTGATACTCCTTCAGAACCCCTGTCTGCGCGCCACCTGCCAGGGCGGCGGACACCACCTCCTGGAGAAATTCCCCGTCGGACAGGTCATAGTACCCCCCACTGGTGGCCATAACCTCCCCATTGTACCCAATGTCCAGGGTGAAGTAGGGCAGACGAATCTCCTGCCCGGAGGAGCCGGGCAGGGCGGCCTGAATGGGGGACCTTGCCAGGCTCTGGAGCATCCGGAGGCTCTCCTCCTCCAGATTGGTGCTGGTAAAGCGGTATACCAGCCCGAAGATTACGGACAGCATCACCGCCACAATGGCCATGGTGATGCTCACGAATTTCACCCGGAGTTTTTTCAGCATGTGCCCTCCACCTCCAGACGGTAGCCCAGCCGCCGCACGGCCTCAATGCGGATGTTGGAGCCGATGCTGCTGAGCTTTTTCCGAAGGAAGCCCACATAGACCTCCACATGGTTTTCCACCGCGTTGGAGTCATAGCCCCAGACCTTGGCCAGAATCACTTCCTTGGAGAGAATCTGATCCCGGGACTGGAGGAGATACCGCATCACGTCAAACTCCCGGGCGGAGAGCTGCACGCTCTTGCTGCCGCAGACCAGGCGGCAGGAGGCCAGGTCCAGGGCCGTGTTACCGTAGACCAGCTCGTCCACCTGTCCGCCCTGACGGCGGAGCAGGGCGTTGATGCAGGCCAGAAGCTCCCGGGTGTCAAAGGGCTTGGTGAGGTAGTAGTCCGCCCCGGCGTTGAGACCCTCAATCCGGTCCTCCAGCCCGGACTTGGCGGTGAGCATCAGGATGGGAGTGGAGCACCGCTTGGCCCGCACCTGCCGGGCCACCTGATACCCGTCCAGCTTGGGCATCATCACATCCAGAATGAGCAGATCGTAGATGCCCAGCTCCGCGTACTCCTCCCCCACCTCCCCGTCATAGGCCACCTCCACCTCAAAGCCCTTCTTTGTCAAAAGGGTCTTCAGTGAGTCCGCCAGCAGCTTTTCATCTTCAATAATCAAAATCTTCATGAAAATCCTCCATTCTACGGCCACGCCCAGCTGCGCC
>JALETK010000144.1 GCA_022781505.1 Clostridiales bacterium | reverse complement strand
GTCCGGGTTTACTTCGGCCCGCCGATGTGCCGTTACTGCCTGCGTCCATGGTGTTCCCTCCTTGATTTGTCAATTTTTGGCAGGGGAAAATCCTGCCTACATTAGTATACCTTCAAAAAACCCGGGTGTCAACGAAATTTTTATACAAATATTCACAAAACTTTCCCAGCATACCCGCCCCGGCCATACACCCGAAGGGCGGCTGTTTGTCCCCCGCCGGGTACTTGCAAATCTAATCAGCAGCCCCGTCCGAACCCGTCAGGCCCCCGAAACTGTCATTGTTATGAAACAACCGCCGCACCCCCGACATGTCATCCTGAGCCAAAGGCGAAGGATCTCGCGCAGAAGAGTTCCGACACAACAAGCCCCGGTGCATGAGATCCTTCGGCTTCGCCTCGCCGATGACAAGGGAGGCCTTTCGTTTATGGTGGTGTGAAAACACATGATGATTGCGGGGAGCACAGCGACGTGGCAATCCGTCCCTAAGCAATGCGCAGCATTGCACCGGCCGCCAGGCCGGTCATGCACCCGGGTTTGCTTGCGCCCCTGCCGGGGCGCGCAAGCCTGCGGCTTGCGGGGAAACGGATTGCCACGACCCCTGCGGGGTCTCGCAATGACAGACTTGGGGGTGCGGGGCGTTTGGATGAAGCGCGGGGGTTCCGGAAAATCCACCTGCCCGGAAGGGCCTCACCCGTTGGCGCCGAATTCGATCTCGTCCAGGAGCTTGGTCAGGGTTTTCCGGGCACGCTCAATTTCCGTCCGGTCCTGGCGGCGGAGGACGGCCTCAAAGTCTGTGATGGCCCGGTCAATCCGCTCCCGGTCCAGGGCGGTGGTCTCCTCGTAGAGCCGCTCCCCCCGGAGGAGCTGGAGACGGTTGGCCTCCTCCTGGCGGGGGGACTGCTTCAGATACTGCAGGGCCTCCAGCCGGGCCTCCGCCTCCTGATCCGTCAGGCGGTTCTGCTCGTTTTGAATGATGACCTTCCTCCTGGCGCCCGTGGAACTCACCAGCACCTCCACCTCCAGAAGGGCGTTCACGTCATAGGTGTAGGTGATGTCCACGGACTCCTTGCCCTTGGGCCCCGGGGGTACCGGCAGGGACAGCTCGCCCAGAAGTAGATTATTGTCCGCAAGGCGGCTCTCCCCCTGGAGAATCTTCACGTTCACCCGGGTCTGGTTGTCGCTGGCGGTGTACACCGTATGGGTCCGGCTCACGGGAATCACCGTGTTCCGCTCGATGATGGGCAGATAGTGCCCCGGCTCGTCGAAGGAGCCGTTGTACATCACCACCTCCGTGCCCAGGGTGAAGGGGCACACGTCGGTGAGCACTGTCTCCCGAATCTCCCGGTTCCGGGCCTTCATGCCGCACTGGAGGGCGGCTCCCAGGGCCACGGCCTGATCCGGGTCCAGAAGGGCGTTGGGAATCCGGCGGAAGAGCTTTGCCACAAACCGGCGAACCACAGGCAGCCGGGTGGCGCCTCCCACCAGAACGATCTCGTCAATGTCCGAAAGGCTCACCCTGGCGTCCCGGAGGCTCCGCTCAATGGGACGGCGGAGCCGCTCCAGAAGGGGCCCGCAGGCCGCCTCATATTCCGCAAGGCTCAAATCCATGGACACCGGCTTCCCGTCAGGCTCGCAGGTCATGGTGACCGTCGCCTTCTCTGAAAAGGCACACTTGCAGGCCTCCGCCGCCTTGCGGATCTGGCCCCGGGTGCGGAGATCCAGGGACTCCGGGGCCACGGCGGCCTTCCGGAGATACAGCTCCATAAGAAGCTCCGTGAAGTCCTCTCCCCCCAGAAAGTTGTCCCCGGCGATGGCGTGAACCTCCATGACGGAGCCGTAAAGCTCCAGAATGGACACGTCAAAGGTGCCCCCGCCCAGGTCAAAGACCAGATACCGGGCATCCTTTCCCCGTTCCGCCATGCCGTAGGCCAGAGCGGCGGCGGTGGGCTCGTTGATGATCCGGCTGACGGTGAGCCCGGCCAGCTCTCCTGCACGCTTGGTTGCCTTGCGCTGCATGTCGTTAAAATAGGCGGGGACGCTGATGATGGCCTCCGTCACCGGCTCTCCCAGATAGACCTCCGCATCCTCCTTCAGGCTCCGGAGCACCAGGCTGGACAGCTCCTCCGGCAGGAAGGTCTTGCTTCCCAGCCGGTACTCCCGTCCGGTGCCCATGCTCCGCTTAAAGACGGAAGCGGTCTCCAGGGGGTGGGTGAGGCCCCACTCCTTCGCCGTCTGCCCCACATATACATTGCCCTCCGGGTCCACGCTCACCACGGAGGGAGTGAGGAACCCGCCCAGGCGGTTGGGAATCATCTCCGCCCGGCCCTCCCGGAAGCAGGCGGCCAGGCTGTTGGTGGTGCCCAGATCAATGCCGATCAGCATGTGGTGTTCCCCTCTTTCTCAGCCGGGCCAGGCCTGCGGCAAAATCCGTGTCATCGGGCCAGCGGGCCTGTCCCTGGGTGTACAGGGCCATAGCTCTGTCCGGATCTCCCAAGAACTCCTCCATGGCGGCCTCGTAAATCTCCGCGTCCTTGCAGCTGCCATAGGGGCAGAACCGGCACAGGGGCAGCTGCCGGGCGGCCTCCAGGGCCTTTCTCCCCTCCGGGAGCCTTCCCGTCAGGGCCAGGGCCATGGCGTACCGGGTCTCATAGAGGGCCCGGCTGTCGGAGTAACCGGAGAGCAGCTCCTCCAAAAGCTCTGCGGCCCTTTGGGCGGCCTTCACCGCCTCCTCCCGGCGCCCTGCGGCCATGAGGGCCATGGCCAGATTCAGATAGGCGTAGTCGGAGTCCGGCTGGGAAAAGACCTCCTTGGAGCACAGCTCCACAGTCCGGCGGGTGTTTCCCTCCAGCTCCGCCAGGGTGCGCTGCAGGCCCTCTCCGTCCTGGGGGCTGAGCTTCCACCTGACCAGCGGCAGCCGCAGCCGGACCTTTTGGAGATTGCCCAGGTACAGCTCCAGCTGAAGGGCCGCCCAGGCCCCTTCACCGGCGCTTCCGGGGCAGCGGCTCCAGGCCGCAGCCGCCCGACGGGCCTCCTCCCAGAGGCCAAACTGGCAGCAGATTTCGTACCGCAGGCTGTCCCCATCGGGGTAGCCGTACCGGCGCTCCAGCTCCGTCACCAGGGCAAGGGCCTCCTTGGGCTGCCCCAACCGGCGGTAAATCAGAATTTTGTCCTCATACAGCCGGGTGGGGTCCAGGGTACCCTTTGCCGCCTGGGAGAGCCCCAGGTTCAGCTGCTCCAGGGCCTCCTCATAGCGCCCCTGATCCGCGTACACCCGGTAGAGGCCCCGGTAGCCGTCCAGATCCGCCGGGTCCAGCTCCAGCTCCCGGCGGAAGTGGGCCTCCGCCTCCGGGAGCTTCCCCAGCCGGAGGCAGCAGGTGCCCGCATAGAAGCACCCCGCCGGGTCCTCCTGCCGGGCCAGGAGCTTTTGATAACGGGCCAGGGCCTCGGGGGCCTTCCGGTCCAAATCCTCATAGGCGAGCTCCGCCAGACCCCGCTCCACGGCGATGCTGTGGCTGGGCCTAGCCTCCAGACGGGTGTAAATCTCCAGGGCCTCCTCCGTCCGCTCCTCCCGGGCCAGGAGCCAGGCCTTGTAGCACAGGCAGTCCTGGTTGTGCTCGTCCTGAGCCAGGCCCCTGTCCAGAAGGGACAGAAGGGCCTTCCGATCCGCTCCCGGCCGGTCTCCCAGAAGCACGGCCATGCGGTAATACACCTGGGAGGCCCAGTCCATCTGCTCCCCGGCCTCCAGCCGCCGGGCAAGCGCCCGGTACTGCTCCAGGGCCTTTTCCTCATCCCGCTCCTCCAGCTCCGTGAGCTGGGCGCGGCACCAGTCCAGGGAGATGTCCGTTACGCCCTCTCCCTCCAGAAAGTCCAGAATGCCGTGTACCTCTTCAAAGGCGCCGTTTCGGAGGAGAAGCTGCATTTTCAAGGCGTAGGCGTAGAGAACGCCTCCATCCAGGGCCAGGGCGTGGTTCACCGCGTCGAAGGACTCCCGATCCTGCCGGAGCTCACAGAGCACCGTGGCCAGGAGAAGATAGCCGTGGACGCTGTCCGGCAGCAAATCCGTGAGCTGCCGCAGCACCTTTGCGGCCTCCTCACATTCCCCGGCGGCATAGAAATACTGCCCGGCATAGGTGAGAATCTTGGGATTCCGGGGCGCCAGGGCCAGGGCCTGATCCGTCTTCTCCCGGGAGGCCTCCGGCTGATTCAGGAGCATGAGGCAGCTGCTCTCCATCTGCAAGATCTCCGGGAGCGCCTCCAGCCGCTCCTCTGTCTCCCGGGTTCCGTCGGGGGAGAGGCCCCGGAGGAATTCCTCCACAGACCGGAAATGCTCCAGGGCCTGGGCATACTCCTCCCGGGAGTAGTGGAGCTTGGCGGCCATGCTGTGATAGCCATAGGGGTCCGCCTGGGGGTCTGCGGCGGAGAGGGCCTTCAGACCCTCCTCAAATTGATCGTTCTGGAGATGGCACCTGGCCAGCTCCAGAGCGGCGTCGTTGTGCTCCGGGTGCTCCGCCAGCTCCGCCTCCAGCTGGGGGATGAGGCTCCGGTTCCAGCCCTGGAGCAGCTCCCGGAGCCGGTAGAGCCGAACCTGGTCGCCCCCGGCCCGGTCCATGAGCCGGTAAATGCGCTTTTTGGCCTCTTTGTACTGCCCCTGCCCCGCCAGGCTCTCTGCCAGAATCCGGGTGGCCTGGTCATTGTCTGGGGCTTGCTCCAAAATGCTCCGGGCGATGTCCCCAGCCTGGGAAAAGGCCCCGGCGTGCAGACTGACCTCTCCCCAGGTGAGGGCCAGCACCTCATCCCCGGGATATTCCTCCGCCAGACGGCGGCACCGGGCCAGAGCCTGCTGGGTGTTCCCATTTTGAAGCTCCAGGCGGCTCTCCAGTGCCTCGCCGTAGGGGTGGCGCTCGGGCAGAGCCCGCATTTGGGAGAGCAGGGACTCCAGGTTGGGAACCTGGGGCTGGCTGGCCTCCTGATAGAGCCGGCGGTACCGGTCACAGGCCTCCCCGTCCCGCCCGGGCCGGAACAGCTCCGGCGGGAGGCTGGGCCCGGAGTGGATGCCCGCCATTACCACATAGTCAATAAAGTCCCTGGGATAGGTGTCATACAGCTCCTCCCGCCGCGCCTCCAGGGAAAAAACCTCATCCAGCACCTGCCAGACTGCCTGGGGGAGGTAAAGGTGCTCCATGAGAAACGTAAAAAGAGCCTCCTCCGCCAGGGGCTTTTGATCCAGCGCCAGGCACACCTCCTGCCGGAGAAGCGCCCGCCATGCATCCGGCCGGATGCGGGCGGAAAAATCCTGGTACAGATTCCGCAGGTCCTCCTTCCAAAGCCCCAGAGGGCTTTCATCCCGGGCCTGCTCCGGCTCCTCCGCCAGCCGCAGAGCCTCCTCATAGGCCCCCCGGAGGGCCTTGAATTCCTCCGGCTTATCCTCCGGATTTGTCACCGCCACCCGCGCCCGGTAGGCTGCGGTAATGACCTTTTTGTCCCGGGTGGGCGCAATTCCCAGCTGTGTCCAATCCATCTTTGTCATCCTTTCCGGAAGCAAACGCTGCCTGATTTTATACATATAAAATAACACAGGGGGAGGAGTTTGTACAGCACCTTTCCGCCCCCGTGAGGTGATGCCAAAAATTCACAGATTCTTTATACGGTTCCGGAGGCACCGTGCTATAATGGGCCCGCAGCTTGATATATGGAAAGGAATGGATGAGAAATGAAAAAAATCTTAATTGTGCTGCTGGCGGCGGCGATGGTTCTGACCATGGCTGCCTGCACCGTCTCCGGGGATACGGAGGAAACCACGCAGGAAGCAATCGGCTCCGCGCCGGAGACCACCGTCCCGGAGGAGACCACCGGGGTGGAGACGGAGCCGGAAACCCAGCCGGACGCAACCGCCGGAACCCAGCCCGGCTACGGGGAAATCCTGGAGCTCTACTATGAGGCCCTTAGCCGGAGGTGGAATGAGGAGGATCTCCTCAGCCGGAGCCTCAGCCCCCTGTGCGCCAGCTGCTATGACGGAGAGCCTCTGAAAAACGTGGGCTATGCCCTCCTGGACCTGAACGGGGACGGGGCGGAGGAGCTGATCATCGGCGCCATCTCCGGGGACGCGTATGTGGAGGAGATGGTCTTTGACCTGTACACTTTAGAGGACGGCAAGCCGGTGCAGGTGTTTGCCGGGCAGGAGCGAAACAGCCTGTACCTCTGCGCCGAGGAGGCCGGAGGCTATCTCCTGGCCAACCAGGCCTCCGTGGACGCCGGGCACAGAGCCTGGTATTATGACATTCTGGACGGCAGCGATTTGAAGGTGGTTCAGGGAATCCTCTATGACGACACCGCCGAGGGCGGCCCCTGGTTCATGACCTATGACACCGACTGGGACACCGCCAACGACACCCCCACCGACGAGGACACCGCCCTCAGCATTACCGACAGCTACCTCTCCTGCCGGATGCAGCCGGCGTACACCCCCTTTGAAAGCTACAAATAAAAACCCGGGCGGCGGCTCAAAGTCCTGAGCCGCCGCCCTTGTGCGTATTTTTTTATCGATGGAAACAAATGGGGGACTGGCTTCTCTCGGTCAGAGGTACATGGCCATATAGACCGGCAAATGGACAATGCCGTCTTTCATCATCAGATCCTTGGTGTAGAGAATATAAGAGTTTCCCAGCTTGGAGGAGAATTTTGCCCGGAATTTGTCCAGGGAGGCGTGGGATTTATAGTTTCCCGACTTTACCTCAATGGGGCAGACCTTTTTTGCCTCCGTAATGAGAAAGTCAATTTCCATGTGGTTTTCCCGGTTCTGAGGGTCGCTGCGGGAATAGAAATAGAGCTTGTGGCCATTTCGCCGGAGCATTTGAGCCACCACGTTTTCCAGAATCATTCCCTCGTTGATATCCAGCTTGTCGAACAAAATGGCCCGGTACAGCTCATTTTCCATATAGGGCCTGTCCAGAAAGGCCTGGGTGATGAGAAGGCCGGTATCTGCCATATAGCATTTCTGGGTGGCGTGGTCAGCGCTCAGGGCCAGGCCCACATTGGGGTCCGTGGCATTGAAGCAGGTGTTTACAATCATGGCCTCATTGAGCCAGATGAAGGAACCCTCGTAGCTTCTGAAGCGGGCCTTGGGCGCAATGGAGGAGAGCTTGTATTTTTTCTCCTTTTTGGAGAGCTGCCCGGGAATGCCGTCGAATACGGCGAAGACCTTGTCCTCGTAGCCCTCGGCAAATTTTGACACATCGTCTCTGTAAAGATTCAAAATCCGGCGCTTGACCCGATCCACCGCCTCAAAGTCCCGGGTCTTCAGATATTCCAGCACGGCCTGGGGCATACCGCCCACCAGGATGTACTGGCGGAAATCGTTCATGATTTTCCGGTGCAGAGCCTGTCCCAGAGGCTTTCGGGTGTGGAAGCAATCCTTGATCAGGGGAGCGGTGACTTCGTCCCCCAGCGCCCAGAGAAACTCCTCAAAATCCAGGGGGAACAGCTCTATGTGCTCCTCCTCCGAGGGAATGACAATGTCCTTCACATTTTTTTTCAGACGGATCAGGGAGCCTGTCTCCATATAATCATACCGGCCGTCGGCCACCAGGTATTTGATCAGCTGCCGGGCCCGGGGGCACTGCTGCACCTCGTCAAAAACAATGACGGACTCCCGCCTGTACAGAGGAACAGAGTAGAACACGGAGAGCTTCGCAAAAAACAGGTCAAGATTGTAGCTCTCGTTGAGAATCAAATCCAGAATCTCTCTGGGGGCGTTGCCAAAATCAACGGTGATGTGACTTCTGTATTCCCGGCTGGCAAAGAGCTCACACAGGTAGCTCTTTCCAACGCGCCTGGCGCCGTCTATCAGAATGGCAGTGGAGCCGTTGCTTTTCTGCTTCCAGTCCAGAAGACGGTCATAGATTTTCCTTTTCAGAAGCATGGAATCCCTCCCCGCAGATGGTTTGAACCCATTGTACCGCACCCTGCACGAAAAAGCAAGAATAGAAAAGCAGAATCTGCACCAAACAGCAGGTATAAATCTGCCAAATCTGCACGAAAAAGCAGGAATTCCACTGGACGCAAAAAAAACAGGAAGGGGCTGTCTCAAAACGAGTTTTGAGACAGCCCTTTCCTGTTTTAAGGTCAGCCGTACCTGGCCCGGAGCTCCCGGCAGCTCTCCCGGAACAGAAGTCCGGCAGTTTTCTGAACCGCTTCCCACGGGAGATTCCCCAGGGCCTTCCGGGGGCAGCCCTGGTGGTTTGCAAAGCCCCGGGCGATGTCCTCCGCGGCCAGGGCGTGGCCGTTTCCGGCCTGGGAGGCATCGGCCTCGGAGAGGAACTGCGCCAGGAGATTTCTCCGCCGGGCGTAGATCAGCTCCACCGGCTTGGCCCGGTACTTCCTGCAGAGCTCCGACTTTTCAGGAAACTGCTCCAGATATCCCCGGTAAATGGAATTGTCAAATGCTTCACTCATAATGTTTTACTTTCCGGTTGTCTCCATTGGAGAAAGAGCATTATTGTTCCTGCAGCGTGGTCAGATTCAAATAAGGCAGATTATACGCGGGATAGGGAGAAGCCGCCGTAATCCCGGAGAGAATGGGACGGAGATAGGAAACCAGCAGAGCGGCGCCGTTTTGCTTCAGAAGCAGCTCGATTTGAGCATCGTCGAAGGCGGCTTCCTCCCACTTGAAATTGGCCGCTTCGTCGGCTTCCATGTAAAAGGGCGAGGTATCGTCCTTTGAACCGATTGCAAGCGTAATCATAACGGTTGCCTGGTTGGAGGGTGTGCCGTCGCTGTTTTGAAACCGCTGTGTGTGAACGGAGAGCTTGATGTCCATGTTGAGATTGCCGGTTTTTTGAAAGCCCTCATGTACCACAAACTCCAGGCGCTCCAGCCGGGGGTTGGTAAACTGGAAAGCACTTTTTTCCATTGTCATTACACTCCTTATCTTATGCGGACATGAGGCGGCAGCCGGTTTCCATGCTGTAGAATTGATCAGAAGGAGCGGCACAGGCCTGATAGGGGCTTTCTGAAGCGGACTGATTGCCCAGGAAAGGGAAAGAATCGGAATCCATGGAGAAGTGAATATGAATGCTGTAGCTTCGGCTGACACCGGCAGACAGCGCCGCGCCCGGCGGACTGCTCTTGGGCTGGAGCAGTGCGAGAATGGCGTTTTCGTCCAGATTGTTCGATTCCACAAGAATTCTGCGCCCGTTACGGGTCACCTGAACGTTCTGAGAAATCTCCTCCAGGAAGGCATCCGTCTTCTGCCGGCGCGCTTCACTGACATGGGAGAGCCTGCTGGTGAGATCGTTCCAGGCATCGGCGGGAAGACAGAGGGGACGATTTAATTGCATAAAAACACCTCCTGAGAAAGATTATGAGAAATAATCATCGGTATACGCCCCGAGTGCATCCAGCTCCTCTTTGGAGCTGAGATCAAGATACATACCAACGGTTTCTGTTTTTTTGTCCAGATCGGCGCGAATCAGAGCATCAAAGCCTCTCTCCCGATACCAGGAAACCTTTTCCCGAAGGGCATCCAGGACAAACAGCCGGATTGGCCAATCCTTGGCCAGCTCCCGGGCCTGTGTAATCACGGAATGGAGAATGGCAGAGCCAATCCCCCGGCCATGAATTCTCGCGTCCACGGCAAGATAGTCCAAACAGATTGCGCCGAAGCTTGGCTCTTTAAAATAGAATTCTGCAACAGGCGCGTCCGAGTTCAGAAGAGATACCCCCCGGACGGATAGGGAATAAAAACCTACGGTCTGATTTTGCAGCTTGACCTGGTATGTACGCGACTGCTTCAACAAGTGGGGATAAAAGGATTCGGCAACCAGGGCATTGACGGATGCATTTCCACAGTCAAAGCCCTGGAGTACATCCTCGCCCTCTAAAGGGATAGATTCCAGCGTTCCCATAGACACACCACCCGGTACTTGCGTTTCCTACAGTATATCCCATTTCCGAAAAAATGTCTACCCGGGAGAGGAAAAATTCCAAAAATCCGGAGGATACCAAGACAGTATGCCCCAAAACACCCATTGATAAAAGCAAGGGGCAGAGCTTATCCGGCGCAATACCACCCGGGCACCACGGTCTTCATTCCGTCGTACCACCGGAAAATGTCCCGGGCCTGGCGGAGCATGGTGTCCACCTCTCCCTGGCCGAAGGGGATGGCCCAGGGGAGGGAGGAGAGGGTGTTTGATGCGATGTAGAGGGACAGCAGCCGCCAGAAGTCCATGGGGACCTCTCCCGAAAAATAGCCGTCCACCAGGCCGGAGGCAAACCGGGGGGAGAGCTGGGCGCACCACACAATGCGGTTGAACTCCTCCCAGGGGTCTCCGTAATCGCTGCGGTTGAAGTCGATGACGTACAGCCGCCCGTCCCGGCCCAGCATCATGTTTCCTGTGTGGTAATCTCCGTGCTGCCAGGTCTGGGGGCGGTTTTTCAGCAAGTGCCGGTTCTCCCGGACGTGGTTCAAAAAGGCCTGGCCTCCGGGGTATTGGAGGGGGCATTGGAGATAGCCCTGGATTTTCCGGTCCAGCTTCCGTCCAAACCGGACCTCCCAGGGCTCCAGAGTGTCCGGGGCGGGGATGGTGTGGAGCTTCCGAAGGATGCTTCCCGCCTCCAGCCCCCAGGCATATTGGGCCTGGCCGGTCTGGCCCGGCAGCACCTCCTCCAGATCCCTGCCGTCAATCCAGCTCTGGAGGAAATACACCCCCTCCGAAAACACCCCCAGCTCCAGGGGCCGGCACATGGGCACCCCCAGGGCCGCCGCCTGCGCCATATGCCGGAACTCCGCCTCCTTGCGGGACAATGCCCCCGCCGGCGAAACCCGCAGCAGCACCCGGCTCCCGTCCTGGGCGGTGAGGCAGTATTTCTGATCTTCCGACCAGCCTTTGTGAATGGGGGTTCTGCTGGTGTAGGTGGACATGGGGGAGCTCCTTTCCTGTGGAGTGGGGAGGTATGAGATGGTAACTGTTCAGCCACGGCCAGAAAGCATCGTATCCATGCTTTTTTCGTCAGCTCAAACTGATCATGATGGCAAGCTTTATTCACCTGCAAAGCAAGGGCTTGAATTTGCCCTGCAACGGGCTGCCCGTAATAGCCGGGCCTTTCGCGTCCTACTTCTTCACGATTCACTATTACTTCTTACTTCCCAAAAATCCCGAATGCGCAGATTTGTGAAAAGTGAAGAGTGAAGAGGTAATAAGTAAAAATCCCGAACGCTTTCGCATTCGGGATTTTTGGTGGGGGAAGGTGGATTCGAACCACCGAAGGCATAGCCAGCAGATTTACAGTCTGTCCCCTTTGGCCACTCGGGAATTCCCCCATATTATTTCCGTTCAAAACTGGTGGAGCCGGTAGACGGATTCGAACCCCCGACCTACTGATTACAAATCAGTTGCTCTACCGGCTGAGCTATACCGGCGTCTCGAACAGAACACGCTTATTATAGCGGGATGAGGGGCGAATGTCAAGAACTATTTTTACAATTTTTTTGCCCCCTGGGGGGAGGGAACTTTTTTTCGGAATTTCTTCGGGTATTCCGGGGCCTGATTGGGTTTTTCCAACAAATACACCGTGTATTAGAAATAAAACGCATATCAGACCTATACTTCTTTGCAAAAAATGCTATATTGCGAAAATTTAACATAGATTTGATGAAACTTGACAATTGACCGGTTATAGTTAATAATGTAAAAAGGATGTTAGCAGAACGTTAAATCCAAGGAGGATGGGGCTGTGGATATTTTCCACGTTTTTACCATGCTGGGCGGACTTGCTTTGTTCCTGTTCGGCATGGATGTGATGAGCGGCGCCCTGCAGAAGCAGGCGGGCGGCAAGCTGCAAAAAATTCTCGGCGCATTTACCGGTAACCCCCTGAAAGGATTCCTTCTGGGCATGGCCGTGACGGCGGTGATCCAGAGCTCCGGCGCGACCACCGTTATGGTGGTGGGCTTTGTCAACAGCGGCGTCATGACCCTGCGGCAGGCCATCAGCGTGATCATGGGCTCCAACGTGGGCACCACGGTGACGGCCTGGGTGCTGAGCCTGGCGGGCATTGAGGGAGGCACCTTCCTCACGGATATGCTGAAGCCTGCCAACTTCAGCCCCCTGCTGGCCTTCATCGGCATTGTCCTTTTCATGTTCTCCAAGTCCGAGAAGAAAAAGGGTGTGGGCACCATCCTCATTGGCTTCGGTATGCTCATGATCGGCATGGACACCATGACGAACGCCATGGCCCCCCTGGCCGGGGAGCAGTGGTTTATCAACATCTTCTCCGCCCTGCAGAATCCCATCCTGGGTATGCTGGCCGGCGCCCTGCTCACCACGGTGATGCAGAGCTCCAGCGCCAGTGTGGGCGTGATGCAGGCCCTCAGCGACACCGGGGCCATCACCTTCGGCAGCGCCGTGCCCATGATCATGGGTCAGAACATCGGCTCGTGTACCACGGCCCTGATCTCCTCCATGGGCGCCAACAAGAGCGCCCGCCGGGCCGCCATGGTGCACCTCTATTTCAACATCATCGGCTCTCTGGTGTTCCTGGCCCTGTTTGCCATTGGCAACTGGATTTTTGACTTCCCCTTTATGGACGACCCTGTGAGCCGCACCAGCATCGCCCTGGTGCACACCGGCTTCAACCTGGCGGCCACGGGCATGATGCTGCCCCTGTCCCGGTTCCTGGAGAAGCTTGCCATGATGACCATCCCCGATGAGCCCTCCGCCCAGCCGGAGGAGGTTCAGATTCTGGACCCCCGCCTCCTGGACACCCCCGCCGCCGCTGTGGACCGCTCCTTCTCCGCCACGGCGGATATGGCCGACGCCGGCCGGGACGCGGTGACCATGGCCATCGGCCTGGTGCACCAGTGGGACGAGGACAAGGCCCTCCGGGTGAAGGAACTGGAGGCGGAGACGGACCGGTACGAGGACACCATCGGCAGCTACCTGGTGCACCTGTCCGCCCGGAGCATGAACTCCGCCGACAGCCACCTGGTAAACACCCTGCTCCACTCCCTCCGGGACTTTGAGCGCATCGGCGACCACGCCCGGGATCTGGTGAAGGCCGCCCAGGAGATGAACCAGAAGAACATCGTCTTCTCCCAGGCCGCCCAGGAGGAGCTGCAGGTGCTGGAGAAAGCGGTGACGGATCTGCTTGCCATGACCACAGCCTGCTTCCGGGAGCGGGATCTGGCCGCCGCCCACCGGGTAGAGCCTCTGGAGCAGGTGATTGACGACCTGGTGCGGAAGATTAAGACCCGCCATGTGGCCCGTCTGAAGGACGGCAGCTGCTCCATTGAGTATGGCTTCGTCCTGGACGACCTCCTCACCGCCTATGAGCGGGTGGCCGACCACTGCAGCAACGTGGCCGTGGCCATGATCGAGGTCTCCGAGGGCAGCTTCGACACCCACCAGTACCTCACCGATATAAAAAGCGGCGCAGACGACGACTTCGAGCGAAGCTACACAACCTTCCGGGAGAAATACCGCCTGAGGGAAGAGAAAAAATAAGCCAAATGGAAGGCGCGGCCCCCACATGGGGGCCGCGCCCGGCGGGGGACAGACCCCCGCTCTACGGTACGGCTCCGCCGGTGCATCCGTAGGGCGGCTGTCTGTCCCCCGCCGTGCAGCTGCAAATCTGCCTGGTACCTCCGTCAAACCGCACCCGGCTGCCAAATCTGTCATTATTATGAGACAACCGCAGCACCCCCCGACATGTCATCCTGAGCCAAAAGCGAAGGATCTCGCGCACCAGGGTTCCGAACCAGAACCCCGGTGCATGAGATCCTTCGGCTGCGCCTCAGGATGACAAAAAACCTGCCGCACTCCCGGCTTGTCATCCTGAGCCAAGGGCGAAGGATCTTGCGCACCGGGGTTCCGAACCAGAACCCTGGTGTATGAGATCCTTCGGCTGCGCCTCAGGATGACAAATGGGGGGCTGGTGCATGAGATCCTTCGGCTGAGCCTCAGGATGACAAATGGGGGGCTGGTGCATGAGATCCTTCGGCTGCGCCTCAGGATGACAAATGGGGGGCTGGAGCATGAGATCCTTCGGCTGCGCCTCAGGATGACAAATGGGGGGCTGGTGCATGAGATCCTTCGGCTGCGCCACAGGATGACAAATGGGGGACTGGAGCATGAGACCCTTCGGCTGCGCCTCAGGATGACAAGTGGTGTGGCTTGTGCATGAGATCCTTCGGCTGCGCCTCAGGATGACAAACGGGGGGATTGGTGTAGGGGATTCTTCCGCCGCTTGCGCGGTCTGCCCTCATAAATCGGTAAAATCTTCCTGAATTTTACACATTTCACAGGAACGGCCCCGTAAATTCTGTCAGATTCAGAAGTCTTTCCATTTGACTGTGGGGGCGGAATATGATAGACTGGGGATGTGAATACACGGCGCTTTGTGACTGACGGAATTTGTGGAGTACCACAGGGGAGCAGAGCGCTTACCCTTTTTGCCGGCCGTCTGGGCGCACTTATCTCAGAGGGGTAGGTGCGCCCTTTTTCATTTCAAAGGAGGGTTTCTCATGAAGAAAGTTGGCATCCTCATGGGCAGCGACAGCGACCTGCCCGTGGTTCGCAAGGCCATCGACACCCTTGCGGGCTTTGGCGTACCCTATGAGGTACATGTATACTCTGCACACCGGACTCCCGCCCAGGCACAGGAATTTTGCTCCACTGCCCGTGACCGGGGGTTCGGTGTATTGATTTGCGCCGCCGGTATGGCCGCCCACCTGGCGGGTGCCGCCGCGGCCAACACCACCCTGCCGGTCATCGGCATTCCCATGGCCTCCGGCGGCCTCGGGGGGCTGGACGCCCTTCTGGCCACGGTGCAGATGCCCTCGGGCATTCCTGTGGCCACGGTGGCGGTGAACGGCGCGGCCAATGCCGCCATTCTGGCGGTGCAGATGCTGGCCCTGGAGGATGAGTCCCTGGCGGACAAGCTGAAGGCCCGCCGGGAGGCGGACACGGCCAAGGTGCTGGAGAAGAACAGCGCCGTAGAAAAAGAATTCAACCTGTAAGGAGGACAATATTATGGAAAAGAAAGAACAGCTCTACGAAGGCAAGGCCAAGAAGGTCTATGCCACCGAAAACCCGGAACAGCTCATCGTGTCCTACAAGGACGACGCCACCGCCTTCAATGGCCTGAAGAAGGGCACCATCTCCGGCAAGGGCGTTATCAACAACCGCATGAGCAACTTCCTCATGGGGATGCTGGAAAAGCACGGGGTGCCCACCCATCTGGTGGAGGAAATCAATGACCGGGAGACGGTTGTGAAGAAGGTCTCCATCGTGCCCCTGGAGGTCATCATCCGGAACATCTCCGCCGGCTCCTTCGCCAAGCGCTACGGCGTGGCCGAGGGCATCGTCTTTGACGAGCCCACCATCGAGTTCTCCTACAAGAACGACGATCTGGGTGACCCCCTCATCAACAGCTATCACGCTCTTGCCCTGAAGCTGGCCACCAAAGAGGAAATCGAGACCATCAAGACCCTGGCCTTCAAGGTGGACGAGGTGCTGAAGGCCTACTTCCTGAACCTGGGCATCACCCTGGTGGACTTCAAGCTGGAGTTCGGCCGCCTGTCTGACGGCACCATCGTCCTGGCCGACGAGATCTCCCCGGACACCTGCCGTCTGTGGGACTCCAAGACCAATGAGAAGCTGGACAAGGACCGCTTCCGCCGGGATCTGGGCGGCGTGGAGGAGGCCTACCAGGAGGTCATGCGCCGCCTCATGGGCAAATAACGGAGGTTCACCTTGGGAGGATTTTTCGGAGCAGTCTCCAGACGGGACTGCGTACTGGACATTTTCTTCGGCGCGGACTACCACTCCCACCTGGGCACCCGCCAGGGGGGCATGGTTATCTATGATAAGGCAGACGGCTTCCAGCGCCAGATTCACAACATCTCCAACACCCCCTTCCGCACCAAGTTTGAGAAGGACATGGAGAAGTTCCACGGCACTTCCGGCATCGGCTGCATCAGCGACACGGACCCCCAGCCCCTCCTGGTGCGCTCCCACCTGGGGCTCTACGCCATCTGCGTGGTGGGCATCGTAAACAACACCGAGGAGCTGATGGACACCTACTTCTCCGCCCACGGCCATCAGTTCATGGCCATGGGCAGCGGCAAGGTGAATCAGGCGGAGCTGATTGCCGCTCTCATCAATCAGAAGGACTCCCTGGTGGAGGGCCTGCGCCATGTGCAGCAGGTGGTGGACGGCTCCGCCACGGTGCTGCTGCTCCTGCCCGATGGCATCATCGCCGCCCGGGACCGGCTGGGCCGCCTGCCGGTTTTGGTGGGCAGGGGGGAGGACGGCTGCTGCGTCTCCTTCGAGTCCTTCGCCTACCACAAGCTGGGCTATTCGGATTACTATGAGCTGGGCCCCGGAGAGATCGTAAAGGTCACGGAGGGCGGGGTGGAGCAGCTGGCGGAGCCCGGGAAGAACATGAAAATCTGCGCCTTCCTGTGGACCTACTACGGCTACCCCAACTCCAATTACGAGGGCGTGAACGTGGAGCTCATGCGCTACCGCAACGGTCAGATCATGGCCCGGGACGAGGCTGCCCGGGGGGAGCTGCCGGATGTGGACTATGTGGCCGGTGTGCCGGACTCCGGCATTCCCCACGCCATCGGCTACTCCAACCAGAGCCAGAAGCCCTTCGCCCGGCCCTTTGTGAAGTACACCCCAACCTGGCCCCGCTCCTTCATGCCCACCAATCAGGCGGTGCGGAACCAGGTGGCAAAAATGAAGCAGATTCCCGTGCCGGAGCTGATTAAGGACAAGAAGCTCCTGTTTGTGGACGATTCCATCGTCCGGGGCACCCAGCTCCGGGAGACGGTGGAGTTCCTGTACGAAAGCGGCGCAAAGGAAGTGCACATGCGCTCCGCCTGCCCGCCCATTATGTACGGGTGCAAGTACCTGAATTTCTCCTCAAGCAACTCCGAGATGGAGCTTCTGGCCCGGCGGGTGGTTCAGAAGCTGGAGGGCGACGAGGGCCAGAAGCACCTGGAGGAATACGCCGACTGCGAAACCCAGCGGGGCCAGTGCCTCCTGAAAACCATCTGCCAGGATATGGGCTTCCAGTCCCTGGGCTACCAGTCCCTGGAGGGCCTCCTGGAGGCAATCGGCCTGGACAAAGACAAGGTCTGCACCTACTGCTGGACGGGGAAGGAATAACCCGTCTCCGTCCCACACTGTGTCATTGCCAGTAAGCAGCGACACCGGCGTGGCAATCCGCACCGTGTCATTGCGAGCCAGTGGGCACACTGGCGTGGCAATCCGTTCCCCTGCGGCAGACCCCCCCGGAACCACCGGCCCCGTGCGAATCCGCACGACCTATCGTTCCGCACCGTGTCATTGCGAGCCAGTTCGCAAACTGGCGTGGCAATCCGTTCCCCCTGCGGCAGAACCCCCGGAACCGCCCGCCCCGGGCGAATTCGCACCCTTTGCCGATTTGCCATCATAAATAGGAGTGGATTCTATGAACTATTACGTCTACATCCTCTCCAACGCCACCAACACCACGATTTACGTTGGTGTTACCAACAATCTGCTTCGCCGGATGTATGAGCATCGAAACGCTTTGGACGCCGGCAGCTTCACAGCCCGGTACAGAATTCACAAGCTGGTGTACTACGAGTTCACCAGTGATGTGTATGCCGCCATCGCGCGGGAAAAGCAAATCAAGAGCTGGAACCGCAGAAGAAAAAACAAGCTGATAGAGACGAAAAATCCCAATTGGGCGGATTTGTATGAATCGATTCTGCCCTAGAGGATGGAGCGCGGTGCGGATGCGCCGGAGTGTTGGCAATTCTGGCGGACTGTACCGCGGGAGAACGGATTGCCACGCCAGTTTGCGAACTGGCTCGCAATGACACGGTGCGCGGACGGCGGGTGGCTCCATGTTTTATTTGACCCAGGAGGTTATCCATGAAAAAAATTGGTGAGGAATGCGGCGTCTTTGGTATTTACGCCAGGGAGAACCGCGAGGTAGCTGCCACGGCCTATTATGGCCTCTTTGCCCTGCAGCACCGGGGGCAGGAGAGCTGCGGCGTTGCGGTGTGCAACGACGGCGTATTTGCCGCCCACAAGGACATTGGCCTGGTGGAGGATGTGTTCACTCCGGAGGTGCTTAACCGCCTGGGCCAGGGCCACATGGCCGTGGGCCATGTGCGCTACGGCACCACCGGCGCCACGGACCGGAATAATGCCCAGCCCATTGTGGTAAACCACTGCAAGGGCTCCCTGGCCCTGGCCCACAACGGCAACCTGGTGAACTCCTTCCGGCTCCGGGAGAAGCTGGAGATGAATGGCTCCATCTTCCACACTACCTCCGATACGGAGGTTATCTCCTACATCATCACCAAAGAGCGGCTCACCGCCCACTCCATCGAGGAGGCGGTGGACCGGGCCATGGACGCCCTCCAGGGGGCCTACTCCCTGGTGATCATGTCCGCCACCAAGCTCATGGCCGTCCGGGACCCCTGGGGCTTCCGGCCTCTGTGCTACGGCCAGACCCCCGACGGGGCCTATGTGGTGGCCTCGGAGAGCTGCGCCCTGGATGCCGTGGGGGCCTCCTTTATCCGGGACGTGGAGCCCGGGGAGATTGTGGTCTTCAGCGAGGAGGGGGTTCGCTCCATCCGCACCCACTGCGGCAAGGCCCCCAGAACCATGTGCGTCTTTGAATACATCTACTTCGCCCGGCCGGACTCCGTCCTGGATGGCAGCTCCGTCCACAACGCCCGGCGCCGGGCGGGGATGTTCCTGGCCCTGGAGCATCCTGTGGAGGCGGATGTGGTGGTGGGCGTGCCGGACTCCGGCATTGACGCCGCCATCGGCTTCGCCCAGGCCTCGGGCATTCCCTACGGCGTGGGCATGATTAAAAACAAATACATCGGCAGAACCTTTATCTCCCCCGGCCAGAAGAGCCGGGAGGACAAGGTGCGCATCAAGCTGAACCCCATCTCCGCCACGGTGAAGGGGAAGCGGGTGGTTCTCATTGACGATTCCATCGTCCGGGGCACCACCTCCGCCCGGATAGTCCGGCTCCTCCGGGATGCCGGAGCCACGGAGGTGCATATGCGGATCTCTGCCCCGCCCTTCCTGAACCCCTGCTATTACGGCACGGACATCGACTCCCGGGAGATGCTCATCGCCGCCAACCACCCCATTGACGAGGTGTGCAAAATCATCGGCGCGGACTCCCTGGGCTACCTCAGCGTGGAAAACGTGCAAAAGCTGGCGGAGCACGGGGGCGGCTTCTGCACCGCCTGCTTCAGCGGCAGCTATCCCACCGACGTCCCCGAAAACACCCAAAAATACCGCTTTGAGCGGAAACTCTCTGAAAAGGAGCCAAAGGCATGAACGAAAAGAGCTATTCCGAGAGCTACAAGGCCGCCGGTGTGGACATCACCGCCGGCTACCGGGCTGTGGAGCTGATGAAAGGAAGCATCGCCCGCACCAAGAACGAGGGCTGCCTGGACGAAATCGGCGGCTTCGGCGGCCTGTTCGGGCTGAATCTCAAGGGCTATGAGGAGCCGGTGCTGGTCTCCGGCACCGACGGCGTGGGCACCAAGCTCCGCCTGGCCTTCCTCATGGACAAGCATGACACCGTGGGCATCGACTGCGTGGCCATGTGCGTCAACGACGTGATCTGCTGCGGGGCAAAGCCCCTGTTCTTCCTGGACTACATCGCCTGCGGCAAGAATGTGCCCGAGCGGATTGCCCAGCTGGTGTCCGGTGTGGCCGAGGGCTGCGTCCAGTCCGGCTCCGCCCTCATCGGCGGCGAGACCGCCGAGATGCCCGGGTTCTACCCCGTGGACGAGTACGACCTGGCGGGCTTCTCCGTGGGCATTGTGGACAAGAAGAAAATCGTGGATCACAAGTCCATGGTTCCCGGGGACGTGGTCATCGCCCTGCCCTCCTCCGGCGTCCACTCCAACGGCTTTTCCCTGGTGCGGAAGGTCTTCGACGTGGAGAACAACCCCCACCTGAAGGAGCCCTGCGAGGCCCTGGGCGGAAAATCCATCGGGGAGACCCTGCTCACCCCCACGAAAATTTATGTGAAGCCCATGCTGGCCCTGTTTGACAAGGTGAAGGTGAAGGGCGTCAGCCACATCACCGGCGGCGGCTTCTATGAGAACATCCCCAGAGCCATCCCCGACGGCCTGGGCGCCAAAATCAAAAAGAGCGACGTGCGGGTGCTGCCCATCTTTGGCCTCATCGCCGAGACCGGGAACATCCCGGAGCGGGACATGTTCAACACCTTCAACATGGGCGTAGGCATGAGCGTGGTGGTGTCCAAAGAGGACGCGGAGACTGCCCTGGACATCCTCAAGGCCAATGGGGAGGACGCCTATATCATTGGTGAAATTGTGGAATCTCAGGACAAGGTGATTCTGGAATGAAAACAAGAATCGCCGTTCTGGTCTCCGGCGGCGGCACCAACCTCCAGGCCCTTCTGGACGCCGAGGCCGCCGGAAGCATCCCCAGCGGGGAGATCGCCCTGGTGGTGTCCAACAACCCCGGGGCCTACGCCCTGGAGCGGGCCAAAAACGCCGGGGTTCCCGCCGCCGTGATCAGCAAAAAGGAGTGCGGCTCCCAGGCCGCCTTTGAGGCGCGGCTCCAGGGGATTTTGGAGCTGGACGCCATCGACATGGTCATTCTGGCAGGCTTCATGTGCATCCTCACGGAGAATTTCACCAAAAAGTGGCCCAACCGGATTCTGAACATCCACCCCAGCCTGATTCCCGCCTTCTGCGGGGAGGGCTTCTACGGCCTCCACGTCCACGAGGCGGCCCTGGCCCGGGGGGTGAAGGTCACGGGAGCCACGGTACACTTCGTCAACGAAATCCCCGACGGCGGCCCCATCCTCCTGCAAAAGGCCGTGGAGGTTCTCCCCGGAGATACCCCCGAGACCCTGCAGCGCCGGGTCATGGAGCAGGCCGAGTGGATTCTGCTCCCCCAGGCCGCCCAGCTGGTAGCCAAACAAATCGCGGAATCGCGGCGCTTGTAACCGCCTGTAGGGGAGGGTCATGACCCTCCCGGAACAAAACGGGACCATCCTGGGCCCGTTTTGTTCCAAGGCCGAAGGATTTTGCGGATTTGCCCCGGTGCGCCGGAAGTTGAAGTCCCGTACTGCGGGAGGGTCATGACCCTCCCCTACCATATAAACCGAATGAACTGACAAACAGGAGGTCTTTCCATGAACGATCTGTCCGCCCTTCTGAAGGGCAATCCATATCCCGGCCGGGGCATCGTCCTGGGCCGGAGCGAGGACGGGAAATCCGCCGTCATCGCCTATTTCATCATGGGCCGCAGCGAGAACAGCCGGAACCGTGTCTTTGTGGAGACCGAGGACGGCATCCGCACGGAGGCTTATGATCCCGCCAAAATGACCGATCCCTCCCTCATCATCTACCATCCCGTCCGCCGGGTGGCCGACGAGGAGGGCGTCACCACCATCGTCACCAACGGCGACCAGACCGACACCATCCGGGACTTCATGCTGGAAGGGGAGAGCTACGTTGCCGCCCTGAACACCCGGGAGTTTGAGCCCGACGCCCCCAACTACACCCCCAGAATCTCCGGCATCCTCTACCCCTGCGGCTCCTACGTCCTGTCCATCCTCAAGTCCCTGGAGGGCGACCCCGGCTGCTGCGTCCGGAACTATTTCACCTTCGACGCCCCCAAGGCCGGCCTGGGCCACTTCATCCACACCTACGAGGAAGACGGCAACCCCCTGCCCTCCTTCCGTGGCGAGCCCCGCCCCGTGTCCGTGACCGGAAACCTGGACGAGTTTACCGAAAGGGTCTGGGAGAGCCTCAATGAGAACAACAAGGTCTCCCTCTTCACCAGCTTCGTAAACCTGGAAACCGGCGAGGCCCAGAGCCGGATTGTGAATAAGCATCAGTAATGCCCAACCCGGAACGGAAACCCCAGCGCCTGCCGGATTTTTCCTATACCGGGCCCTACGCTTATTTCGTCACCCTCTGCCTCCAGAACCGGAGCGCCTTGTTTGGGCAGGTTATTCCGCTGCATGAGGGGGCCGGCGTCCGTCTGAAAGGGCCGGGGCAGATGGCCTCCCTGTGGCTGAGCAAGCTGGAGGAAAAATATCCGGGAGTGACATTGGTGGAGTCCGTGGTCATGCCGGACCATGTCCATCTGGTTTTGCAGGGCGCAGGTTCTGAGACGGATCTTCGCAGGATGATGCAGTGGTTTAAAACGCAGACCACCAATGCCTACATCCGCAAGGTTTGGGAAGGCGTATTTCCGCCCTTTGAGGGCCACCTGTGGCAGCGAAGCTATTATGAGCACATCATCCGCAATGAAGAGGATTTGCGGGGAACGTGCGAATATGTGCAGAATAATCCACTGCGCTGGATCTTAAAACACAACCGCTGAGCCTTTGCAAACGTAAAAAGCCCATACCCCTCGCAGGGGCGGATTGACCCTATAAAAAACCAGCCACCCCAAAAGCCGCAAGCCCCCATCCCCCTCGTAGGGGCGGACCCATGTGTCCGCCCGCAGGAGCAGCAAACCTCACACGGGGCGCCAATGCGAATCCGCAGGAACCAAAAGGAACGAATTCGCCTACCCCTTGCGGAACCCCCGGCCCTGCACCGCGGGCGGACACGCGGGTCCGCCCCTACGAGAGAGAACCGGCCCTACAAAAAAACCAGCGGCCCCAAAAGGCACAAGTCCCCGTATCCCTACGAACCAGAAAGAACCCCAATAATGAAGAGGTAATATGTCTATGGAACGCAATCACGACGCATATATCTCCCCCCTGTCCACCCGGTACGCCAGTGCCGAGATGCAGCATATCTTCTCTGAGAATTTCAAATTCCGCACCTGGCGGCGGCTGTGGATTGCCCTGGCCAAGGCGGAAAAGCAGCTGGGCCTCGCCATCACCGACGAGCAGATTGCCCAGCTGGAGGCCCACAAGGACGACATCAACTATGCCGTTGCCGAGGAGCGGGAGCGGCTGGTGCGCCATGACGTCATGAGCCACGTCTACGCCTACGGCCAGCAGTGCCCCAAGGCGGCGGGCATCATTCACCTGGGGGCCACCTCCTGCTATGTGGGGGACAACACCGATGTGGTGATCCTCCGGGAGGCCAGCCGCCTGGTGCTGAAAAAGTGCGCCCAGGTGGTGCGGAACCTGGCCGCCTTTGCAGACGAGCACAAGGCCCAGCCCTGCCTGGGCTACACCCACCTCCAGCCCGCCCAGCTCACCACCGTTGGCAAGCGGGCCACCCTGTGGATTTACGAGCTGACCCAGGACATGGAGAACCTGGAGTACCAGCTTCAGAACCTGAAGCTCCTGGGCTCCAAGGGCACCACCGGCACCCAGGCCTCCTTCATGGAGCTGTTCGAGGGGGACGAGGAGAAGATCAAGGAGATGGAGCGGCTTATCGCCCGGGATATGGGCTTTGCAGGGGTGGTTCCCGTCTCCGGCCAGACCTACTCCCGGAAGGTGGATTCCTATTTCCTGAGCTGCCTCTCCGGCATCGCCCAGAGCGCCATGAAGTTCGCCAACGACCTGCGCATCCTCCAGTCCTTTGAGGAGATGGAGGAGCCCTTTGAGAAAAACCAGATCGGCTCCTCCGCCATGCCCTACAAGCGCAACCCCATGCGCTCCGAGCGGATCTGCGCCCTGGCCCGGTACGTCATCTGCGACAGCCTGAACCCCGGCCTCACCGCCGGCACCCAGTGGTTTGAGCGCACCCTGGACGACTCCGCCAACAAGCGGATTTCCGTTGCCGAGGCCTTCCTGGCCGTGGACGCCATTTTGAACATCTATATGAACGTCTCCGCCGGTCTCGTGGTGAATCCCAAGGTGGTGGAGCGCCGGGTGATGGAGAAGCTCCCCTTCATGGCCACGGAGAACATTATGATGGAGTCCGTGAAGCGGGGCGGCAACCGCCAGGAGCTCCACGAGGCCCTGCGGGTGCACTCCCACGCCGCCGCCGCCAGGGTGAAGCTGGAGGGCGGCCAGAACGACCTCATCGACCGCATCGCCGCCGACCCTGCCTTCCCCCTGAGCCGGGAGGAGATTCTGGAGCAGATGAACCCCGCCGCCTACACCGGCCGCTCCGCCAGCCAGGTCACGGAGTTCCTCCGGGACGTGGTGGAGCCCCTTTTGGAACAGTACGGAAACGACAATCTTACCGCAGAATTGAGGGTGTAAACAATGAAGGAATTTGAACTGAAATATGGGTGCAACCCCAACCAGAAGCCCGCGAAAATCTACATGGCAGACGGCAGCGACCTGCCTGTGACCATTTTGAACGGCCGTCCCGGCTATATCAACTTCCTGGACGCCTTTAACTCCTACCAGCTGGTGAAGGAGCTGAAGGAGGCCACAAACCTTCCCTGCGCCACCTCCTTTAAGCACGTGTCTCCCACCTCCGCCGCCGTGGGTCTGCCTCTTCCCGAGGCCCTGAAGAAGGCCTGCTTTGTGGAGGACGTGGAGGGCCTGGATGAAAACCCCCTGGCCTGCGCCTATGCCCGGGCCAGAGGCACCGACCGGATGTGCTCCTTTGGCGACTGGGTGGCCCTGTCCGACACCTGCGACGCCCTCACCGCATCCCTCATCGCCCGGGAGGTCTCCGACGGCGTCATTGCCCCCGGCTACACCGACGAGGCCCTGGCCATTCTCAAGACCAAGCGGAAGGGCAGCTACAACGTGGTTGCCATCGACCCCGCCTACGTCCCCGCCCCCCAGGAGGAGAAGCAGGTCTACGGCGTCACCTTCCAGCAGGGCCGGAACAATTTCAAAATCGACGAGGCTCTTCTGGGCAACCTCGTCACCGAAAACAAAGACCTGCCGGAGAGCGCCAGGCGGGATCTCATCGTGGCCCTCATCACCCTGAAGTACACCCAGTCCAACTCCGTGTGCTTCGCCGTGGACGGCCAGGCCATTGGCGTGGGCGCCGGCCAGCAGAGCCGGATTCACTGCACCCGGCTTGCAGGCTCCAAGGCGGACACCTGGTTCCTGCGGCAGCATCCCAAGACCCTGGCCCTGCCCTTTAAGCCCGACCTGGGCCGCCCCAACCGGGACAATGTCATTGACGGCTACATCAACGGCAACGAGGAGGACGTGTGCGCCGAGGGCATCTGGCAGAACTACTTCACCACCCGTCCCGAGCCCCTGACCCAGGGGGAGAAGGACGAGTTCCTCCGGAGCCGCACCGGCGTGGCCCTGGGCTCCGACGCCTTCTTCCCCTTCCCGGACAACATCAAGCGGGCCCTCAAGTCCGGCGTTTCCTACGTCGCCCAGCCCGGCGGCTCCATCCGGGACGACCTGGTGATCGCCGAGTGCGACAAGAACCACATGGTCATGGCCTTTACGGGTATGCGCCTGTTCCACCATTAAGATAGAAAGCATCCCGTACACCCGTAGGGGAGGGTCATGACCCTCCCGCCGGAACCGCCATTTCCCGGTAAATTCGAATCGCCTTACCGTTTTCTCCGTAGGGGCCGACCCATGTGTCGGCCCGGCGGTACAATCCGCCGCAACCACCTACCCCCGGCGAACCCGCACCATCTTTCGATATGTCATTGTTATGAAACAACCGCCGCACCCCCGACATGTCATCCTGAGCCATAGGCGAAGGATCTCGCGCTCCAAGGGCTCCGACACGGAACCCTGGTGCATGAGATCCTTTGGCTTCGCCTCGCCGATGACGATGATTGCGAGCTGGCTCGCAATGACACGGTGGGGGATGTTGTGCGAATTTGCCCGAGGTGTGTGGCTCTGACAGCGTGTGCTGCCGGGCGAACACATGGGTTCGCCCCTACGGGCATGGACGTTCCACGGTACGCATTTGCCGAAGGCGTGTGATTCGGTGAGATCCTACCACGGGGAGAACGGATTGCCAGAAGGTGACTTGCCCTGTAAGGGGCAAGAGAGGCCGCCCTGGGGCGCGCCAGTCTGCGGACTGGTTCCCAATGACAGGGGCGTAGACGGCAGACTGGGCGAATGCGTATCGCGGCCTACAGAATGAGAATCCGGAACCTTCGCGTTCCACAAGGAGGCAAATATGAAGCTATTGGTCGTAGGTGGCGGCGGCAGAGAGCACGCCATCATCAAGAAATTGAAGGAAAATCCCTCCGTTACGGAGATTTACGCCCTGCCGGGAAACGGCGGCATGGCGGCTGACGCCACCTGCGTCCCCATCGGAGCCACGGATCTGGAGGGCATTGTGAACTTCGTCCGGGAGCATCCCGTGGACTACGCCGTGGTCACCCCCGACGATCCCCTGGTGCTGGGCTGCGTGGACCGGCTGAATGAAGTGGGCGTCCCCTGCTTCGGCCCCCGGAAGAATGCCGCCATCATCGAGGGCAGCAAGGCCTTCTCCAAGGATCTGATGAAAAAATACGGCATCCCCACCGCCCGGTATGAGACCTTCTCCGACCTCCAGGCGGCTCTCGATTATGTGAGCACCCAGCCTGCCCCCCTGGTGGTAAAGGCCGACGGTCTGGCCCTGGGCAAGGGCGTCCTCATCTGCCAGACCCGGGAGGAGGCGGCACAGGCCGTCACGGACATGATGGCAAACGCCAAGTTCGGCGCCTCCGGCTCCACGGTGGTCATTGAGGAGTTCCTGGAGGGCCCCGAGGTCTCCGTCCTGTCCTTCACCGACGGCAAGACCGTGAAGCCCATGGTGTCCTCCATGGATCACAAGCGGGCGGGAGACGGAGACACCGGCCTCAACACCGGCGGCATGGGCACCGTGGCCCCCAACCCCTATTACACCCCGGAGATTGCCCGGCGGTGCATGGAGGAGATTTTCCTCCCCACCATAAGGGCCATGGAGCAGGAGGGGAGACCCTTCACCGGCTGCCTGTACTTCGGACTGATGCTGACCAAGGACGGCCCCAAGGTTATCGAGTACAACTGCCGCTTCGGCGACCCGGAGACCCAGGTGGTGCTGCCCCTCATGGAGAGCGACCTCCTCACGGTGATGAAGGCCACCACAGACGGCACCCTGGCGGAGACTGAGGTGAAATTCTCGGACAAATCCGCCTGCTGCGTGGTCACCGCCTCCAAGGGGTACCCTTTGCACTATGAAAAGGGCTTTGAGCTCACCATGACCCCCGAGGCCGCCGCCCACACCTATGTGGCCGGAGCCAAGCTGGCGGAGGGCAAGCTCCTCACCGCCGGTGGCCGCGTCACCGGCACCACCGCCGTAGCCGCCACCCTCCCCGAAGCCATCCGGGAGGCCTACCGCCTGGCAGAGGACGTCCGCTTCCAAAACGCCTACCGCCGCAGCGACATCGGCCAGCGGGCCCTGGCGGCATGGCGGAAGTGACGTATTTTGTTTATATTCTGTCAAATTGTACCAACACCACGATTTATGTGGGCGTGACCAATAATCTGCTCCGACGGATGTATGAGCACCGGAACCACCTGGATCCAGGCAGCTTTACAGACAAATATAACGTGTGCAAATTGGTATATTACGAGGCCACGGCGGATGCACGCGCCGCAATTTCCAGGGAAAAGCAAATCAAAAGCTGGAATCGCCGCAGAAAGAACGAGCTTGTGGCAAGCAAAAACCCAAAGTGGGAGGATTTGTACGAATCCATTCTGCCATAAAAGCACAGGCTGACGCACCGGTTCAGCGGGCTTTCGTCCACCACCTGTCATTGCGAGGAGCGAAGCGACGTGGCAATCCGTCCCCTAAGCAATGCGCAGCATTGCACCGGCCGTTAGGCCGGTCATGTGCCCCTGCCGGGGCGCGCAAGCCTGACGGCTTGCAAGGAGAACGGATTGCCGCACCAGTCTGCGGACTGGTTCGCAATGACAGATCAGGCGGCGCCCAGCGGCCAACGCACCGGCTCCCAAAACTGTCATTGCGAGGAGCGAAGCGACGTGGCAATCCGTCCCCTAAGCAATGACAGGTGGGGCAGGTGGTACATATACCGGAATATGGGTACAATTTGAGAAGTTTACATGCACATTCTGAAATATGGAGGAGAATCCATGGTTTACCGTATTTATGTAGAGAAAAAGAAAGAGCTGGCCAAGGAAGCGGCGGATCTCCTGCGGGAGGCCCGGGAGCTTCTGGGCCTTGACCGTCTCACCGGGGTGCGGGTCATCAACCGGTATGACGTGGAGAACATTGAAAAGAGCCTGTTCGATTACGCCGTGAAGACCGTCTTCTCCGAGCCCCAGCTGGATCTGGTCTCCGAGACCCTGGAGGCCCAGGGAACGGTCTTCGCCGTGGAGTATCTCCCCGGTCAGTTCGACCAGCGGGCGGACTCCGCCGCCCAGTGCATCCAGATCATCTCCCAGGGGGAGCGGCCCACGGTGCGCACCGCCAAGGTGTACGTCCTGGAGGGCGCCCTCACCCCGGAGGACGTGGCGGCGGTAAAAAAATACGTCATCAACCCCGTGGAGGCCCGGGAGGCCGGTCTGGAAAAGCCCGAAACCCTGCGCCTGGATTACGCCATTCCGCAGGAGGTTGCAACCCTGGAGGGCTTCCTGGACTTGAACCGGGAGGGCCTGGCCGACCTGGTCTCCAAGCTGGGCCTTGCCATGGATTTGGACGACATTGCCTTCTGCCAGTCCTATTTCAAGTCCGAGGGCCGCTGCCCCACCATCACGGAAATCCGCATGATCGACACCTACTGGTCCGATCACTGCCGCCACACCACCTTCCTCACCACCATTGACAGCGTAACGTTCCCGGACCCCCTCCTCCAGGCGGCCTATGAGGACTACCTGGAGACCCGGCGGGAGCTGGGCCGCACCAAGCCCATCAATCTCATGGACATTGGCACCCTGGCGGCCAAGTACCTGCGGAAAAACGGGTATCTTACCAAGCTGGACGAGAGCGAGGAGATCAACGCCTGCACCGTCCACATGACCGTCACCGTGGACGGGGAGGAGCAGCCCTGGCTCCTGCTGTTTAAAAACGAGACCCACAACCATCCCACGGAGATCGAGCCCTTCGGCGGCGCGGCCACCTGCATCGGCGGCGCCATCCGGGATCCCCTGGCCAGCCGTGCCTACGTCTACGGGGCCATGCGGGTCACCGGCGCGGCAGACCCCCTGAAGCCCGTCTCCGAAACCCTCCCCGGAAAGCTCCCCCAGCGGAAGCTGGTGACCACCGCCGCTGCCGGTTACTCCTCCTACGGCAACCAGATCGGCCTTGCCACGGGCATGGTGGATGAAATCTACCACCCCGGCTACGCCGCCAAGCGCATGGAGATCGGCGCGGTCATCGCCGCCGTCCCTGAGAAAAACGTCCGCCGGGAGTGCCCCCAGCCGGGCGACCAGGTGATTCTCCTGGGAGGCCGCACCGGCCGGGACGGCTGCGGCGGCGCCACCGGCTCCTCCAAGAGCCACAACCTCCACTCCCTGGAGACCTGCGGGGCCGAGGTGCAGAAGGGCAACGCCCCGGAGGAGCGGAAGCTCCAGCGGCTGTTCCGGAACGGGGAGGCCACCCGCATGATCAAGCGGTGCAACGACTTCGGCGCCGGCGGCGTGTCCGTGGCCATCGGCGAGCTGGCCGACGGCCTGGAGATTGACCTCAACCAGGTTCCCAAGAAGTACGAGGGCCTGGACGGCACGGAGCTGGCCATCTCCGAGTCCCAGGAGCGCATGGCCGTGGTGGTGGCCGCTTCCGATGTGGCCCGGTTCCTGGAGCTGGCGGCGGCGGAGAACCTGGAGGCCACCGTGGTGGCTTCCGTCACCGAGAACCCCCGCCTTGTGATGCACTGGAACGGGAAGACCATTGTGGACGTGAGCCGGGAGTTCCTGAACTCCAACGGCGCGGAGAAGCACATCACCATCGACCTGGACGCCCCGGAGGACTACCGGAAGACCGTGAACGGCACCTTCACCGAGAACCTCATGGGCCTTGCCACGGACCTCAACACCTGCTCCAAGCGGGGCCTCTCCGAGCGGTTCGACTCCACCATCGGCGCGGGCACTGTGCTGATGCCCTTCGGCGGCAAGCACCAGCAGACCCCCATCCAGGCCATGGTGCACAAGGTGAGCCTGGAGACCGGCCACACCGACGACTGCTCCCTCATGTCCTGGGGCTACAACCCCTTCGTGACCGAGAGAAGCCCCTACCACGGGGCCTACCTGGCAGTGGTGGAGTCCGCCGCCAAGCTGATTGCCACCGGCGCTGCCTATGAGGACGTGTACCTCACCTTCCAGGAGTACTTCAAGCGGGTGGGCCACGACCCCAAGCGCTGGAGCCAGCCCCTGGCCGCCCTTCTGGGCGCCTTTGAGGCCCAGAAGAATCTGAAAATCGCCGCCATCGGCGGCAAGGACTCCATGTCCGGCACCTTTGAGGATCTGGACGTTCCGCCCACCCTGGTGTCCTTCGCAGTCACCACGGAGAAGGTGCAGAACATCGTGTCGTGCGAGTTCAAGGCCCCGGGCCACACTGTCTGCCTCCTGACCCCCCGGTACAACGAAAACGGCCTGCCGGAGACCGAATCTCTCCTGGCTCTCTTCAACCAGGTGACGGCCCTTCTCCGGGAGGGCAAGGCGGTTGCCGCCTACACCCCCGGCCTGGGCGGCCCCGCCGAGGCGGTGATGAAGATGGCCTTTGGCAACGGCCTGGGCTTTGACTTTGACGAGAACGTCACCCTGCAGGATCTGTTCGGCTACGCCTACGGCGGCTTCGTCCTGGAGCTGACCGGGGAGCCTGTGGGCAAGGTGCTGGGCGTCACCACCGAGGGGGGCTTTACCTGGCACGGGGAGACCGTGGACGCCGCCGCCCTCCAGGGGGCCTATGAGGACAAGCTGGAGCCGGTGTATGCCTGCAACATCCCCGACGCCAGAACCCCTGTGGAGAATGTGTCCTTTGCCGCCGGAACCCGGGTGGCCCCCGCCGTGAAGACGGCCCGGCCCAAGGTGCTGATTCCCGTGTTCCCCGGCACCAACTGCGAGTACGACTCTGCCAAGGCCATGGCCGACGCCGGGGCCCAGGCGGAAATCGTGGTCATCCGGAACCTCAGCGCCGCCGCCATCGCCCGGAGCGTGGAGGAATTTGCGGACAAGCTGAAGGAGGCCCAGATGGTCTTCATCCCCGGCGGCTTCTCCGGCGGCGACGAGCCCGACGGCTCCGGCAAGTTCATCACCGCCTTCTTCCGGAACGCCGCGGTGAAGGAGGAGGTCACGAACCTCCTGGAGCGCCGGGACGGCCTGATGCTGGGCATCTGCAACGGCTTCCAGGCCCTCATCAAGCTGGGCCTCGTGCCCTACGGCAAAATCCTGGACGCCGACGCGGACTTCCCCACCCTCACCTACAACGTCATCGGCCGCCACCAGTCCCGCCTGGTGCGCACCCGGGTGGCCTCCAACCTGAGCCCCTGGCTGGCCGGAACCGAGGTGGGCCAGGTCTACACCGTCCCCATCTCCCACGGCGAGGGCCGCTTCCTGGCGGACGAGGCCCTGGTCAAGCGCCTGGCGGAGCAGGGCCAGATTGCCACCCAGTATGTGGACCTCCAGGGCAACGCCACCACGGACGTGCGCTTCAACCCCAACGGCTCCATCTACGCCATCGAGGGCATCACCTCCCCCGACGGCCGCGTCTTCGGCAAAATGGGCCACTCCGAGCGCAAGGGCGCCGGCCTCTACAAAAACGTCCCCGGCGAATTCGACATGAAGCTCTTCGAGTCCGCTGTGGCCTACTTCAAATAAAACCCACCGGATAATGGCGCGCCCCTGTGGTGCGAAGGGATTCCGGAGCTAACGCAAAAAACAGAATGCCTGCCGATTGCTTTTCGACAGGCATTCTGCTTTTTGGTGCGCCCGGCGGGCGCATGCTCTGACGCAGGAAATGATTCCGGCAACGAATCACACATCTTCTCCGCGTGTCGGATTTTAATGCAAAAAAATTTGCGTTAGGTGTTTATTTTAACGCGATTTTGTGTTAAGATAGTGTTGGAGGTGTTGGAGATGGACAGAAGCATTCCCTTTCAGGAAACACTTACAATTGAGTTTAAAAGTGATCTTAAAAAGTACGGTGATACGGACTTGTTTGAAGATGTTGTTGCGTTCGCGAATACGGAGGGCGGGGACCTGTATTTGGGTGTAGAGGATGATGGGACAATTACCGGCGTTCACAAGGATCATGCCAATCCCATAACGTTGAGTGCGTACATTGCAAACAATACGGTGCCTCCTGTTTCAACCCGCTGCGAGATCGTCGAGGAGGAACTGCCTGTTCTGAAGGTATCTGTTCCAAAATCATATGGTAGTATTGTTGCAACTCGTTCGGGGAAGATTTTGCGGCGCAGAATGAAAATTGACAATACGCCCGAGAACATCCCCATGTATCCGACGGAAATTGTAACCAGATTATCTGATTTACGCCTGTTGGATTATTCCACAATGATTGTTCAGGAGGGTTCCCTGGCGGATATGGATCCCTTGGAGGTCGAACGGCTTCGCCGCATCATACTTTCCTATGATGGCGACAAGGCACTTTTGGAGCTGGACGACGAAGAGCTGCTGAAAGCGCTTGGCTTTACCAGGGAACAAAACGGTACGGTCTATCCCACAATCGCCGGTATTTTGATGGTGGGTAAAGCCCCAAGTATTAAGAAGTTTGTTCCCACCGGAAAATCATCATTTCAGGTGCTGGAAGGTTCGATTGTTCGTGTGAATGAGGACTACTCCCTTCCGATTTTAGCCTCCATAGAAAAGATCATTGCACATATGGAAGTATGGAATCCGGAGCAAGAGATCGAAATGGGGCTATTCAGAATGCCCGCCCCTGAATTTGATAAACGTGCGCTGCGCGAAGCGATTGTAAATGCTTTTTGCCATCGAGACTACTCGATTATGGGACGTGTTCGCATTGCCATTTCAGACGAAGGCCTTACCATCGCCAATCCGGGTGGCTTTATTGAGGGCGTAACCATTCAAAACCTGTTGACCGCTGAGCCTCACGGCAGGAATCAGCTTTTGGCCGATGCACTAAAGCGAGTTGGTTTGGCGGAGAAAACGGGACGTGGTATTGACAGAATATTCGAAGGCTCTTTGATTTACGGACGTCATCTTCCCGACTACTCAAATTCTACTTCTACCACAGTGTCCTTGTTTATTCCCCGAAGCAAACCGGATGTACAATTGGCGCGAATCATTGCAGACGAACAAAACAGGCTTGGCCGGCCTTTGCCCATCAATACACTTCTTGTGTTAAACATACTGAAGGAGATTCCCCGCAGCGATGCGAAGCAGATCGCGGAAGCGGCAAATCTTTCGGAGGTCATGGTTAAGACGGTTCTGGATAAAGCAGTGGATAATGGCTTGGTTGAAGCATACGGCGCAGGAAGAGGCCGTAATTATATGCTTTCCCATAAGCTCTATCAGGATAAAGAAAGAGCCATCGGCTACGTCCGTCAACGCGATATTGACGAAGTAAGATATCCTGAGATGATTATCAATATGGCAAGAAACAATGAATTTATTGCCCGCGCAGATGTCATGAACCTGCTGCACGTCAGCGATTCCAAAGCTTATACGCTGCTAAAAGACCTGGTCAAGCAAAATATTCTGCAGCCTGTTAACAAAGGCCGTTACGCAAAATATAAGCTGAAAACGTAAATGAATTCTAATCCAATTTGCTTCCAACGCGTTTAACGCGTTGGAAGCAAGCACCCGCATTTCCAAGTCCGGCCCCTTGACATACATAATTCTTCTCCATTGACAAATAATACACGCAGAAACAAAACAGGGGACCACCTGTTGGAGAAGGAGAAATGGTATGAAAGCAACTGGCATTGTTCGCCGCATCGACGACCTGGGGCGTGTGGTGATTCCGAAGGAGATCCGGCGCACCCTGCGGATTCGGGAGGGGGATCCCCTGGAGATCTACACGGAGAAGGACGGCGGCGTGATTTTTCGGAAATACTCCCCCATGGGGGATTTGCAGGACTTTGCGGCTCAGATCTGTGAGGCCATGGGGAAGAACACCGGCCGCATTGCCGCCGTGGCGGACCGGGACAGCATCATTGCCCTGTCCGGCGCCCCCCGGCGGGAGCTGGTGGACCGGCGGAACTCTCCGGATCTGGAGAACCTGATGGAGCAGCGGAAGAGCTACCGCTACAGCCCCGGCGGAGCCCGCCTGCCGGTGGTGGAGGGCTCCGACAAATACTATCTGGGCGCGGCGGCCCCCATTGTGGCCCAGGGAGATCTCATGGGCTGCGTCATGCTCCTGATGGAGGAGCGGGAGCAGCCCCCGGTTGAGGGGGACCAGAAGGTGGTGCAGACCGTGGCCGGGTTCCTGGGAAAGCAAATGGAGGCCTGAGAGAGCCGGGGACAATGGCCTGTCATTGCTATGAAACAACCGCCCCCGACTTGTCATCCTGAGCCAACAGCGAAGGATCTCGCGCAGGAGGGTTCCGACATGGGTTGTGGGTGTATGAGATCCTTCGGCTGCGCCTCGCCCATGACAATCGGGGCCATTGGTTTATGGTGGCGTGGAAACGCATGATGATTGCGGGGCAATCTCCCCTTTCCTTTGCCGGGAAGGGGGGATTGCCCCGCAGTCTTTTAAACCCCATGGACAGCCCGGGGCTACAGGGGACAAATAACACCGCAGGCGATTTTGGTTCCGGCGTTTCCGGCGGGCTGGGTGCGGAAGTCGTCGGGATTCCGGTGAATGACCACCGTGCGGCCCAGAATGTCGGCCACCCGGAAGCGGTCTGTGAGGACGCCCATCCGGGCGCAGCCTCCGGCGGACAGCAGCGGCGGCAGATCTCCTGCGTGGCAGGGGTGGGGGAGACCCTTGGGATTGAAGTGGGCGCCGGTGTGGGCGAAGTCCTCTCCGCCGCAGTCTCTGCCCTCGTGAATGTGAAAGGCGAAAAAGCCGGTGTCGCTCTCGGGAAGACCCCGGATGTCCGCCTCCACCCAGGTGCCCCGGGGGTGGCAATAGAAGAACACACGCCCGCAGGACCCCTGGGCTCCGCCGGACACATGGGCCACGGCGGCTGGGGCGGCAGGAATACCTGTCATATAAAATCACCTCCAGCCCAGCCTATGCGCCCGGGACCCATCCTGCCACGCCGCTATTGCACCCCTGGCGGGGGGAACGGATTGCCGCACCAGCGTGCGCGCTGGTTCGCAATGACAGGCTTGGGGGTGCGGTTCGTTTGATTGGGAGTGCCAGAGTTCCGGGAAGCGTGCGGCGGGGGCAAGCCCCAATGTCACGAACGTAAGCGTACATGGTAAGGCAGGTTTGGCGGTGTGTCTGTAGGGGAGAGTCATGACCCTCCCCTACGGGCAGAATCGGGGGCGTCCGGTTTACGTCTGACCCCCGCCCTACGGTATTGCAAGTCAGAAGGCTTTCCTTTAAGTTCATTACCTTGTCCCGCGCCAGTGTAATTATTGTAACTGTTTGTAATCCCAATCAACAGCCCTGGTCAAGGCCGTTCCCTACGGTGCCTCCCTGGCGCGCAAGAAGAAGGCCGCCCCGTGGGTTGGGGCGGCCTTGGCAGGATTATCGGATGGTTTTGTAATAGTCCGTGGTGAGCAGCAGGTTGGCGGCGCTGACGTAGGCCATGGCTTTTTCCGTCATCTCCTCCAGGTACTCCGGGGTTAGCTCCTTCTCCCGTTCGTTCAGAATGATCTGCGGCTCGCCACCGGCCACGGCCATGCAGGCCACCCCGTCGGAGATCCAGCTGCCGTCGGGGAAGAAGGCGCAGCCCTCATAGTTGGGGTCGAAGGCGTCCTGCCCCAGATACCGGTAGGGGGAGTCCACCCCCAGGAGGTTCAGCACCGTGGGCAGCAGGTCGGAGGTGTTGAGGGTCTTTTTCACCTCCCGGTCCGGGCCATCGGCGGACCAGATGAAGCAGGGGGTCTTCTCCAGGAGCAGCTCGCTCTCCACCCCGGACAGCTCCATGAGCTTGTCCACGTCCTTAAAGCCATAGGTGTAGTGATCCGTAAAGGCCACAATCACCGTGTTCTCCAGCTCCCCCCGGGCCTCCAGCTCCTCCAGGAGCCGGGCGAACATGTCGTCCACCAGCCGGGCCTTCACCCGGGCGCAGTCCTCCTCCTCGTGGCCGAACATCCCCTGGTACTCCGGGTACTGCTCCAGGGCGTAGACGCTGAGCACCTCGTTGTACACATAGCTCAGGTGGGCCGAGCGGGTGATGAGGAAGTTTAGGGTGGGGCCCTCCCGGAAGAACGCCTCCGACAGGGCGGGATCGTCAAAGAGGAAGCAGTCGTCAAAGAGCCGGTTCTCATCCTCCGTGTAGTCCTGGTAGCTGTTGTAGGCGGCATAGCCCATGGCGGGCTCATAGACCCCCCGGCTGTAAAAATCCGGGGAATTGTAGTGGAAGGCCTGGGCGGTGTAGCCCTCCTGCGCCAGAAGGGCCGCCAGGGACTGCCTGTAATGGTTGGTCACATAGTCAAAGGCGGTGGAGCCGGTGGTGGGGAGGAACAGCCCCGTGTTGACGCAGAACTCCGAGTTGAAGGTGCGGACGCTGCCGTAGCCCGGGGTGTAAAAATTGGTGAAGTTGATTCCCTCGTCCATGAGGCGGCACAGGGTGGGGGTCTCCTCCTCCGTAATCATCCAGTCGTCCATGGACTCCATGAGCACCAGAATCACGTTCTTCCCCTCATAGAGGCCGGTCATGCTGTTTTCCTTGTGGGTGCGGCGGGTTCTGAAGTACCCGTCCAGCTCCTCCCGCTCCAGCTTCTGGCTCTCCTGATAGGCGGCGGTCATGGGGTAGATCTCGTGCTTCCACAGGTCCCGGAAGGTGAGCTGGTAGGCGCCGCAGATGTCATAGACCTTCCGGGCGTTGTACATGGTGGCGTAGGTGGCCCGGTAGGAGGTGGACTGCATGTAGTCCGTGCCGGTGCCCCAGACGCTTAAATCCCGGAGGAACACCAGCTGGGGCAGGAGAAACAGCCCCGCCAGGGTGAGCCCTGCGGTGATGGCGCAGGTGAGGTAGGTCTGCCAGTCCTTCTGCCACTTGGGAAAGAGCCAGATGGTGAGGCCACCCATGGCCAGAAGCACCACAAGGCCAATCCACCACACCGGGGAGAAGCCCGTGAGAACCGTATCCAGGTAGTCCGCGCCCTCTCCGGCGTAGAAGATGTCCGACAGCCACATGAGCTTGTGGAACAGCTGATCATACCCCGTCTGGGCCAGAACCCAGATGGCGGAAAAATAATAGGTGACGCCGTAGAAAATGCGCCCGCCCAGCCGGGGCAGGGCCAGGGCCGCCGCCGTCAGGAGCCAGCTCCACAAAAAGCCGAAGCCCAGGCCCGCCGGGGTCTCCGGCTGCAGAATCAGGGCGGCGAAGACCTCCACCAGAAAATAGGAGGTCCCCATGAGCAGCACCCGGGGCCAGATCCGCACCTGCGACGGGGCTGCTTCCTGTGTATCTTGTATCTGTTGTGACAAGGTAATTTCCTCCAATTGTTACTGCCGGTCAAACTTGCAACTGCCCGGCTTATGTCATGACCCCGCCTTACGGGTGCGCTGTCGTGGCCCGTACCGTAGGGCGGGGGCTCGCCCCCGCCGTCAGTTTCCCGGAGCCTCTGCACCTTCCTCCAAACGCACCGTACTCCCAAGTCTGTCATTGCGAACCAGCGCGCACGCTGGTGTGGCAATCCGTTCCCCTGCAAGCCGCAGGCTTGCGCGCCCCGGCAGGGGGGCAATGGAG
>JALETK010000129.1 GCA_022781505.1 Clostridiales bacterium | reverse complement strand
GGCTATGGCAACATCCAGCTGGTGATCCCCTCCAGCGGCACCTCCTTTGAGATCGGCGCCACCGCCATCTTCAAGGGCTGCGAGCATCCCAACGCCGCCAAGCTGTGGATTGAGTTCGCCCTGAGCCCCGACTGCGTGAACCTGGCCCAGGAGAACGGCTCCTACCAGTTCCTGGTTCTGGACAACGCCACCCAGCCTGCCGTTGCCACAGAGTTCGGCCTGGACCCCGAGAACGTCATGGATTATGACTTCGAGGATGCCAAGAACAACATCACCACCTATGTGGAAGAGGTCATGACTGCCCTGGGCGGCGGCGACGACCGGTTCCAGACGGAGTAATCCATATCGTCCTACTATGCGGGGGGATGGAGGTTTTCACCGCCATCCTCCCGCTCCTTGCTCCCGTAAACAGAAAGGAGGAATCCACGGATGGCTTCCCGCCAAGGCGCCGCTCTGGAGCGGAAGAAGCTGCTGGCTGACCCCATTATGGTCACGACCATTGTGGTGCTCATTGCGTTTTTGACCCTGTTTATTCTCTACCCCCTGGCGATTCTCCTGGTGGACAGCGTGTACGGCAAGGAGAGCGGCCTGACCCTCTCCATTTTCCAGAGAATCTTCCAGATGCGCTCCTTCCGCACCGCCATTACAAACACCCTGAAGGTGGGCCTCACCGTGGGCATCCTGTCCACCCTCACCGGCCTGCTCTTTGCCTATGTGGAGGTGTATGTGAAGGTTCGCACCCGGTTCATGGGAGGCCTTTTCCGGGTGGTCTCCATGCTTCCGGTGGTGTCGCCTCCCTTTGTGCTGTCCCTGTCCATGATTATGCTCTTCGGAAAGGCGGGCATCATCACCCGGTACCTGCTGAAAATCTATGACAACAGCGTCTATGGCTTCTGGGGCATCGTCATTGTGCAGACCATGACCTTCTTCCCCGTGTGCTACATGATGCTCAAGGGCCTGCTGAAAAACATCGACCCCTCTCTGGAGGAGGCAGCCCGGGATATGGGGGCCTCCCGGCTGAAGGTGTTCACCAGCGTCACCCTGCCTCTGGTGCTCCCGGGCCTGGGCAACGCCTTCCTGGTGACCTTCATTGAGTCCATTGCGGACTTTGCCAACCCCATGATCATCGGCGGCTCCTATGACACCCTGGCCACCACCATCTATCTGCAGATCACCGGCGCTTACGACAAGCAGGGAGCCGCAGCCATGGCTGTGGTGCTCCTCACCATCACCCTGGCCATGTACATGGTGCAGAAGTATGTGCTGGAGAAGAAGACTGCCGCCACCCTCACAGGCAAGGCCTCCCGGGCCAGAATGCTGATTGAGGACCGGTCGGTGACGGCGCCACTCACGGTGCTGTGCTCCCTCATCGCCCTGTTTGTGATTCTCATGTACGCCTGCGTGCCCTTTGGGGCCCTGTTCAAAACCTGGGGCTATGATTTTACGCTGACCCCCAAGTGGTTTGTCCTGGTGTTCCAGAAGTACAAGGGCCTGAAGGCCTTCAAGGATTCTTTCCTGCTCTCCCTGGCCTCCGCCCCCATTACAGCCCTGCTCAGCATGATCATCTCCTACCTGGTGGTCAAGCGAAAATTCCGGGCCAGGGGCTTCATTGAGTTCGTGTCCATGCTGGCCATGGCGGTGCCCGGCACGGTCCTGGGCATCGGCTATATCCGGGGCTTTGTGAACGGCGTCTTCGGCACGGGCTTTTTGCAGGGAATCTACGGCAGCGCCGCCATTCTCATCATTGTGTTTGTGGTTCGCTCCCTGCCCACCGGCACCCGCAGCGGCATCTCCGCCCTGCGGCAGATTGACAAGAGCATTGAGGAATCCGCATACGACATGGGCGCCGACAGCTTCCGGGTGTTCATGACGGTCACCCTGCCCCTCATTAAGGACTCCTTCCTCAGCGGCCTCGTGACGGCCTTTGTCCGGAGCATTACGGCCATTTCCGCCGTCATCCTCCTGGTGACGCCGCAGTTCCTGCTGATTACCGTCCAGATCAACGAATTCGCGGAGAAGGGCTCCTACGGCATCGCCTGCGCCTTCGCCACCATTCTGATTGTCATCACCTATGGCTCGGTGCTGCTCATGAATCTTGTTACAAAATACTTCGGAACCAGCCGGAAATGCAAGGAGGCCAATTGATATGGCAAAAGAGAAAAAAGGCGTTCGCCTGGAGCATATTTCAAAAATTTACAAGGACCCCAAGACCGGCAAGGATTTCTACGCGGTGAAGGACACCACCCTGGAGATTGCCCCCGGCTCCTTTGTGACCCTGCTGGGCCCCTCCGGCTGCGGCAAGACCACCACCCTGCGGATGATCGCCGGCTTTGAGAGCCCCGACGAGGGGGAGATTTACCTGGGGGAGGAGGCCATCAACGCCCTGACCCCCAACAAGCGGGACACGGCCATGGTGTTCCAGAGCTACGCCCTGCTGCCCCATTACAACATCTATGACAACGTGGCCTACGGCCTCAAGCTCCGGAAGCTGGACAAGGCCACCATCCGGGAGAAGGTCACGAAGATTCTGAAGCTGGTGGGACTGGAGGGCATGGAGGCCCGGATGACCAATCAGCTCTCCGGCGGCCAGCAGCAGCGGGTGGCCCTGGCCCGCGCCCTGGTGCTGGAGCCGGGGGTGCTGCTGTTTGACGAGCCCCTGTCCAACCTGGATGCCAAGCTCCGGGTGTCCATGCGGACGGAAATCCGGCGCATCCAGCAGGAGGCAGGGATCACCGCCATCTATGTCACCCACGACCAGTCCGAGGCCATGGCCCTGTCCGATCAGATCATCGTCATGGACAAGGGCGTGGTGGCCCAGATCGGCACCCCCGAGGAGATTTACTATCACCCCGCCAGCGAGTTCGTGGCGGACTTCATCGGCGAGGCCAACTTCCTCCGGGGCAAGCTGGCCCGGAAGCAGGGGGACGCCGGGGAGGTCACCGTGGAGGGCGTCCCGGTTCCCGTGGTTGGGGTGGCCGGAATCGAGGCCGGGAAGGACTGCACCCTGGTGCTCCGGCCTGAGTCCGCCAGCCTGGCAGATGCGGGCCAGCTGCCCTGCAAGGTCATCGTCTCCTGCTTCATGGGCGCGTACCAGAATTACCATGTGATGGTGGGAGACACCCTGGTGAAAATCACGGACTACAATCCCAAAAACAAAAAAATCTACCGGGTGGGAGACACCGCCTGGGTGAATTTTGAGAAGGAGAACGTACACGTTCTGTAGCTTAAAGCAAGAGAGACTGTAAAAAGTCCTCTAATAACGTAGCCAGTGCCTTTTGGCACTGGCTACAAAATTTTATAAGAATGCAAAGCACACTTGACAAAATATGCAAAGCAAGCTATACTGTTTTTGCGAAGTTAACTTAGCATCCACTCTCACCGGCGGCGCGGGCCGGGTTGGGAGCGGGAAAGGAAGCCAATACTATGAAGACAAACATTCGTGCCCTGCGAAAGGAGCGGAAGCTGTCCCAGGAGGAGCTGGCCGAGGCGGTGGGGACCACCCGCCAGACCATCACCTCCATTGAGGTGGGGAAGTATACCGCATCCCTGCCCCTGGCCTATAAAATTGCCCGCTTTTTCGGGCTGACCATCGAAGAGGTCTTTGACTTTTCCGAGATTGACTGATGAAAAATGGAGGAATGATGATGCAAGCGTATCGAAAGAAGCTGAAGTTTGAAACCGGGTTTTTGATTTTTGCCTGTTTGCTGCTCCTGGTGGTGCAGGTGCTGGCCTTTTGCCGGGTGATTCGTCCTCTGGCCGGCCCCCACTGGGCGGATTTCTGGAATGGAATGCTGGCAGGGGCAGGCTTCGGCCTGACGGTGCTGTTCCTGGTGGGAATCATTGTGAATCTCCGGGCGCTCCGGAACCAGGAGCGACTGAAAAAGCTCTATGTGAAGGAGAGCGATGAGCGTACCGCTCAGATTGCCAGAGCTTCCCAGAGCGCCGGATACCGCATGGGAGTCTCCCTTATGTTGGTGGCGGGCTTTGTAGCCGGATATTACAGCGTCGGGATCAGCCTGGCCTGCCTGGCTTGTGCCTTCGGCCAGAGCGTGATTACCTGTCTGGCAAAGCTTTATTATCACCAAACCATGTGATACCCGGCATCTTACGGCGGGAGAGGACCTGCGGTCGCTGAGAGGCTGATGGATGAGGTGAACGGTGGACGCTACAATTCCCGTGGGAGATTCCTGGAAATTCGGAGCTTTTTTCTCCTCATCCGTCACGGCTTCGCCGTGCCACCTTCCCCTCGAAGGGGAAGGTTTTGGAGGTGCGCTCCAAAATCTCCACATCTCCATGGTGGGAATTGAAAAACCCAAATAGCGCAAAGGGGGAGCCGTGAAAGACGGTTCCCCCTTTGCGTAAAAATCGGTATGATTTTGGCAGCTTTCTGCTTCACGGGTGTCATAGACGAAACGGGGCAGGAAGCTCCTTCGGCATTTGGCGCTACTCAATTTTCACCATGCGGTAGCCGATGCCGATGTGGGTTTGGATGTACTGGGGGGAGCCAGGGGGGCCCTCCAGTTTTTTGCGGAGGGTGGCCATGAAGACCCGCAGGGAGGCCACGTCGTTCTCCCAGCTGCTGCCCCACACGCTTTGGGTGATGTATTTGTGGGTGAGCACCTTCCCCATGTTCCGGGCCAGGAGGCACAGGAGCTTGTACTCAATGGGGGTCAGGTGCAGCTCCTCCCCGCCCAAAAAGGCGCAGCCGGAGGCATAGTCGATTTTCAGCTGGCCGTTTACGAACACCGAGGGCTGGGGATTGCTCCCCTGCATCAGGGCCAGCCGCCGCTGGGTGACCCGGAGCCGGGCCAGGAGCTCCTCCACGGAGAAGGGCTTGGTGAGGTAGTCGTCCGCTCCGGCGTCCAGGGCGTCGATCTTGTCCGTGTCCTCGCTCCGGGCGCTGATGACCAGAATGGGCACGTTGGACCAGGTGCGGATGCGGCGGATGACCTCCACCCCGTCCAGATCCGGCAGGCCCAGATCCAAAAGGACGATGTCCGGATTGTGGGAGGCGGTCTCCATCACGGCCCCCTCGCCGGTGGCGGCGGCTATGTACCGGTAGTCGTGGGCTTTCAGGGTGGTGGTAATCAGGTTCCGGACCGGGGCGTCGTCCTCCACCACCAGAATCAGTATTTTACTCATGCAGTGTAACCTCCCCAAGCGGAAGCGTGAAGTGGAAGACGGCGCCATGGGGGACGTTGTCCGTCACCCAGATTTCCCCCCCGTGGGCCTCCACAATGGCCCGGCAGAGATACAGGCCCAGGCCCAGGCTCCGGCGGGTATCTCCCAGCTTGTTGGCGCCGCAGTAGAATTTGTCGAAGATCTTCTCCTTGTCCCCATCGGGGATGCCGCCGCCGGTGTCGGCAATACGGATCTCCGCCATGCCGGCGTTTTTTCCGGCGGTGAGGGTTACGGAGGAGGCGGGGGGCGTGTATTTGAGGGCGTTGTCCACCATGTTCAGAATTACCTGCACCACCAGCTTAGCGTCCGCCTTGACCAGCAGCAGCTCCTCCTCATAGGTGCAGCGGATGGACTGGGGGGTGGCCCTCCGGTTCAAATGGCCCAGGGCCTCCTCCACAATGTCGCTGAGAAGCTCCGTGGAGGCCTGAAGGGTCATGCGGCCCTCCTCAATGCGGGTGGCGTACAGGAGATTTTCCACCAGGTTGATGAGCCACATGGCGTCGTCATAGATGTCCAGATAGATGTGCTGCTTGGTCTCCTCATCAAAGAGGCTGCCGTTGGTCAGAAGGTTGCTGGCGTTTCCGGAGATGGTGGTGAGGGGGGTGCGCAGGTCGTGGGAGATGGTGCGCAGGAGATTGGCCCGAAGCTGTTCGCTCTCGGCCAGGATGGCCGCCGCCTCCTTGTCCCGGGCATTTTTCTCATTCTCCAGAGCCAGGGCGCACTCGCCCAGGATGGACAGGAGAATGCTGTACTCCGAGGCGTCCAGGGGGTGATTCTCCGCCTCAATGCCCACCACCCCGTAGACCCGCTCGTTCACCCGAAGGGCCAGATACAGGTACTGGGCGTCGGACAGGGTGTCCGTGGTGGCGCCTGCGGCATGATTGTTTTTCAGCACCCACTGCACCGTGGCCAGCTCCTGCTCCGGGCGGTAGGGCTGCGAGACTGGGGCAGAGGAGGGGAAGAGCCGGGGCTGGGACAGCTCCCCCTGGGCGGTCTCATAGACCACAATGTTCCGGCCCAGGAGCTTGATGATCTGGGAGGCTGCGGCGTTGATGATCTCGTCGCTGTTTTGCGCCTTGGACAGGAGCTGATCCGTGTCGAAGAGGATTTTGGTCCGGTGGGCGATGGTGGCCGACTGCCGGGCCTGCTCCTTATACTGGATGGCCAGGGTGCCGGTGATGTAAGCGGTGAGGAACATGACCACGAAGGTCACAGGGTAGCCGGTCTCATAGGCGGCCAGGGAGAACCGGGGCCGCGTAAACAGGTAGTTGAAGATGAAAACGCTGGCCACGGAGGACACCAGGCTGTACACCCGGTGAGAGGTGGCGATGGAGGTGACCAGCACCCCCAGAATGTACACCATGATAATATTGGCGTTGGTAAAATTCAGATGATAGAACAGGAGGCTGAGGGCGGTGGCGCCCAGGAGGATTCCGGCGCTCATGGCCACATTCCGCACAACCCCCGTGTGGGTCGCCGCCCGACGGGGGCGGTAGGCCGCGTCGGTGCTCCGGTCCGGGATGATGTGAATATCCATCTCCGGGACGTAGGCCAGGAGCTGCTCCGTGAGGGTGGGCTTGCCCAGGAGACGCTTCCGGGTGATGGCGCTGCGCCCCAGGACAATTTTAGTGACGCCGGACAGCCGGGCGAACTCCGCAATCTGATAGGGCACGTCCTCTCCGTAGACCGTCTCGATTTTGGCCCCCAGCCGCTCCGCCAGGCGCTGGTTGTCCCGGAGCCGCTGCCGGTTTTCCGGTGTGGCCGCGGCAAAGTCCGGCGTCTCCACGAACAGAGCGGTGAACTGGCTGTCAAAGGCGCTGGCCATGCGGGCGGCGGTGCGGATGATTTTCCCGTTGGAGGGGGCGGAGGAGAGGCAGACCAGAATGTGCTCGTCGGTGTGGAAGCCCGTCTTCTGCTGGCCATGCTCCGCCAGATGCCGCACCCGGTCCGCGCAGCGCCGGAGGGCGATCTCCCGGAGGGCGGCCAGCTGCTCCGGGGTGATGCTGGCGTTGGGGGCGTTGCAGCCCAGGAGCCGCTGAATCAGCTCCTGGGGCTCCATGTCGATGAGCTCCACATGATCCGCCTGATCAAACACGGAGTCGGGAATCCGCTCCCAGTTGGTGAGGCCGGTGATGGAGGCCACGGTGTCATGGAGGCTCTCGATGTTGGCCACGTTCACCGTGGTGTACACATCGATGCCGGCCTTCAGCAGCTCCTCAACGTCCTGATACCGCCGCCGGTGGCGGCAGCTTCTCCCGTTGGAATGGGCCAGCTCGTCCACCAGAATGAGGCCGGGCTTCCGGCGCAGCGCGCCGTCCAGATCCAGCTCCTCCCGGCCGTCCATGGGCCGGGGGCGCAGCCGCTCCAGGCCCTGAAGGGCGTCAGGGGGCGTGTGGGGGGCGATGTACCCGGCCACCACGTCCATGCCCTGGGCCCTTGCGCCTCTGGCGGCGTTCAGCATGGCTATGGTCTTTCCGGTGCACTCGGCGTAGCTGAAGAAGATTTTCAAATGCCCTCTGGACGCGTGTCCCATGGCGGCTTCCTCCTGACAGGACGAAATGACCGCAAACCTTCCGCCCGGCTTGGGGTGGCTCTGCGGTCATCTCCATTATAGCATTTTTTGCCCCTGAAATCTACAGGGAGGAGACATTTCTCCCCCGGCGGCCCTGGGTTTTGACGGGGGCGTTGCACAGAGCGAACACAACCCGGTCCCGGGCGGCGGAGGGGAGGGCGGGGTTCCAGAGGACCCGGACCAGCTGCGGCGCCGCCAGATCCGCAACGGGAAGGGCGGCGTCTCCGGCGGTGACGGAACCTGCCAGATAGGGAATCCGGATACACTGATAGTCCGGAGGGCACCGGTCCGGAGCATCGTCCGAGAGGAGAATCAGGTCTGCGGTTCCCGCCCGGAGCATCTCCAGCAGGGCTTGGGGGGTGCCGCTGCCCACGGAGAAGGAGATGGCCGGGTGGCTCCGGGAGCAGTACTCCATGGCCGGGGCGGCGGAGCTCACCAGCATGGGGGTCTGGGCGGCAATGTGAACCAGGCAGGCGTCCCCCATGGACTCTGCGGCCATGGCCTGCCGGTTTTCATCCACGAATTGATCCACCTTCTTCATCAGGAAAAAGCACAGCAAAAACACTGCCAGGAGCGCACACAGCAAGAGAACGTCTTCCACCAAGCTCACCTCCGTTGTATCTCAAAACATGCGGGTTCCGTCAGATGCGGAAACACTTTTGAACGGCCTTCTGATGACCCAGGACCAGGATGGATTTGCCGCGCCCCAGGACGGTATCCGGGGTGATGTTCATATTGAGCTTGCCGTTTTCACGGATGCCCAGAATGTTGATGCCGTATTTCTTCCGGATGTCCAGCTGGAGGATGGTCTTGCCTCCCCAGGCCTCGGGGATGGCCAGCTCAAAAATGGAGTAGTCCCCGTCCAGATCGATGTAATCCAGGATGTGCTCCGAGGTGCAGCGGATGGCCGTCCAGGAGGCCAGCTGCTTCTCCGGATAAACCACCTCGTCTGCGCCGTTGCGCAGGAGGAATTTCTCCTGCACCCCTCTGGAGGCTCTGGCAATAACCTTTTTCGCCCCCAGCTCCTTGAGCAGGGAGGCGGTCTCCAGAGAATTCTGGAAATTGTCTCCAATGGCCACAATGCACACGTCAAAATTCCGGATGCCCAGGGAGGAGAGAAACTCCTCGCTGGTGCTGTCGCCAATTTGACCGTTGGTCACAAAGGGCAGGGCATCGTTGACCCGCGCTTCGTTGATGTCCACGGCCATGACCTGGTGATTCAGGTCGTTCAGCTTCATGGCGATGTGTCTTCCAAATCTTCCGAGACCGATTAACAATACGGATTTCATAAGCTCCTCCTTAACCAACGGTCAGCTTTTCCTGGGGCAGCCTGGCGGTGTTGCCCTGGCTGCTGGACAGGGCCGCGAAAATCAGAGTCAGACCGCCGACTCTGCCAAAGTACATCAGGGCAATGAGAATGGCCTGGGAGAACAGCCCCAGCCCCGGGGTGATGCCCAGGGTCAGGCCCACGGTGCCCACGGCGGAGGCGGTCTCAAACAGGCAGGTGAGCAGGGGAAGCCCCTCTACCCGGCTGATGAGGAATCCTCCGGTGAGGAACATAATGAGATACATGGTTCCAATGGTGGCCGCAGTCCGAACCGTTTCGTCCGACACGCGCCTGCCGAAGAAGTGGGTGTGCTCCTTCCGGCGGAACACGGAGGAGGCGGTGGACAGGAGCACGGCCAGGGTGGTGGTCTTCATGCCGCCGGCGGTGGAGCCGGGGGAGCCGCCCACCAGCATCAGGAGGATGATCAGGGCGAGGCCGGTCTCGCTGAGGGCGGTGAGGTCGGCGGTGTTGAAGCCCGCCGTTCTGGGGGTCACCGACTGAAACAGGGAGCTCCAGATCCGCTCTCCCATGGGGAGCCCGGAGAACTCCAGGAAGAAAAAGTAAATGGCCGGAAGCGCCAGGAGCAGCGCCGTGGTGATGAGAATCACCTTGCTCTGCATCCGGTACCGCTTCCACCGGAACTTGTTGGTTTTTACATCGTCCCAGGTCAGAAAGCCGATGCCGCCAATGACAATCAGAGCCATGATGGTCACATTGATCACCGGCTGGGTGGCAAAGGAGGTGAGGGAGGAGAACCTGGCCTTGTAGCCCATGAGGTCAAAGCCGGCGTTGCAGAAGGCGGATATGGCGTGAAAGACGCTGTACCACAGACCCTTCCAAAGCCCCAGCTCCCTGCAGAACACCGGGGCCATCACCGCCGCGCCCAGCAGCTCAAAGAGGATGGTCATCCGGAGAATAAAGCCGGTGAGCCGGACGATTCCCCCCACCTTCGGGGCGGAAATCGCCTCCTGCATGGTGCTGCGCTGCTTCAGGCTGATTTTCTTCCCGGAGACCAGGGCCAGGGCCACGGCCACGGTGACCACGCCCATGCCGCCCACCTGAATCAGGGTCAGAATGATGGCCTGGCCGAAGGGGGACCAATAGGTGGCCGTGTCCTGCACCACAAGACCGGTGACGCACACGGCGGAGGTGGCGGTGAACAGGGCGTCGGAAAAAACCGCTCCCTGCCGGTCCCGGGTGGCAATGGGCAGCATCAGCAGCAGGCTCCCCAGAAGAATCATGGCGGCAAAGCCCAGAATGATAATCTGCGCGGAGGATAGACGCTTCGTAAACTGTGCCATATGGATGTCCTCGTTCTTCTTTCTTTCCTGGGTACGATTATGGCACAGACCCCATGAAATCTGCATTAACTTCCCGGGCGCGGCGTTAAGATTGCATTAAGACGAACCTGGGAAAATCCAGACGCAAGTTGCCATGAAATAACCCCAGCCCTGGGACTTGTCATCCTGAGCCAAAAGCAAAAGAGCTGGCGCTTCAGGAGTTCCGATTGCGCAGGGCCTCTGCCTGATCCACCGCCTATGCAGGTTCATGACATTGGCTCCTGCCCATTTCCTGCGGCATATGTGGACAATTTCATAATTTCTAAAAAAATGAAATTGCCTCTTGACAAATCGGCAAAAGCTGATATAATAACAAACATTCCGCGGGTGTAGCTCATCCGGTAGAGCGCCACCTTGCCAAGGTGGAGGTAGCGAGTTCGAGCCTCGTCACCCGCTCCATATTGCCGCCTTTGCCTTTTCGGGCAGAGGCGGCTTTTCCTTGGCGCTCCCGGAAAACTCAGGGACGAAAATGAGCCGGTGCTTCCTGCCGCCCTGTTAAGAAATTCTCTCCAGTGCGGAAAAAGCTCTTGCTATTTTCTGCGTTTTGCTGTATAATGCCTTAAGTAACATATTTGCCGGTGTGTTGGAATTGGCAGACGAGGCGGACTCAAAATCCGTTGCCAGCGATGGCGTGCGGGTTCGACCCCCGCCACCGGCACCATTATAAAAAACCTGATTTGTCTTTTAGACAAATCAGGTTTTTTATAATGATGTCCGTTTCCTGCGGAAACGGATGATATACCGGACGGTATGATATCTGCTTCGCAGATGATATACGCTTCGCGTATGACGGAAACGGAGGGGGGATATGGCTGCGGGGGAATTGCTTGCGTTGGAGTTGATTCAATTCTGTGGGGATTACTGCCTTTCTGTAGCTGTGCCTGGATGACAGTTGGGGGAGGCCGGTGCGTGAGATCCTTCGGCTGCGCCTCAGGATGACAATTGGGGGTGGCCCGTGCGTGAGGTTGTTGGGTTCTTGCAGAGAGGGTTTTTTATGGCAGGGAGTGTGTTCCTGTGGGTTGGCAGGAAAAAAGACCCGTACAGGCTGGATACGGCTGTATCCTGAAACCGGTACAGGTCTTTATTTGTTGTGATGGAGCCGCTCCGGGCCGAAGGAGGGCGGACTCTGAAGCTGGGGGGGAGGGGACTGCCTGCCGGAGGCTTATTCCTCTTCCTCCTCGGGAAGCTCCGATTCCCCGGGCTCCGGCAGGAGCAGGGAGCGCTTTCTGGGGTCGCCGCCGCACAGGAACAGGCAGCTCAAGGGCGACACGCCGGAGGGTACCGACGGGGTGGCTGCGGGGCTGTGGTGGGCGACGTAATGGAAGCGGGAGACGGCGGTGCTCTCCTGGGGTTCCGTCTTTTGAATCTCCCCGGTCCGGGAGCCGGTGGCCTGGGATTCCGCTGCCTGGGGCGCTGCCGCCTGAGCGGGTGCGGCGGAAGAGGCGGTACCGGAGGAGGGAGCGCTGGGGGCTGCCTGGGTCTCCTCGGGCACATCCTCCTCCCAGTAGAAGCTGGCGTTGGTCCAGGCGGAGAACTGATAGGAGCTGTAGCCATTGGAGGTTACCTCTGTGGTGAAGGAGCCGTCCACAGGGGTGCCGCCGTAGCGAACCCAGTATTTGAACTGGGCGTTGCGGCCCCGGCGCACGCCGGCCTCCTCCCGGTTGGCGGGAGCCTCGAAATTTACGCACCAGTAGTAGGCGGCCTCATAGGCGCCGTCGGAGGTGTTGGATACGTTCTTCAGCACGGCGTATGTACTGGGGTATCTGGTTCGCAGCTCGTAGGACAGGTAATTGAGCTGACCCTCCAGGCTGGTGTAATCGTAGCCCTGGCGGATGCAGAAGCTCCTGAGACTGTCGAAGCGGCTGTTGTGCCACTGGCACAGGCCGAAGCTGGTGCCACCGTCGCCATAGGAGGTGAGGGAAAAGCCGGATTCCGCTTCGATGTTTGCCAGGACGCCGCAGGCGGCGGCGGTATTGAGCCCCATGTTTTCCGTGAGGAAGGCGTAGACCTGCCGCTCCACACCCAGATCCGCCGCCCGGACATGGGGGAGCAGGGGCAGGGCCAGGAGCAGCAGCAAAATTGCAATACGCCGGATGATCAGTTTTGAATGCATGTACAGTACCTCAATCCAAAATGGTTCCGTCCTGAGGAGGCAGGTTCAGAACGTTGATGGTATGACGGATGTGGGTGGCCATGGCGTACTGGGCGCCCTCCCCGTCCCGCTGGCGGAGAAAGCCCAGCAAAACCTCGTTGTCCTGAAGGGTCAGCTTCCCCAGAAGGGACATGACGTCCAGGGCGGCCCAGGTTTCGTGAAGGGCGTTGTGAATGATGGGGAGCAGCTGGGACATCACCCGGTTGTGGGCGGCCATGACGAAGGCCAGGTGAAAATTCTCCTCGGCCTGGGAGAAGTCCTCCCCGGCCCGGATGGCCCGGGCGACCTCCTGGGCCCGCCGGCAGATCTCCTCCAGCTCCTGATCCGACCCACGGACGCAGGCGAGGCGGGCGGCCTGGGGCTCAATCATCATGCGGATTTCAAACAGATCCCGAAGCCGGGCCTGAACGGCCTCCAGCCGGCCCAGATCGATGCCGGTGGCGGGGGGGGTGAGGACAAAGGTGCCGCTTCCCCGGCGAACCTCCAGAAAGCCCTGGGCGGCCAGAGAGCGGACGGCCTCCCGCAGGGTGGTGCGGCTGACCTGAAACAGCTGGCACAGCTGCGCCTCTCCGGGGAGCCGCTCCCCGGGACGGTAGTCCGAGTGAATCATTTGAAGCAGGCGCTCTGCAGTGCGGTCTGTCAGCCGGGGGGACTGAGCCATGGCGGAGAACTCCTTTCATATTTCTATCATTATGCCATATCTTCACCTGGAATGCAAGAGGAATCCTGTACAAAACCAATGAAGAAATTGTCATTGACAGTTGACAGGGAGGAGGGGGCGTGATAAGATGGAAACATCATACATCTTTATTTTTGGTCATACAAATTTAAACCCCGCCCAGGCGGGACAGATCGGGGAGGACGCGATATGAAAGTTTTGGTAATCAACCCCGGAGCCACCTCCACGAAGATTTCCGTCTTTGAAGAGGAGCAGGAGATCTTCAAAACCAACATTGTACATACAGCCCAGGATCTGGCGCCCTTCACCCATGTGATTCAGCAGGGGCCCTTCCGCAAGGCCCTGATTCTGGAGACAATCGCCCGGGCGGGCTTCCGCCTCGCGGACTTTGACGCGGTCTGCGGCCGGGGCGGCCTGCTGCGGCACATACCCTCGGGCACCTACGCCATTTCCGACCGGGCCATTGCCGACGTGATGGACCCGCCCTACGGAGAGCACGCCTCCAACCTGGGTGTGCTGCTGGCCAGGGAGCTGGGAGACATGGCGGGGATTCCCTCCTTCTTTGTGGACCCGGTGTGCGTGGACGAGATGACGGAAGTGGCCCATGTGTCCGGCTACAAGGGGATGCAGCGGGAGAGCTTCTTCCACGCCCTCAACCAGAAGTCCATTGCCAGAAAGGCCGCAAAGCTCCTGGGCAAGACCTATGAGGAGGCCCGGCTCATTGTGATTCACATGGGCGGCGGCGTGTCCGTGGCGGCCCATGAGGGCGGCCTGGTGGTGGATGATTTCAACGTGAAGGACGAGGGCGCCTTCGGCATGGATCGTGGCGGCAGCCTGCCGGTGAACGCGGTGATCAACCTGTGCTTCTCGGGCCTTACGAAGCAGGAGGTCAAAAAACGCCTGGGGGTGGAGGCCGGAGCCTATTCCTATGTGGGCACCAAGGACTTCCGGGAGGTAGAGCGCCGGGCCTTTGAGGAGCACGACCCGGACTGCAAGCTGATCTTTGACGCCATGGCCTATCAGCTGGCCAAGGATGTGGGCGCTATGGCGGCGGTGCTGAAGTTCCGGGTGGACGCCGTTGTTTACACCGGCGGCATGGCCTTCTCCGACCGGTTTACCCAGGCCATTACGGACTATGTGGGAAATCTTGCCCCGGTTCTGCGCCTGCCCGGTGAGGAGGAGATGCGCTCTCTTGCAGAGGGAGCCCTGCGGGTTCTCCACGGAGAGCCTGCCAAGGTATATTGAGATAGATGGAAGAATGAGAACAGGAGGTATCCTATGCTGAACACCATTGCGGGAATTGTGCAGGCGGCGTCGGAGAGTCAGGAGCGGCGGGTGATTGCCGTGGCCGCCGCCCACGACGAAGACGTTCTGGAGGCAGTTGCCCAGGCCAGACGGGCGGGGATTGCCCGGGCGGTTCTCACCGGCCGGGAAGAGGAAATCCGCCGGATTCTGGAGAAGTTGGGGGAGAACCCGGAGGACTATGAAATTCAGGAGGCCCGGACGGACGGAGAATGCGCCGCCCAGACGGTGGCCGCAGTCCGGGAGGGGAGGGCCAACTTCCTCATGAAGGGCCTCCTTGGCACCGGCGACCTGATGCGGGCGGTGATTGACCGGGAGACGGGGCTCCGCACCGGCCGGCTCATCAGCCATGTGATGCTCTATGAGCCCAGGGGCCACAAAATGCTGGCCCTCACCGACGGGGGCATGAACACCTTCCCGGATCTTCCCAAGAAGGCGGAGATTCTGGAGAACGCCGCCCGGGTTTTGAAGGCTCTGGGCTATGAGGAGATGAACGCCGCCTGCGTCTGCGGGGCGGAGGTGGTGAACCCCAAGGTTCCTTCCATGGTGGACGCCAAGGCCCTTTCGGAGATGACCGAGCGCTGGGCCCCCTACCATATGAATGTCTGCGGCCCCGTAGGCCTGGATCTGGCGGTGAGTGAGGCCGCCTGCCGCCACAAGCACTTTGAGGCCCCCGGAGCAGGCCGGGCGGACATCCTTCTGGTACCCACTTACGAGGTTGGCAACGGCATCGGCAAGGCCATGAGCCTGTTCGGCGGGGCGAAGAACGCCGGGATTATTCTGGGCGCAAAGGTTCCCATCGTCCTGGTCTCCCGGGCGGACAGCGCCGAGAGCAAGCTGGCCTCCATCGCCCTGGGCGCCGTGACGGCAGGGAAGGTGTGAAGCCCCGGCGGGTCTGCCCCGTGATTGAGGCGAATATGTTGGTAATGTAATCGATAAGATATCTTATTTTTCAGAAAGGTGGGATTCTCCATGAAACACTTGCTCTCCGGCAACGAGGCCGCGGCGAGAGGCGCCTATGAAGCGGGCGTCAAGGTGTGCTCGGCTTATCCCGGCACCCCCAGCACGGAAATTTTTGAAAACCTGCCCCAGTATAAGGACAGTCTGTACTGCGAGTGGGCCCCCAATGAGAAGGTGGCCACGGAGGTGGCCATTGGCGCGGCCCTGGGCGGCGTCCGCAGCCTCACGGCCATGAAGCATGTGGGCCTGAACGTGGCGGCTGACCCGGTGTTCACCGCCGCCTACAACGGTGTGGACAGGGGCTTCGTCATCGTCTCCGCCGACGATCCTTCCATGCACTCCTCCCAGAATGAGCAGGACAACCGGCACTATGCCCGGGCTGCCCGTCTGCCCATGGTGGAGCCCTCCGACTCCCAGGAGTGCGTGGACTTCATGAAGGCCGCCTTTGAGATCTCCGAGCGGTGGCATATTCCCGTTCTGTACCGGGTGACCACCCGGGTTTGCCACTCCAAGAGCCTGGTGGAGTTCTCCGACCGGAAGGAAATCCCCTATGAGCCCTTCGTCCGGAACGCGGAGACCCGGGTCAGCACGCCCGCCAACGCCTACCGGAACCACCGCCAGGTGGAGGCGAAAATGGAGGAAATCCGTACATACGGAACGACCTGCCCCATCAATAAGACGGAGCTCCGGGGCACGAAGATCGGCGTTGTCACCGCCGGTATCTCCTACCAGTACGCCAAGGAGGCCTTCCCTGAGGATACCTCCTTCCTGAAGCTGGGCCTTACGAACCCCCTGCCCATGGAGCTCATCCGGGACTTTGCCTCCAAGGTGGAGGAGCTGTACGTCATTGAAGAGCTGGACCCCTTTATGGAGGAGCAGATCCGGGCCGCCGGCATTCCCTGCCACGGCAAGGAGCTCACCGGCATTCTCTATGAGCTGAATCCGGAGCTTCTCCGGGAGCGGATCTTTGGTCAGAAGCCCGAGACCAAGGCCGTGAAGGTGGACGCCGTGCCCCGTCCCCCCGTTCTGTGCCCCGGCTGCCCCCACAGAGGCTTCTTCTACACCATGTCCAAGAACAAGAACTTCGTGGTGGGCGGCGACATCGGCTGCTATACCCTGGGCTGCGCCGCGCCCCTCAACGCCCTGGACTCCGTGGTGTGCATGGGCGGCGGCTTCAGCGTGGCCATGGGCATGAGCAAGGCCTTTGAGGTCTCCGGGGAGAAAAACAAGAAGGTCTTCGGCGTGGTGGGCGACTCCACCTTCTTCCACTCCGGCATGACCGGCGCCGCCGAGATCATCTACAACAAGGGCAATATGATCCCCGTGGTTCTGGACAACTCCATCACCGGCATGACCGGCCACCAGGACAATCCCGGCTCCGGCTACACCCTCCAGGGCGAGATCGCCGAGGCCATCCGCATTGAGGACGTTCTCAAGTCCATGGGCTTCCAGAATGTGATCATTGTGGACCCCCAGGATCTGAAGGCCATGCAGAAGGCCGTGGACGACGCACTGGCATCTACGGTTCCCGCCGCCATCATCACCCGCCGTCCCTGTCTGCTCATTAAGCGGATCAAGCACGACATCGGCCAGTGCGTGGTGGACACCGACAAGTGCATCGGCTGCAAGAAATGCCTGAAGGTGGGCTGCCCCGCCGTGTGCGTGAAGGACGGCAAGAGCGCCATTGATCCCACCCTGTGCGTGGGCTGCACCGTCTGCGCCCAGGTCTGCCCGGTGGGCGCCATTACGAGAAAGGAGTAAGACCAATGAGCAATGTGAAGAGCATCCTTCTGGTGGGCGTTGGCGGCCAGGGCGCCATCCTGACGGCCAAGGTTCTGGTGAACGGCCTCATGCGGGCCGGTTACGATGTGAAAATGTCTGAGGTTCACGGCATGAGCCAGCGGGGCGGCTCCGTCTCCACCCAGGTTCGCTGGGGCGAGAAGGTCTATTCCCCCCTCATCGGCGACGGCGCCGCGGATTACATGGTTGCCTTTGAGAAGATGGAGGCGGTGCGCTACGCCAGCTTTTTGAAGCCCGAGGGCGTGGCGGTGATCAACGATTATGAGATCGCCTCCGCCACCATCGCCGCCGGTCAGTTCCAGTACCCCGCCGGGTGCCTGGAGGCCATGCAGGAGAGCTTCAAGGTCTTCCCTCTGAAGGCCGCCGATATCGCCATGTCCCTGGGCAACCCCAAATGCATGAACATCGTCCTCTTCGGCGCCCTGACCCATGTGCTGGGTCTGGAGGAGATCGACTGGGAGGACGTGATCCGGGACACCGTGCCCCCTAAGTTCCTGGAGCTGAACCTCCGGGCCTACCGCGCCGGCCTGGAAGCCGCCAGAGCCGTCTGATTTTAAGTAAAAGGCGGTTCCCGCCACCCCCGCTGTCATCCTGAGGCGCAGCCGAAGGATCTCCGGCAACCGGCCACCCCCGCTGTCATCCTGAGGCGCAGCCGAAGGATCTCCGGCAACCGGCCACCCCCACTGTCATCCTGAGGCGCAGCCGAAGGATCTCCGGCAACCGGCCACCCCCGCTGTCATCCTGAGGCTTAGCCGAAGGATCTCCGGCAACCGGCCGCCCCCGCTGTCATCCTGAGGCATAGCCGAAGGATCTCCGGCAACCGGCCGCCCCCGCTGTCATCCTGAGGCGCAGCCGAAGGATCTCCAGCAACCGGCCACCCCCGCTGTCATCCTGAGGCGCAGCCGAAGGATCTCCGGCAACCGGCCGTCCCCGCTGTCATCCTGAGGCATAGCCGAGGGATCTCATGCGCCAGAGTCCCGTGTCGGAACCCGCTGCGCGAGGTCCTTCGCGGCCCGCTCAGGATGACAAGGCGGGGGCGGGTGCGTTGGGCGGGGCTGCCAGGCTGCTTTGCGGCTGTCCGGGAGGGTCATGACCCTCCCCTACCGATGCACCCCATGCCTTGCCCGTAGGGGAGGGTCATGACCCTCCCGGGCATGTGCCGAAGCTCTGGTACTTCCCATCAAACCATACAGGGCAGGTCCCTGTTCTGCAATGACGCATATCCTTTTATCAGGAGGTAAATGATGTTTTCAAAGGAAATGTGGTCCCTGGGAGCCAACCGCTCCGTCATCCGGGACCTGTTTGAGTATGGACTCCGGCAGGCTGCCATTGTGGGGCCGGAGAACGTGTATGACTACAGCCTGGGCAACCCCTCCATCCCCTCTCCCCAGGCGGTGAACGACGCCGTGGTGGAGATTCTCCGGGATACGGACAGCGTGAAGGTCCATGGCTACACATCTGCCATCGGCGATTTTGAGACCAGAAAGGCCATTGCGGAGGATTTGAACGGACGGTATCACGCCGGCATCCGGCCGGAGAACCTGTTCATCTGCTGTGGCGCCGCCCCAGGCCTCATCGCCATCCTGCGGGCCCTGGCCGCCAAAGCCCAGGCGGAGTTTGTGGCCATCGCCCCCTATTTCCCGGAGTACAAGCCCTTCGCCACCTGCGCCGGCGGCAAGCTGGTGGTGGTGCCCGCTGACACAGAGCACTTCCAGGTGAATCTGGAGGCCCTGGAGGCCGCCCTCACCCCCAACACCCAGGCGGTGATCGTCAACTCCCCCAACAACCCCGCCGGTACTGTGTACACCGCCGAAACCCTCACGGCTCTGGGGCAGCTGCTCACCCGGAAGGGGGAGGAGTACGGCCACCCCATCTACATCCTGGCCGACGAGCCCTACCGGGAGCTGGTTTACGACGGGGTGGAGGTTCCTTTCATCCCCAACCTGTACCGGAATACCATTGTGTGCTATTCCTACTCCAAGTCCCTGTCCCTCCCCGGCGAGCGCATCGGCTACATCTGTGTGCCGGACGCCGCTGAGGACAGTGAGGCGCTCTATGCCGCCATCGCCGGCGCGGCCCGGGCGGGGGGCCATGTGTGCGCGCCCTCTTTGTGGCAGAAGGTCATTGCCCGCTGCGCCCACCTGCGCCCGGATCTCCAGGCCTACGACAGGAACCGCAAGGCCCTCCGGGACGGCCTGGGGGAGATGGGCTACTGCATGGCCAGCCCCGACGGCGCCTTCTACCTGTTCATCCAGGCCCCCAACGGGGACGACGTGGCCTTCTCCGAAATGGCCAAGGAGAAAAACCTCCTCATCGTCCCGGGCACCGGCTTCGGCTGCCCCGGCTGGTTCCGCATCTGCTACTGTGTCTCCTACGACATGATCCAGCGGAGTCTCCCGGTCTTCCGGGAGCTCATGGAGCGGTGCCAGTAAATTCTCTGTGTAAAAGCCCACCGGGGAAACAGGATTGCCTCCTGTTTCCCCGGTGGGCTTTTGTCCTTCGCCCCTGCGGCTTTCATCTGACAAATATAGAATTTGGTACTTGTGAAAACATGATAGTAGTGCTATAATATAATAAAATACTTAATATTTGTGTCATAAGGAAGAATCAGCTATGCACAGACATCTACCGGAAAACTTTAAACTGGTGTATTATGGGTCAGACGGCTAAAGAATTGACACCAGAATTCACACCTGTAAAAAGTGCGGCAAGCGGATTGAAAATCCCCATCCGGTGCTCACCAAAGTGCTGGTTTATGGATTTGAGCTGGTTTGCTGGCTTGTCTTTAACCTGGCGGTCATTTGCTTGCGGTATGACTTCTGGCTTGCTGTGGCCATGGCTGCCGCAGCGCTGTGTGTGCTTTACACCGGCCTCCATTTTGCAGGTTGCTTGATTCCCTGGAGGGAAACCGCACTGGATAATCCGCCTCCCATTACATGGCAGACAGGGAGCCGGCCCACGCCCCTGCTCCCCCGCTGTGCTGGCAAGGTGCGTCAGGATATTCAGAGAACAAACAAAATATCTTTGTAACAGCGGCCCGGCGTGGCTGGAGCATACCGGGCCGTTTTCGCAATATACAGCGACGCTTGATTTGAGGGACTCTTTTCACTTTCACCGAGGGCAACCTGGCCACCGTCAACCCCCTGCGCTATCGCGGCTATTACAGCGACGATGAAACCGGGTTCTACTACCTGCAAAGCCGGTACTATGACCCTGCGATTTGCCGGTTTATCAATGCGGATCACTACGCAAGCACGGGGCAGCAGAATAAATATTGCATGGATGGCGACGGACAGTGGCGGTGGTTGTATTCCAGATCCGGATCCAATCATTGAAGCTCCTGAGACAGAGGCTGCTTATGACAAGTATATGCGTAATATAGTTGAAGATGGAGATTATGCGGGGCCCGTTGACCAGATTTCGGCTAAATACGTTGGTGAAAAACATGTTGGCGGCTTTGTCGAAAGAGTTATTGATGGTATAGCGGACGAAATTAAAATGTATGCATTGGAAACATGTTTGGAATATATTCTTACAGAAGGGACTATGGCAGGAGTATTGCCGGCAGGGGATTATCAGGTATACGAGGTAATTGTAGCCAGCCATTTCTATGAAGACAGTATCCTTATACATGAGTATACAATATACACGTTCTCTATTTCAGATAAGTGCTGTTACTTTCCGTGTGAAAAGTGGCATACATATCCATACCCAGAACAACTCTATTTCATGCCTGGTTAAGTGTGAGGTGAACAGGAAATGAAGAAAAAATATCAAATTATCCATTCCGCGTTGGAAAAGAACCTGCAACAAACCAAGAACATTATGGAGTACATGTATTTCGCGTACATTGTTATGATTCTTCTGCTCAGCTTCTTTTTTGATCAGGACTTTTTATCTATGTGGTTTCCTATGACGTTAGCACATGTTTTCCACCAATTATCCCATTTTTGGCACTGGCTCGGTTTGTTTGCAGTTCTTTTCTTTCTTTCCACAATAGGAATACTTTCCTATATTATTCGCGAACCTATTGCGCGTCTTAAGCAGAAATGGTTTAGCAAATCCACTCCAAAATCAGATATCATTCAACTGATTTTAAAGCAATGGGCTTTTCCCTGCTATGTGACCTGTGTGATCTTGGATCTGGTGGCATTTGTTATTGTAAAGCTTTTTCATCTGCCAATAGAAGGCCTTGGCCCATGGCCTTTCACAGTCATTGGAGACGCCTTTCTATTGATCTATTTCCGGCTCGTGTACCTGATGAATCGCCAGAACACCTGATTTTTAAATGACTTCCCTATCACCCTGGCGGCCAGGTATAGCCTGGCTGCACCTGGCCGCCAATTTAACTCAGGGTGCTGCTACGAGTACGAACAGGAGGCGAACGTTCCGGAAGCCGCCGGAACCTTCAAGCGCCCCTGCCCGGCAGGTTTTCAGCATGGTGACAGGTCTACGCGGGCGGAAGACTTCTCCGGGAGGCCATCATCACCACGGCGGCAGACGGGACTGTAACCACGGAGGTACTGGATTTTGCCTATGACGCGGGTGGAAGTCCATACGCCCTGACCCGCACCGTTGATTCCGACAGCCCTGACACCTATTACTACATTACCAATCTCCAGGGCGACGTCATGTACCTGGTAGACGAGACGAGCGAAACAGTTGCTGCATACGCCTATGACCCTTACGGCCAAATCACCTTCACCGAGGGCAACCTGGCCACCGTCAACCCCCTGCGCTATCGCGGCTATTACAGCGACGATGAAACCGGATTCTACTACTTGCAAAGCCGGTATTATGACCCTGCGGTTTGCCGGTTCATTAACGCGGATAGCTATGCAAGCACGGGGCAAGGATTTGCTGGACACGATGCGTTTATATATTGTGGCAACTCTCCTGCTGACAGGGTAGATGAAGCAGGCACCTTTTTCTTCACTGTGCTGGGTGCTGCTATTGGGGGTGCTGTTGGTTTTGTAGATGCACTTATAACAGGTAATGATCCAATTGAAGGAGCAGAAATAGGTGCGATTTCAGGTGCAATTGCAGGTGCTGGGGTCGATGTTGGCCTTATGGTTGCTGCTTCGGGGCCTGTTGGATGGGGTGTAGCTGCAGCTGCGGTTGGAGGTGTTGCCTCTGGTATAGTGGGCACGGGAATGTCAACGGACTGGACAGCTAATACAGTGGAATATATAGCTGCTGGTGTGACAGGAGGCCTACTCAATATGATCTCATTGGGATTGGGGCCACTTGGTTCTGTGCCAAATGTATCAATTAGTCAAATGTCAAATTACTTATTCTTGGATGGGATGTATAATATTGCTGAGAATCTGGCAACCGGTACGATTCTATCTGAAGCAGGCGTTTGGATAACACGAACAGCTACAGATGATTATTCAATGTCGTCTTCTACGAGGAATAATTCTATATCAACTAAACAAAAAAGTTCAACATCTTATTATTATCAGAAAAACAAAGACACATACAGGGGGGGTATGGTAGCAATGCCATACTAGAGGCGTATGAAGATGAACAGCAAAAAATTTCTGCTATATGATAGAAGCACCGTTGGAACCATATATGGTGGTCTGGGTTTCCTTTTTGCAATCTATGTTGGCCTCACTGCCTTTTTTATCTCCCGCTTTTTGTCAGACCATAAAGGTGATTGGATTGTGGTCGTTGTTTTTCTCCTGGCGGTCTGGCTTGTTATGGTGTTAACATCGCTGAAAGGAAACGCTTGGAGAAAATACGGCTTGCGGTGTGAAGTGGATGCTTCTGGCATTCGCTGCAGCGGCCTGTTCTGGAAGCCGTTTTTCTTGCCGTGGCAGGAGCTTCACACCTGTGGCTTCTTTGTGTATCAGGTTTCCATTGCCTACAAAGAAATCATGCTCTTCGCCCTGGATAGGAATCTACCTGCCCCGAAGAGCGTGGAGGAGATCAATGCGGTTTCAAAGGACTGTATTGCCGTTGAATACCGCAGGGAGGCATGGGAAGCTATGGAGGCCTATATGCCAGAGGACATCCGGAAAAGATTTGAGGAGGCACACGCAAAGCAGCGAAATGCCTTTTTTCGGCGCGGATAGTGGGGGCCATTCCCAACTCAGCCCTTTCGATTTATCTGGAGATCATGTCTCCGGAGGAGGAAATCCCGGAGAATCATAAGCGCTGTTTTGGGAAGCGGGTTCGGTGATTTTGTTGTACACTAAAACCCATTCAGGAGGGGATACGATGAAACGGAAAAGGATTGCACTGCTGTGATTGCTCATACTGCTTCTTCTGCTGTTTTTGGTATACATCCCCTGTTTCATCCATCATATTCTGCCGGCCATGCGTTCTGACCAGGCCGATTTGATTGTCACCAAGCATCTGTGGCTGGACATATGCGAGTATGAGCTTGTAACGCAGATCATATCCGAATGCACATTATTATGGAACTTGACATATAGGAGGACAGCGATGGATTGTAAACACGAAAAACGATACAATACAGATGAGCAAAAACCCGGCAAGCTATATGCGTTTTCCATGAGCAAGAAAGTGTGCATTGCTTATCTGGGAATCCAGATTGCCGCGCATTTCCTGTTTCAGCTTCCGTATTACGGGTCAGGTGCGGAGACTGTCCTCCGCAGCCTCCTGGGGGAGAGAAGTCCTGTGATGAGCTTTTTCCTCTCGGGTATTCCGGCTTTGTTCTACTGCGGCATTATGTACATCTCTGTTTTCCTGTGTGACAGCAGCGCTGCCAATCAAGCCTTTTTGGCGGCTTCTGTGGTCGACCTGTTTTGCCTGGGCGCCTGTGCGGTCTTCCGGATTCCGCTGACAGGTGAGCTGCAGCCCGCCGGGTTCAGCGGCTGCGCAGCGTACCTGATGACGATAGATCTCCTCCTGGCTGCACTAGCCATCGCAAGATGGATCGCCATTCACAGGCTGCGGCGGGAATCGTCGCGGAACAGGAATTGCGCCCGAATGCCCAAAGGATTCCGGGTCATTGGAATCGCGTCCGGTGTTCTGGCGCTGGCCAGCCTGGCAGCCATGCAGTGGTCTTCCCATCCGCTGCTGCCCGTACTGCTCCTGTGCACGGGGTATCTCTTCCTGGCCGGTATCGCAGCAGGCAGCTGCCTCACCATCACATATGATGAGGCAGGGGTTACCGTCAGGCGGCTGCTGCAAGGAATCAAGCAATTTCGCTATGCGGACATGACAGGCATCTGCTTGGGCGCGCATGGGGCGTACCGCATTGCATTTACAAACGGCTCCGTTTTTGTAAATGCTTTGGTTACAGGGCGGACAGAATTCCGGACGTTTGCCGGGAAGCAATACTGCACACAGACCGGAGCGGAATCTGTTCCCAATTGCGGCAGTGCCCTTTTTCATGGACATATCCGAAATCCAAAGCAGCGCATAATCCGCGGTATCGTCGTGAACCTGCTCTTTTTTGCTCTGACGGTGGCGTCCCTGTCCAATTATCTTCAGAACGTGTCCTTTGAGAGAATGGCATCCATTCAGTTCAGCGGTTTCCGGGATTCTCCATCCTCGGAATATCTGGAGCTTCTGCGGGGGGATGAGGTGTACCGGCTCCGAAAAAGTGCAGTGGAGGACGATAATGAGCTGAAACATGCGATCAACACCGGCGCCACTTTTTC
>JALETK010000093.1 GCA_022781505.1 Clostridiales bacterium | reverse complement strand
AAAAAGTTCAGGGCCTGGCCGAATACGGTCAGATTTTTCGAGGCTTCCCCGTGGGGAAAGACGAATTTCAGCGTCTCAAAGCCCGCCGCCGTCAGGGAGGCGTCCACCCGCGCCCCGTAGAGGGCGTCCACGGTGTCGTCGGTCAGGATGGCGGCCCGGCAGGGCTTCACGACTTCGGCGGTCAGTTCACCGACCCGATCCAGCAGGCCGGAGCCGACCAGCACGTCGTATTGCTTCGACGCGTCCACATGGATGGTTCTCACCGGCCGTCCACCTCCTCCTTGCGTCTGCGGCCCTCGTCCAGCAGCCGCTCCAGGGTGGGAGCGTCATTTTGCTCGAGGGCGTCGCGGTACTGCTGCAGATTTGCCATCAGGCAGTCCAGCTCGTCGATCAGGCAGTCCCGGTTTTCGAGGACCAGCTCCGTCCACATGGCGGGGTTCAGCCAGGCCACCCGGGTGAGATCCTTGTAGCTTCCGGCGGAGAAGCCCTTGTGGCTCCGGGCGGTGGGGCTTTTGATATAGGCGTTGGAGACCAGGTGGCACATCTGGGAGGTAAAGGCAATCAGCCGGTCATGCTCCTCCGCCGTGGTGACCGAGAGCTTGCCGAAGCCCGCCGGGGCCAGGAGGAACTTCACCCGGTCCAGCAGCTCCATGGTGAAGCCCTCCGGGGGCACCAGCACCATGGGCGCCCCCCGGAAGAGGTTGGCACGGGCGTACTTGAAGCCGGAGTTGTGGGTGCCCGCCATGGGATGGCCTCCCACAAAGGTGAAGCCATAGCGCTCCGCCAGGGGGAAGCAGCTGGCGCACACCACCCGCTTGGTGCCGCACAGGTCCATGACCAGGGCATCGGGGGAAATTTCCGCCCCATGGGCCCGGAGCCAGTCGATGGCCGCCTGAGGCGGCACGGCCAGGAGCACCAGGTCGCACAGGGGAAGGGTGTCTTTGTCCAGCGTCCCCTGGTGGGCGCCGGTGAGAGCGGCGAACTCCAGAATGCTCCCGTCCAGATCCCAGCCGTAGACCCTGTGACCGGCGGCGGAGTAGGCCTTGGCCATGGAGCCTCCGATGAGGCCCAGGCCCACAATTCCCACGGTCATGCAATCACCTCCCGGATTTTTCGCACCCGGGCCGCCACGTCCGCGAACTGCTCCGGGGTCAGGGACTGGGCTCCGTCGCACAGGGCGTGAGGGGGATCGTTGTGAACCTCAATCATGATGCCGTCGGCGCCTGCGGCGGTGGCGGCCAGGCTCATGGGCTTCACCAGCCGGGCCTGGCCCGTGGCATGGCTGGGGTCTACCACCACGGGAAGGTGGGTCAGATTCTTGAGCAGGGGAATGGCGGAGAGATCCAGAGTGTTCCGGGTGTAGGTCTCATAGGTGCGGATGCCCCGCTCGCAGAGAATCACCTGCTCGTTGCCCTCGGACATGATATACTCGGCGCTCATAAGCCACTCCTTGATGGTGCCGCACAGGCCCCGCTTCAGAAGGACGGGCTTCCGGAGCTTGCCCACCTCCTTGAGGAGGTCAAAGTTCTGCATGTTCCGGGCTCCGATCTGGATGATGTCCACATCCTCAAACAGAGGCAACTGGTTGATGTTCATGGCCTCGGTGATGATGGGAAGGCCCGTCTCCTTCTTGGCCTCCAGGAGCATCTCAATGCCCAGGGCCCCCAGGCCCTGGAAGTCGTAAGGAGAGGTGCGGGGCTTAAAGGCGCCGCCCCGGAGAATGTTGGCGCCTGCGGCCTTCACCGCCTTGGCCACCCCGATGATCTGCTCATGGGTCTCCACCGAGCAGGGGCCGGCGATGATGCAGAAGCTGCCGCCGCCGATTTTCGTCCCCGCCAGGTCGATCACCGTATCCTTGGGCTGGAAATCCCGGCTGACCCGCTTAAAGGGCTCCGTCACCCGCTTCACGGACTGGACGATTTCCAGACTGGCCAGCAGATCCATGTCGATCTTGCTGGTGTCGCCCACCAGGCCCAGAACCGTATAATAATCTCCGGCGGAGAGATAGGGCTTGATGCCCTGATGCTCCAGCCAGTGAACCAGGTTATCGATTTGACTCTGGGGGGTTCCCGCTTTGATAATGGCAATCATAATTGTAACTCCTTTTTATCTGACAGTATACATGGTGAGGAACGGTCTCGACCGATTCCTACGGGGAATATCCAAAGGGACTGCAATAAAAATGAACCACACAGAAGTGATTCTGTGTGGTTCAATAAAATGGCGTTATACCCAAGACCATTTCTATTTTTCGCAACACAAATCACTCTTACCTTCAGAAGCGAAAGTAAAAGTAATAGTATGCGAAATAAACAGCGTTCATGGTCATGAGAAGAAACTCCTTATTGCTTTAAACTGGATATACCATACCACTTTGTGGCGGCGTTGTCAACCGGTTTTGCGAAAAAAGATTTGGGAACCATTATTTCCCGCCGCCCGCCACGCTCTGGCGAACCAGGGCGCGCTTCAGCCGGGCCTCGGCCAGGCGGAGCTCCGCCTGGGTGGCGTCCTTGTTATGGAGCACCTTCTGGGCCCGGTCCAGGGAGGCCTGGGCCCGCTGGGCGTCGATCTGGTCGGCCCACTCGAAGGTGGTGGCAACCAGGGTTACCAGGTCCTTTTTCACCGAGAGCATACCGCCGATGCAGGCGGCGTACCGGGTGCCGGACTCGGTGACCACCGTGGCCCGGCCCATGCCCAGAGCGCTGACCAGATCCAGGTGACCGGCCAGGATGCCCACATCTCCGGCAGTGGTGCGGACGGTGAGGCTGAGGGCGTCCCCGTCATAAACAAGGCCGTCGGGGGTGACGATCTTCAGATGAAAGGCATTCATACCGCTCACCCTTTGGCAGCCTTGGCCACCACGTCGTCAATGGAACCGGCAAAGAGGAAGGCGGACTCGGGGATATCGTCGTGCTTGCCCTCGATGATCTCTTTGAAGCCACGGATGGTCTCCTTCAGAGGGACGTACTTGCCGGTCATGCCGGTGAACTCCTCGGCCACGGTGAAGGGCTGGGACAGGAACCGCTGAACCTTTCTGGCCCGGTTCACCGTCAGCTTGTCCTCGTCGGACAGCTCGTCCATGCCCATGATGGCGATGATATCCTGAAGCTCCTTGTACCGCTGGAGAATCCGCTGCACGTCCCGGGCCACCTGGTAGTGCTCCCGGCCCAGAATCTCCGGGCTGAGAATCCGGGAGGTGGAGGCCAGGGGATCCACGGCGGGGTAGATGCCCAGAGAGGAGATGCCACGGTCCAGAACCGTGGTGGCGTCCAGGTGGGCAAAGGTGGTGGCAGGGGCGGGGTCCGTCAGGTCGTCGGCGGGAACGTAGACCGCCTGGACGGAGGTGATGGAGCCCTCCTTGGTGGAGGTGATGCGCTCCTGAAGGGCGCCCATCTCTGTGGCCAGGGTGGGCTGATAGCCAACTGCGGAGGGCATACGGCCCAGCAGGGCGGAGACCTCAGAGCCGGCCTGGGTGAAGCGGAAGATATTATCAATGAAGAGAAGCACGTCCTGGTGCTTCACGTCCCGGAAATACTCCGCCATGGTGAGGCCCGACAGGCCCACCCGCATTCTGGCTCCGGGGGGCTCGTTCATCTGGCCGTAGACCAGGGCGGTCTTCTCCAGAACGCCGGACTCCTTCATCTCGTTGTACAGGTCATTGCCCTCCCGGGTGCGCTCGCCCACGCCGGTGAACACGGAGATGCCGCCGTGCTCCTTGGCAATGTTGTTGATAAGCTCCATGATGAGCACGGTCTTGCCCACGCCGGCGCCGCCGAAGAGGCCGATTTTGCCGCCCTTGGCATAGGGACAGATGAGATCCACAACCTTGATGCCCGTCTCAAGAATCTCCGTGGTGGAGGCCTGATCCTCATAGGAGGGGGCGGGGCGGTGGATGGGCCACCGGTCGGCAGTCTCGGGGGCGGGCTTTTCGTCGATGGGCTGGCCCAGCAGGTTGAACATCCGGCCAAGACAGCCGTCGCCCACGGGCACCTGGATGGGGGCGCCTGTATCCGTGGCGGTTACGCCCCGCTGGAGGCCGTCGGTGGAGCTCATGGCAACGGCCCGAACCACGTTGTCGCCCAGGTGCTGGGCGACCTCGGCAACGATGGTGTCCGTGCCGTTGGGGATTTCAATTGCGTTCAGCAGCTCCGGCAGGTGCCCTTCCGGAAAGCGGATGTCCAGAACAGGGCCGATGACCTGGGTCACTGTACCGTTGGAATTTGCCATTGGATCAACTCCTTGCATCCGAACCGGGGGGCTAAGCGCCCGCCACGATTTCGGTGATCTCCTGGGTAATGGCGCCCTGGCGGGCGCGGTTGAATTGCAGATTCAGATTCTCGATCATCTCGTCGGCGTTTTTGGTGGCGGCGTCCATGGCGGTCCGCCGGGCGGCCAGCTCGCTGGCCACGGACTCGCACAGGGCGCCGTAGACAACACCGCCCAGGTACTCCGGGATGATGGCGTCAAATACGGACTGGGGATCCGGTTCATAGAGGGCCCCCGGCTCCGTCTCTGCCCGCTTGGTCTGGGTGAGGCTCAGGGGGAGGAGGGGGAGCATGGCGGGACTCTGGGACAGAACCGAGATAAAATTGGTAAAGGCCACATACACCTGGTCGAATTTCCCTGCCAGGTAGTCCTTGGCCAATTGCTTGGACAGGGTAAAGCAGTCGCTGATGGAGATGTCCGCCGCCTCGGCGTACTGCTCCGTGAGGATGGGAACGCCGTGGGCCTTGAAATACTCCACGGACTTCTTGCCAATGGGAAGCACCTGAAAATCCTTCCCGGAGAGCTCCTGGGTCACCAGCTTGAACACGTTGCTGTTGTACCCGCCCGCAAGGCCCCGGTCACCGGCAATGGCAATGCACAGAACCTTGTTTCCCTCCCGCCGGGTGAGGTAGGGGGAGGTGAAGTCCGTCTTGGTGGCGGCGATCCGGGCGATGGTGCTGTAGAGGATTTCAAAGTAGGGGCGGCTGTCATTGATCCGCTCCTGGGCCCGGCGGAGCTTGGAGGAGGCCACCATCTCCATGGCCCGGGTGATTTGCCGGGTGCTCTCCATGCTTCGGATGCGCTGCTTGATATCTTTGGTGGAAACGCCCGCCATGGGTCACCCTCCTTACTGATGCGTGGATTGGAACTCTTCCGTGAACTGGGCGAGGAACTGCTTCAGGGCCTCCTCGTTCTCCTGGGTCAGGTTTTTGGTATCCCGGATGGACTTCAGAATCTCGGGGTGGGTCTCATCCAGGCGGCGGTGCATGGCGGCCTCGTACTCCGCCACGTCCTCCACGGCCACCTTCTCCAGATAGCCCTTGGTGACGGCGTAGAGGATGCACACCTGATGGGCAACCTCCAGGGGCTGGCCGTTCTTCTGCTTCAGAACCTCCACAATCCGCTGGCCCTGGGCCAGGCGGGACTTGGTGTCCGCGTCCAGGTCGGAGCCGAACTGGGCGAAGCTCTGGAGCTCCCGGTACTGGGAGTACAGCAGCTTCAGAGAGCCGGCCACCTTCTTCATGGCCTTGATCTGGGCGGAGCCGCCCACCCGGGACACGGAGATGCCGGGGTTCACGGCGGGCATAACGCCGGAGTTGAACAGCTCGGTCTCCAGGAAGATCTGACCGTCGGTGATGGAAATCACGTTGGTGGGGATATAGGCGGACACGTCACCGGCCTGGGTCTCAATGATGGGCAGGGCCGTGAGGCTGCCGCCGCCGTACTCGGGGGCCATCCGGGCTGCCCGCTCCAGGAGCCGGGAGTGGAGGTAGAACACGTCGCCGGGGAAGGCCTCCCGTCCGGGGGGGCGGCGGATCAGCAGGGAAATGGCCCGGTATGCCACGGCGTGCTTGCTGAGGTCGTCATAGATGATGAGCACGTCCTTGCCCTGATCCATGAAATACTCGCCCATGGTGCAGCCGGAGTAGGGGGCGATGTACTGCATGGGGGCCTGCTCGGAGGCGGTGGCGGAGACCACAATGGTGTAGTCCATGGCCCCGTTCATCCGGAAGCTGTTTACAATCTGGGCCACCGTGGACCGCTTCTGGCCGATGGCCACATAGATGCAGATCACGTTCTTGCCCTTCTGGTTCAAAATGGTGTCCGTGGCGATGGTGGTCTTGCCCGTCTGCCGGTCGCCGATGATCAGCTCACGCTGGCCACGGCCAATGGGAATCATGGCGTCAATGGCCTTGATGCCCGTCTGCAGAGGTACGGAGACTCCCTTGCGCTGGATGATGCCCGGGGCCTTGTGCTCGATGGGGCGGGTCTCCAGGCAGTCCACGGGGCCCTTGCCGTCGATGGGATTGCCCAGGGCGTCCACAACCCGGCCAATGAGCCGGTCGCCCACGGGGACGGAGAGAACCTGACCTGTGCGGCGGACAATGCTGCCCTCGGTCACGCCCACATCGGAGCCCAGCATAACCACGCTGACGCAGTCCTCCTCCAGGTTCAGGGCCATGCCCACGGCGCCGTTTTCAAAATTCAGAAGCTCGTTGGAGCGGCACTTGTCCAGGCCGTGAACCTTGGCGATGCCGTCGCCCACCTGGATGACGTAGCCAATTTCGTCCTGCTTGGTCTTGGCTCCGTAGGTCTTGATTTGATCTTTGATTACCTTGGTAATTTCGTCGGTTTTCAGGTTCATGCGTTCACCTTCTTTATACGATCACACCGGCCAGGCTCCGGCGCAGGTCCTCCAGCCGGGAACGGATGCTTCCGTCCAGCTGGACGCCGCCCAGGCGGAGCTGAACGCCGCCCACCACCCTGGCGTCCACGGTGTTCTTGACCACCACGGTCTTGCCGGTCATGGCGCGGAGCTTGTCCGTCAGGGCGGAGAGCTGGGCCTGGGTCATGGGTACCGCCGTGATGGCTGTGGCCCGGAGAATCTGGTGGGCTTCGTCATACAGATCCCCATACACCCTGGCACAGCCGGCGTACTGCTTCACGGCGTGCTTTTCGCAGAGTATTTTGAGAAAATTCAAATGGTATTGGGAGAGGCCCCCAAAGGCCTTCTCCAGCAGGCTCAGACGCTGCTCCTTGGGAAGGGCGGGGGAGTCCAGCAGCTCCGCATACCGGGGCTCCTGCTCCAGAATCCGCCGGACGGCTGCCAGCTCCTCCAGCACGGCCTTGTCCGCCTGCTGCTCCCGGGCCAGCTCAAAAAGGGCCCGGCCATAGTCGGTTTCGTTGATCATGCCTGCTCACCCAAATCCTTGATGAACCGGTCAATAAGCTGCGTGTGCTTCTTCCCGTCAATGTCCTCCTCCAAGACGGCGGAGGCGATGTCCAGGGCCATGCCGGAGACCTGATCCTTCAGGTCGTTCATGGCCTGCTTCTTCTCCAGGGCGATCTGCTCCTGGGCCCGCTCCATGGTGCGGGCGGCCTTGTCCTGGGCATCCCGCAAAATGGCCTCCTCCTGGCTCTGGGCCTGCCGGGTGGCCTCCCGGATAATCCGGTCTCCCTCGGCATGGGCGTCTTTCAGCCGGGCGTCATACTGCTGGCGCAGGGCCTCGGCCTGGGCCTTGGAGTTGCCGGCGTCGGCATACAGATCGTCAATCTCCTTCTGACGGTCGTCGATCATCTTTTTAACCGGTTTGAAGAGGAATTTTTTCAGAATTGCGAAGGTGATGAGCATGTTGCACAGGCCGAACAGGGCTGTCCAGAAATTCACGCCCACCAGGCTTTCAAATCCCTCCATGGAAAATCACTCCTTTCGTAAAAATGCCGGAAGGCAGTGACCTCTTACAGGGCAAAGAGAATCAGGAAGGCGATCAGCAGAGAGTAAATGCCGGTGGTCTCGGTGATGGCGCAGCCGATGATCATATTGGTACGCAGGGTGCTGGCTGCCTCGGGCTGACGGGCCATTCCCTCCAGGGCCTTGCCCACGGCGTTGCCTTCGCCCATGGCGGGGCCGATGGCGCCGATACCCATACACAGACCGGCGCCGATGGCGCAGGCGGCTTTGATGATAGCTTGTTCCATAATAAAGTTCCTCCTAGATAATGTTGATATATTTGAATTTACAGGAACGACAAGGGTTAGCCCTCCGCCTCCTGGGGAGGGGGACAGGCGCTGCTGATGTAGACCATACTCAGCAGGCAGAAGACAAAGGCCTGGATGAAGCCGGAGAAGAGGTCAAAGTACAAAGAGAGAATGGCGGGAATGCCCACATCCAGAATGGGAACGCCCACCAGAAGCTCCTGCTGCTGCAGCAGAGCGAAGGTTCCCAGAATGGTCATAACCGCGCCCAGGAGCTTCCAGATAAATTTCTTTTTCCGCACAATGGCGAGAATCAAAACGGCGAGACCCACCGCCAGCACCGCGATGCACACCGCGAGACCGTTGCCGGCAATCAGGTTCAGAACCATCGTGGACACCCCGGCCAGGGCCATATAGAGCATGGAGGTGATGACGCTGCCGCCCACCACGTTGCCGAAGTGACGGAAGGCCATGGAGATGGGCTGGGCGATTTCGGAGATGATGTTCATGGGGGTCATGACGAAGATGGGCTCGGTGAACCCCTTGAGCCAGCCCAAAAAGCCGTTGTTTTTAATGCTGTGGTACCAGATGAGGACGCTGGTCATGACGGCCCAGGTGAGGGTGATGCTGAGATCGGCGGTGGTGGACCGGAAGAAGCCGGTCATGCCGATGAGAGAGCCCAAAAGGGAGGAGAGAAACAGGGTGCCGATGTAGGGGGTCCAATGGGCGTTGTGGGGGCCCATGGTCTCGGAGACCAGATTGTACAGCATGGACACGCCCTTTTCCACCAGAACCTGGGCCCTGCCCGGGCGCTTTGTGAGTTTTTTCCCCAGAAGATAGCCGGACACGCACAGGATGATGGTGACCAGCAGGTAAGAGACGGCGGTTTGGGTGACGGGAATGCCGCCCAGAATGGGGATGGTAAAGTAAATCTTGGGGCCGTTGACATTCATGACTTTCGCTCACCAGACTTTCGGAAGAATTCGCCAAGGGCCAGAACCGGCCATTGGAAGAGGAAGGGCAGCACCAGCGCCCAGAGGTTGAACTGCTTGCTGATGGCGCACACGGCCAGGACGGCGAAGAGCCCCACAGAGCGCAGCAGCCGGGAGACCTGAATCAGGGTCATGCCGCCTTTCACGTTCTGGGCCTCCGCCCGGTCCGCCGCCAGGCTGGTGCCCACGGCCATGAGGAAAAAGTTCGCAATGACCAGCACACCGCCCACGATGCCCCCCAGGAGCACCTTTCGGTCAAAGTGCCCCGCCAGGGCGAAGAGGCCCAGCATGATGGCCACGCAGATGACCTCCCCAATGGCGATCATCAGGGTTTCGGAATAGACAGGGTTTTTGGATTTCATGAAGAGGACCTCCAGGGAGAATCAGTCGTGCTCATTAAAGGAGACGGGAGGCTTGTCCTTTTTGTCCTTGGATTTGGAATCGGTCAGGAGCTTTGCCTGCCGGGCGAAGGCCATACCGGCGGAGAAAGCTCCCCCCAGGCCCAGGAGCACCCCCAGAACCACCACCCAGCCCCCCAGGGAGAACCGGTTCCGGAGCCATACCGCGCCCAGGAGACACAAAAGAAGCGGACTGACAATGGAAAAGCCCAGCTGCGTCAGCCACGCCAATTCCCGAAGGATACCCATATAAGCCTCCTATACCGTCGATTCTGACATTTGAAACAAACGTTGTTATTTTACCACAGTGCCCTGGAAATTACAAGGGACACTTTCCCTTTTTTGCCCGGGGTACAGAAAATGCCCCCCTGCTGTAAGCAGGGGGCGCAGCCGAAGAGTTTATTAAGCACCCGCCGCCCCCCATTGTCATCCTGAGGCGAAGCCGAAGGATCTCATGTACAGGTCCCCGTGACGGAACCCTCGAAACGCCAGATCCTTCGCTGCCCGCTCAGGATAACAAGCGGGGGGCTGGCACAGCCCTATGGCATCATTCCGGACAAATGCTCCATGACGGCGGCCTGCTCAGGAGAGTCGTATTGTTCCAGGTATTCCGGGGTGCCATAGGTGCGGCGAATGGTGTCCGTGCCCAGAACCGCAAGGCACTCCCAACTGCCGGTGTCCAGGTGGCGCACCAGGAGGAGGCAGGGCTGGCCCTGGGGGGTCTCCTCCGTAATCCAGTCGCCCTCCATGGGGCAGCCCGCCGCCCGGGCTTCTGCCGGATTCTCCGGCAGGAGCCGGTAGGTCAGACGGTAGAGAAGGGCGTTTACCGTCTCATTGGCGGTTCCGGTGTTGTAGGCTGTGCAGCCGGTGATTCGCGCCTCCGCAAAGCACAGGCCTGTCATCCGGTACATCTGCTCCGTGACATAGTCCTTCGCAAAGGCCGCAACCGGATTGGGCAGGGAATCGGGGAGTTCCAGGGTGACCTCCGGGTATTGGGCCAGGCCCTCGCTGGAGGAGCGGGCCTCCCAGAGAAGGGCACCGGAGTCGCAGGGGTAGAGCACCAGGTTCTCCCCTGTGGTAAGGCTTGCCTCATAGGTGCGGGTGAGCGTGTCTGCCTGGGTGCATTGGATTTCAATGACGCCGGAGGCGATCTCAACGGTGCCGTTGTAGACCTGGAAGGTGAGGTTTGTCTTCTCCACGGGATTCCCGCTTCTGTCCGCAGGCTGCCAGCAAAGAGGCTCTCCCGCCAGAATCTGGGCGCTTTGCAGCTGCCCGGCGGTGCACTGGGCGGTGACGGTGGTGTAGGTCATGTCCAGCCAGATGGGAAAACCGCCGAAGCCGCTGCTTTGGGCAGGGTTATCAAACCAGGAAGCGGGCCGGGAGTCCGTGTCCACGGGGGCGAGGGCATAGATGCTCCAGAAGATTTCCTGACCGCCCTTGGCAGTGGACAGTCTGGCGAAGTGGAGCGTACCGTCCTTTTTCAGAAGCCAGTTGGAAGCGTCCAGGGGCAGGTATGTCCAGCCGCTGGGGTCGTGGCTGCCGGTGCCGCCGAACATGTCGTTCCACTGGAGGGTGGTCATGGGGATGCCCTCCCAGTCCCAGGAGAGGCCCTCAAAGGACAGGGTCTCGGCCCCGGTTTTTTTGTCCACCGCCCGGAAGCTGTCCGCTCCCACCAGATACCACTGGCCGGAGTCGCCGTAAGGGGAGTAATAGGAGCTGTAGGGGCTCATGTAGGTGGTCTCCCAGGAGCGGTAGAGGGTTTCCTCTGCCTGCGCCGCCGGGTCGGCGGCGCAGGCGAACATGCCCAAAAGGCAAATCACCCCGGCCAGCACCGCGCACCAGGCCTTGGGCTTTTTCCAGCCCAGAGCGTTGCGGATGCGGCCCTTGGCGCCGCCGCTGAAGCCCAGGGGGGCAGGCTTTGCCGAGGCCAGAGACAAGAGAGCCTCACTGTAGTCTACCGGGGAGACACCCTGGGCCAGCACCCCTTCGTCGCACCGAAGCTCCATGTCCCGGCTCATGAGGAAGAAAGCCAGGTGACACAGAGGGTTGAACCAGTGCACCGTGAGAATCAGCCAGGCCAGGAGCTTCACCAGATGGTCCAGGTGCTTTTTGTGGAAGCGCTCATGGGCCAGAACATGGGGAGTCGTCTCCGGGGGAAGATCCGCCGGAAGATAAATCCGGGGCCGGAGTATCCCAAAGAGGGTGGGGGAGGAGAGCCTGTCCGAACGGTACACCCCTCCTTCCCCCAAAGCCGCCCCCCGAAGGCTGCGGTGAAGACGCCAGGTGCTGAAAAACAGATAGACAAGGCGCGCCGCCATACCCATGCACCAGACGATGGCCCCCAGAAACAGGAGTATGTCCACAGGGTTGACGCTGTCACCCACCCCGGGGGCGGGGACGGAGGAGGAAATCAGAGGCTCTGCAAGGGAAATGCCCCCGGCAGCCTGGGCGGAACCGGCCACCGGCTCCGGGAGGGAGGCAGGGACAGAGCTCCCGGCGGACTGGCCCAGGGAGAAAAGGGAAAAGAGACTGAGGCTACTTTTGACAGAGACGGGGCAGCATAGGCGAAAACCCACCACGCCCCACAGGGCGTAGGAAAATTTTTTCGGGGCCCGCTTCAGAAGCAGCCGGAGCAGCAATACGAAGACGATCACACAGGAGCCGGTGAGGCTCAGATTCAGCACGGCGGTGAACAGCTCCGTCATGTGTTCTCCTCCTTCCGGTGGGCGTCAATCAGGGTTTTCAGCTCCGCCGCCTCGGCCTCCGTGAGCTTCCGCTCCCCCAGAAAGCTCACCAGGAACCGGGGCAGGGAGCCCTGGAAGGTTCGCTTGACAAAGCGCTCGCTCTCATAGGACAGAACCATTTCCCGGGGAATGAGGGCCGTGACCAGGGCGTTTTCGTTCCGGGCAAAGCCCCGGCCGCAGAGCTTTTTCAGGGTGGTGTAGGTGGTGGATTTCTTCCAGCCCAGCTCCGCGGCGCACAGCTCCACCAAACGCCCGGAGGGCAGGGGCTCGTTGTCCCAGATGACGGTCATGAATCGAAAATCACTTTCACAGAGCTTCGGCTCGTCCATAAAAACACCTCCAAAAATTTGGTTGGTAATTACCGACCAACTCTAGTCTATAACAACCGACCAAATTTGTCAAGGGGCAAATATATGCCATCGGCTCCCCCCGTTGTCATCCTGAGGCAAAGCCGAAGGATCTCGCGCATCGGCCTCCCCCGTTGTTATCCTGAGGCACAGCCGAAGGATCTCAAGCATCGGCCTCTCCCCGTTGTCATCCTGAGGCACAGCCGAAGGATCTCAAGCACCGGCCTCCCCCCGTTGTCATCCTGAGGCGCAGCCGAAGGATCTCAAGCACCAGCCTCCTGCGACGGAACCCTCCTTCGCCGTCCGCTCAGGATGACATGCTGGGGTCGGTGGAAATTTTGTGAAGAACTTTCGTAAAAACGGGGTGTTTCCCGGTAAAACCCGAACCATTCCGCAGCAGATCCGGGCGCTTCTCACAGCGAACCGGGCCTGTCCGTGGGCAAAACCGGCGGGGCGGAAAAGGGCGGACTTTCCCTGTGCTGCCCTGAAATCTACGGAAAAACCTTTGGAATAATCTGCTTTTCCCAGAGTTTTTCCGAGAAAAACCAGAGCTGCGGTGAAGATTACGGCAAGTGTCCAGAGCATGAAAATCCCTCCCGGTCGGTGTTGGGGCCATTGTACCACGCCTCCCGGCCGGTTCTCTACCCATCCACCGGGAAAATTTTTTCCCCTGCCGCCGTCGCCGCCGCGCCCTTTCTCTGCTGCGACAGCGGCAGAGAATGCTAGGCTAAGCTATGCTATGCTATGCTCTGCTGTGCTCTGCTCTGCTAAGCTCTGCTCTGCTATGCTAGGATTCCAAATGGATTCCAAGAGGATTCCGAATGGATTCCAAATGGATTCCAAAAGACTCCGCAACGGAGCCGGAAGGAATCCAAAGTGAGGCCGTGCGGAGGCGGGGGTCACAACTCCGTACAAAAACCGGAATCCAGTCCCTTGCCAGGTCTTGGGAGGGGAAATTGCATCCGGCGTAAAGGGACGGACAAGGACAGCGTTACCGTTTGCGCGCCGGACAAAAGGACACCGGCCCTGCCCCGGGCTTTAAGCCTGAGGTGAGGCCGGTGTTCCTTCTTCATCCGGTGCATATTCCGCGATATCCTCCAGCCGGCAGTCCAGAATGCGGCAGAGGTTGCTGAGAATCACGGTTTTCACCACCATATTCTTCCGCAGCCGGTGAAGCTGCGCCTTGTCAATTCCGTATTCCTGAATCAGCCGGTACTGGCTGATGTTCTTCTCCTTCAGCGTCGCCCAGAGACGGTCATATTTGATCATCCGCACCACCCTGCAAGCAGTTTGTATGCTTGTATTCTAACGCGGAATGGGTTATAATAATATGGTGTGTGTACGCACCATATTTTGAAAGGAGTGTACGATAATGGAATTGAATTACATCATGGACAAGCTCTTTGACCTAATCAATGAGAGCAGCGAACTGGATGTGAACGATATCTTCTTGCTTGAGAGAGATTCTCTGTGCATGGTTGCACAAGATGGCACAGTCTGTACAATCTCATGCAGGGTGCTTCCACCAAATCCTGAATTACCACAATAGTGTATAGACCCAGTAGAGCAGCCCGTAAACCACGCTGGCGGTGGTGCCGAAGACCAGGACGGGGCCGGCGATGGAGAAGAGCTTGACGCAGGTGCCGGTTACGATGCCCTCGCTCTTAAACTCAATGGCCGGGGCGGCGATGGAGTTGGCAAAGCCGGTGATGGGTACCAGGGTTCCGGCCCCCGCTACCTTGGCCAGGTCGTCATACAGGCTGAAGCCTGTGAGGAGCACGGACAGAAGCACCAGGCTCATGGATGTTGCGGTTCCGGCGGCCTCTTTGTCAAGGCCCGCCCCGGCGTATCCGTTCTGAATCAGCTGACCCAGGACGCAGATGAGGCCCCCGATCCAGAAGGCGTTCAGGCAGTCTTTCACAATGGGGGACTTGGGGCCCAGCTTTTTTACATAGGCATTGTATTGCTTTGGATTCATATTCATGGATTTTTCCTCCCTCACTCCAATGGGCTTTCCCATAGTTTGAGCAAAAACGTGGAAACTAATCATAAAACAGGGCTGCCTCATATACCGCTGTACCAGGAAAAATAGGAGAAATAATTAGCGATATAGAGCAGCGGGGAAAGTGTGAAAGGGGCAAAGGGCCCCTTTCCCGTTCAATCAAACGTTTTTCCAAACCTCTTTGGTATGGAAAAACGCCCCGGGGTTGTCTCAAAACAAGTTTTGAGACAACCCCGGGGCGGAAGCGGTCAGGCTTCCTCCATTTGCTGCAGATATTCGTACAGCTTCTTGATTTCCTTGGCGCTCAGCAGCTTCCGGTCCACCAGGGCTGCCACCAGGAGATCCGCAGAGCCATTGTAATTGTGCTGAAGCAGATCCTCGGTCTCCATCCGGGACACCTGCTCCTTGGTGAGGACGGGGGTGCACAGGAAATGAGGCTCCGACCGGGAGAGATAGCCCTTGTTGACACAGCGGGTGAGCATGGTGTAGGTGGTGGTTTTGCTCCAGCCCAGCCGCTCTCCCAGGAGCTTTGCCGCCTCCTTGGCGGTCATGGGGCCGCGCTCCCAAAACGCTTCCATCACACTGCGGTCAGATTCCGGCAGACGCATAAACAAGCCTCCTTATGTTCTACATATATAGTCTATATTACCCGGATTTGTTCCGTTTGTCAAGAGAAAATCTGCGGCAGCGCCAAAAACCGGCGCTGCCGCATGGAAAAACTTCGCTCACAGGTCGCAGTTGTTGACGGTTCTGGGGAAGGGGAGCACGTCCCGGATGTTGGACATGCCGGTGAGGTACATGACACAGCGCTCAAAGCCCAGGCCGAAGCCGGCGTGGCGGGCGGAGCCGTACTTCCGAAGATCCAGATAGAATCCGTAATCCTCCTCCCGGAGGCCCAGCTCGTGAATCCGGTTCAGAAGCACCTGATAATTGTCCTCACGCTGGCTGCCGCCGATGATCTCGCCGATGCCGGGCACCAGGCAGTCCATGGCGGCCACGGTCTTTCCGTCGGGGTTCAGCTTCATGTAAAAGGCCTTGATCTCCTTGGGGTAGTCGGTGACGAAGACGGGGCGCTGGAACAGCACCTCCGTGAGGTAGCGCTCGTGCTCGGTCTGCAGGTCGCAGCCCCAGTGGACGGGGTACTCGAATTTGTCGTTGTGCTGCTCCAGAAGCGCGATTGCCTCGGTGTAGGTCACATGGCCAAATTCCGAGTTCAGCACATGGTTGAGCCGCTCCAGCAGGCCCTTGTCCACGAACTGATTGAAGAAGGCCATCTCCTCGGGGGCGTGCTCCAGAACGGAGGCGATGACATATTTGATCATGTCCTCCGCCAGGCGCATGTCGTCGTTCAGGTCGGCGAAGGCGATCTCCGGCTCGATCATCCAGAACTCGGCGGCGTGGCGGGTGGTGTTGGAGTTCTCCGCCCGGAAGGTGGGGCCGAAGGTGTAGATGTTCTTAAAGGCCATGGCAAAGGTCTCGCCGTTCAGCTGGCCGGAGACCGTCAGGTTGGTGGGCTTGTTGAAGAAGTCCTTGCTGTAGTCCACCTTGCCGTCCTCGGTGAGGGGCAGGTTCTGGAGGGGCAGGGTTGTGACCTGGAACATCTCGCCGGCGCCCTCGCAGTCGGAGCCGGTGATGAGGGGGGTGTGGACATACACGAAGTCCCGCTCCTGGAAGAACCGGTGAATGGCGTAGGCGATGAGGCTCCGAACCCGGAACACCGCCTGGAAGGTGTTGGTTCTGGGGCGCAGGTGGGTGATGGTCCGCAGGTACTCCATGCTGTGGCGCTTCTTCTGGAGGGGATAGTCCGGAGCGGAGGGGCCCTCCACGGTGACGGACTGGGCCTGGAGCTCAAAGGGCTGCTTGGCCTCGGGCGTCTCCACCAGGGTGCCGGTGACCACCAGGGCGGCGCCTACGTTGGTCTTGGAGATGTCCTGGAAGTTCTCCAGATTGTCGTGATACACCACCTGCAAGGGGGTGAAGAAGGTGCCGTCGTGAAGGACGATGAAGCCGAAGGCCTTGCTGGCCCGGACGGAGCGAACCCAGCCGGTGACGGTGAGGGTTTTCCCAACGTACGCGGCGGTATTTTGAAACAGCTCCCGGATGCTGACAGATTCCATGAGAAATAAACCTCTCTTTGCTTGAAACTCTGAGAAAGAGTATACGTCAAAAAGTCCCATTTTACAAGTGCCGGGTGGGAGAATTTTCAAAAAATTCTCCGGGGGGACGGAATCTGTGGATTCCAATTCCCCCTGTCTCCGGATTATTCCAAAAAACCGGTGGATTTCTCTGGAGAATGGGTATATAATAGGAAAAAACCCCCATCCGGTTGAAAGGAGACTTCTCTATGAATACGGAAGAATTCCGCCTGGAGGCGGAGGCGCTGCGGGAGACGGTTTTGCAGGAGCGGCGGTGGCTGCACCGGCACCCCGGAACCGGCTTTCAGATTGAGGACACCCTGGCCTTTGTGAAGGAGGAGCTGACCGCCATGGGCCTGGAGCCCAGGGACTGCGGCCGGGCCGGGCTGGTGGCATTGGTGGGCGGCAAAAAGCCCGGCAAGGTGTTCCTCCTCCGGGCGGACATGGACGCCCTTCCCATCCGGGAGGAGGCGGAGGTGGATTTCGCCGCCCGGAACGGGAACATGCACGCCTGCGGCCACGACCTGCACACCGCCATGCTCCTGGGGGCTGTGAGGCTTCTGAAGGCCCACGAGGAGGAGATTTGCGGCACGGTGAAGCTCATGTTCCAGCCGGCGGAGGAGATTTTCGAGGGCTCTCAGGACATGCTCCAGGCGGGCCTTCTGGAGAACCCCAAGGTGGACGCCGCCCTGATGATTCACGTCATGGCGGGGATGCCCTTCCGGCCCGGCACCGTGGTGGTCTCCGCCCCCGGCGTCAGCGCCCCTGCGGCGGACTATTTTGAGATCCGGGTTCAGGGCAAGGGCTGCCACGGCTCCATGCCAAACAACGGGGTGGACCCCCTGACGGCGGCGGCCCACATCCTCATCGCCCTGCAGGAGATCAACGCCAGAGAGCTGGCTATGGGCGAGCGGGCGGTGCTCACCATCGGCACCATGAGCGCCGGCACGGCGGCCAACGCCATTCCCGACGCCGCCACCATGGGGGGAAGCATCCGCACCTTTGACGAGGAGAGCCGGGCCTTCATCAAAAGCCGCCTGACGGAGATTTCGGAGTACACCGCCCGGGCCTTCCGGGCCAGGGCTACTGTGACCTTTGGCAGCGGCTGCCCCACCCTGGTGAATGACGGGGCCCTGTCGGAGTGCGCCGGGCGGTACGCCAAGGAGCTTCTGGGGAAGGAGGGGGCCTTCACCGTGGCGGAGCTCAGCGCCATGGGCGGGGGCGGCTCCAAATCCGCAGGCTCCGAGGACTTCGCCTATGTCAGCCAGCAGGTGCCCTCCCTCATGCTGGCCCTGGCCGCGGGACAGCCGGAGAAGGGCTACCAATATCCCCAGCACCATCCCATGGTGAAGTTCGACGAAAGCGCCCTGCCCACAGGCAGCGCCGTCTATGCCTACATGGCCCTGCGGTGGCTGGAGGAGCATAAATAATTTCATCCGGAGGTTGCAATTGCTCCGGGCCTGTGATATAATCAAGACAACTGAATAAGCAGCCGGTGCCTTCTTTCTTTTTTGGAGAAGGAAGAGTAAAAGGGAAACAGGTGAAAGGCCTGTACGATCTCGTCACTGTATATAACGAGCGCGCCGTTTGATGCCGAAGGAGGCAGTCACTGACAATTGTTGGGAAGACCTGCGGTGCGTGTGGACTTATGAGTCAGGAAACCTGCCGTCTGCTGGTACGGGAACATAGCATCTATGCTCCGGATCACGAGGACTTGATTGTACCGTTTCGCCAGGCGATTCCGAACGTGGTCATCTATGGATGGCCACGTTTTTTCGCCCCAGGTTCCTGTACCTTTGCTTCGCTGGTGTAATAAAATTAACCATACATCAGGAAAATAAAAGGAGGAACTGAAACATGAACATCAAGAAACTGTTAACCCTGCTGCTGGTGGCAGCTTTGGCTGTGGCGCTGTTTGCCGGCTGCGGCAGCAGCCAGGAGCCCCAGGACACCACGGCCGGAACCACGGCCTCCACGGAGCCCTCCGGCGAGCCTGTGGACGAGGAGGAGAACTACGACACCGGCGACGCCTCCCTGGACAATCCCCGGAACCAGGACGGCATCGGCGAAAAGGAGCTTCTGGTTGTGAGCTTCGGCACCAGCTACAATGACAACCGCCGCCTGACCATCGGCGCCATTGAGGCGGCCATGGAGACCGCTTTCCCCGAATATGCCGTGCGCCGGGGCTTTACCAGCCAGATCATCATCGACCATGTGAAGAGCCGGGACGGCGAGGTGATTGACAACGTGGGCGAGGCCCTGGACCGGGCGGTTGCCAACGGGGTCAAGACCCTGGTGGTGCAGCCCACCCATCTGATGAACGGCCTGGAGTACAACGACCTGGTGAACGAGGTTGCCCAGTATTCCGATGCCTTTGAGGCCGTGGTCATTGGAGAGCCTCTGCTCACCTCCGATGAGGACTTCCAGGTTGTGGCCAAGGCCATTGTGGAGGCCACCGTCGCCTATGACGACGGAAAGACCGCCATCTGCTTCATGGGCCACGGCACCGAGGCCGCCTCCAACGGCGTGTACGCCAAAATGCAGCAGGTGCTGAAGGATCTGGGGTATGAGAACTACTTCATCGGCACGGTGGAGGCCGCTCCCACGGTGGAGGATGTGCTGGCGGCGGTCCAGGCGGGGAGCTACGAGCGGGTTGTGCTTCAGCCCCTCATGATCGTGGCCGGTGATCATGCCAACAACGACATGGCAGGGGACGAGGACTCCTGGAAGACCATTTTCGCGGACGCCGGTTATGAGGTGGAGTGCCTGGTCCGGGGCCTGGGTGAGCTGGAGGCCATCCAGGATCTCCTGGTGGAGCACGCTCAGGCGGCTGTGGACAGTCTCAACAAGTAATTGAATGTAATTTGTCATTTTCGGGCCGGCCGGAAGGGAGCTTTCGGCCGGCCCCCTGTGCAGGAGGGAATTTTATGATGAATCATTTAAAAAAAGGAATGCTCCTGGCCCTGGCCGCCATCATGCTGCTGACCGCTGGCTGTGGCGCCGGTGAGACGGCTCCCACCACGGAGCCGGAGCAGAACGTGGCGTCTGCCGCAGACACGGCCCCGGTGGAGGACGTGGTGCAGGCGTGGATGACGCCCATCTACGGCAGCTCCCTGAAGGACGGCACCTACTCTGTCACCGTGGACTCCAGCTCCTCCATGTTCAGCATCACCCAGTGTGAGCTGACGGTGGAGAACGGGGAGATGACCGCCGTCATGCACATGGGCGGCACCGGCTATCTTCATGTGTACATGGGCACCGCCCAGGCGGCGGCGGAGGCCGGGGAGGAGGCCTACATCCCCTATGAGGAGGCCGCCGACGGAACCCACAGCTTCACCGTGCCCGTGGAGGCCCTGGACGCGGGGATTTCCTGCGCCGCCTACAGCAAGAAGAAGGAGCTGTGGTACGACCGCACCCTGGTGTTCCGGGCGGACAGCCTGCCCATGGAGGCATTTCAGGACGGCGCCTTTGCCACGGCCCAGAGCCTGGGCCTGGAGGACGGCAGCTACACCGTGGAGGTTCGTCTGGAGGGAGGCTCCGGCAAGGCTTCCGTGGAATCTCCCGCCAAGCTCCGGGTGGAGGGGGGCCAGGCTTACGCCACCCTGGTCTGGAGCAGCTCCAACTATGATTATATGAAGGTCAATGACCAGAAGTTCGACCCCGTGAATACGGAGGGGAACGCCACCTTTGAAATTCCCGTGGCGGCCTTTGACTGGAAGGTTCCCGTGCTGGCGGACACCACCGCCATGAGTACCCCCCACGAAATCGAGTACACCCTGTACTTCGATTCCGCCACCATTGTAAAAGCGGAATGAAGCGGAGATGGTTTTTTCTGGCGCTGCTGCTGGCGGCCCTCTGTCTGGGGGGCTGCGCCGGGGATGCGGCCACCCAGGCCGGAGGCGCCGTGACCTGGGCATCCATGACCTCCGAGGGAACCATGGAGCTGTCCTACGCGGAGCAGTTTTCCGTGGAGAACTATTCCGGAGGCTACCGGATGGTCACCATCGGAGACTCGGACACCTATCTGGTGGTTCCCGAGGGCGCAGAAGCTCCCACCGGTATCCCGGAGGGGGTCACGGTGCTGCGGCAGCCCCTGCAGAGCATCTATCTGGTGGCCACCTCCGCCATGGATCTGTTCCGGGAGCTGGACGCCCTGGATTCCATCAGCCTCTCCGGCACAGACGCGGACGGGTGGTACATCCCGGAGGCAAGGGAGGCCATGGAGGCAGGGAAAATTTCCTATGCCGGGAAGTACAGCGCTCCGGACTATGAGCGGATTCTGGACCGGGGCTGCGATCTGGCGGTGGAGTCCACCATGATCTATCACACCCCGGAGGTCAAGGAGCAGCTGGAGCGGTTCGGCATTCCGGTGCTGGTGGAGCGCTCCAGCTACGAGAGCCACCCTCTGGGGCGGATGGAGTGGATTCGCCTCTATGGCGTCCTTCTGGGGAAGGAGGATGCGGCGGAGGCCTATTTCCGGCAGCAGCTGGAGGCGCTCACCCCCATTCTGGAGCAGGAGAACACGGGAAAGACTGTGGCCTTCTTCTATATCACCTCCAATGGCGCGGTAAACGTGCGCAAGCCCGGGGATTACATCGCAAAGTCCATCGACCTGGCCGGAGGCGTCTACGCCCTGTCCGGCATTCCCTCCGATGACGCCGCCACCTCCACCATGAACATGCAGATGGAGGCCTTTTATGAGGCTGCCCGGGACGCGGACGTGCTGATCTATAACAGCACCATCGACGGAGAGCTCCAAACCCTGGAGGAGCTTCTGGGGAAAAGCAGCCTGCTGGGGGACTTCAGGGCCGTGCAGGAGGGAAACGTCTGGTGCACCGGGAAGAACCTCTTTCAGGAGAGCCTGGGCCTTGGCAGTCTGATTCAGGATATGAGCGCCATCTTCCGGGCGGAGGACCCGGAGAGCCTCAGCCTCACCTATTTACACCGGCTGAAATGACGGGAGTGAAATTATGAAAAAAACCTCTGCCAGATACGGCATGGCCTTCGGGCTGCTGGGGGCTCTGCTGGTGCTTTTGCTGGTCTGGAATATCAACGCGGGAAGCGTACACCTGTCCCCGGGGGAGATTTTCCGAATCCTCCGGGGCGTCTGCCTGGGGGAGGGGGACACCAACTACCGCATTGTGTGGGGCATCCGCCTGCCCCGGATTTTGGCGGCCCTGATTCTGGGCGGCGCTCTGTCCGTCTCCGGCTTTTTACTCCAGACCTTTTTCGCCAATCCCATTGCGGGGCCCTATGTTCTGGGCATCTCCTCCGGGGCCAAGCTCACCGTGTCCCTCACCATGATTTTCCTCCTCAGCCGGGGGATGGTGTCCGGGTCTCTGGCGCTGATTCTGGCGGCCTTTGTGGGGTCCCTCATCTCCATGGGCTTTGTGCTTCTGATCTCCCGGCGGGTGCGGAAGATGTCCATCCTGGTGATCTGCGGTGTCATGATCGGGTATATCTGCTCCGCCGTCACGGACTTTGTGGTGACCTTCGCCGAGGACTCCAACATTGTGAACCTGCACAACTGGTCCCTGGGCAGCTTCTCCGGCATGTCCTGGGACAATGTGGCGGTGATGGGGGCCGTGGTGGGGGTGACGGTGGCGCTGGCCTTCCTCCTGTCCAAGCCCATCGGGGCCTATCAGATGGGTGAGGTCTACGCCCAGAACATGGGTGTCAACATCAAGGCCTTCCGGGTGGCCCTGATTCTCCTGTCCAGCGTCCTGTCCGCCTGCGTCACGGCCTTTGCGGGGCCCATCTCCTTTGTGGGCATTGCGGTGCCCCACCTGATGAAGAGCCTGTTCCGCACGGCAAAGCCCATTGTCATCCTGCCCGCCTGCTTTCTGGGGGGCGGGGTGTTCTGCCTGTTTTGCGACCTGGTGGCGAGAACCGTTTTTGCGCCCACGGAGCTGAGCATCAGCTCTGTGACGGCGGTGTTTGGCGCGCCGGTGGTGATTTACATGATGGTCTCCCGCCGGGCCAAGGGAGCCTCCGGAGGGAATCTGTCATGAAAGACGCCTATGTGTATACGGACCACATGTCCGTGGGCTACGGAGGCAAGGCCCTGATTGAAGACATCAACCTCCACATTCACAAAGGAGAGATTATGACCCTCATCGGCCCCAACGGGGCCGGAAAGTCCACCATTCTGAAAAGCATCATCAAGCAGCTGTCTCTCGTGGGAGGCACCGTGTACCTGGACGGACGGGCCATGGCCGGTATGAAGGATTCCGAGGTGGCAAGGTGCCTGTCCGTGCTCATGACCGAGCGGATTCACCCGGAGCTTATGACCTGCGAGGACGTGGTGGCCACGGGGCGCTATCCCTATACGGGCCGCCTGGGGATTTTGTCGGCGGAGGACCGGCGAATCGTCCGGGAGTCTCTGGCACTGGTCCACGGGGAGGCCCTGGCGGACCGGGACTTCTCTGCCATCAGCGACGGCCAGCGGCAGCGGATTCTCCTGGCCAGAGCCCTGTGCCAGGAGCCGGAGGTGATCGTCCTGGACGAGCCCACCTCCGTCCTGGACATCCGGCATAAGCTGGAGCTCCTGGGCATTCTGAAGGACATGGTGCGGCAGCGGCAGCTGGCGGTGGTCATGTCCCTCCATGAGCTGGATCTGGCCCAGAAGGTGTCGGACTATGTGGTGTGCATCCACAACAACGCCGTGGACCGCTGCGGCCCTCCTGAGGAGATTTTTACCGCCCAATATATTATGGAGCTCTACGGAACCACCCGGGGGAGCTACAACGCCGATTTCGGCTGCCTGGAGCTGGAGCGGGTTCCGGGGGAGCCGGAGGTGTTTGTCATCGGCGGCGGGGGAAGGGGCATCCCGGTGTACCGGAGGCTCCAGCGGCAGGGAATCCCCTTTGCCGCAGGGGTGCTGCCGGAAAACGACCTGGATTTCCCCGTGGCCCAGGCCCTGGCCGCCCGGGTGATTTCGGTTCCGGCCTTTGCCCCCGTGGGGGAGAAGGCTGTGGCTGAGGCGGCGGAGGTGATGAAGGGCTGCCGGGAGGTTCTCTGCCCGCTGGACACCTTCGGCCCCGCCAATGAACAAAACCGCCGCCTTCTGGAGCTGGCAAAGCAGTCCGGAAAGCTGCGGGCATCTGCCCTGAATCCGGAACCATGCGAATGACCCTGCGCTGTACTGCTTTCAGAAAGGCCCGATGGATTCCCCCGCTGGCCGGGCTTTTTCTTGACAAGAGGAGGCCGGGGGAATACAATAACCTCAAAAGGAGGGCTTGCCATGGCTCATTATGACTTTTTTCAGAACCGGGAGTGTGAGTATTTTCCCTGCCACCCCGGTGCGGACAAGGAGACCTTCAGCTGCCTGTTCTGCTACTGCCCCCTGTATGCCCTGGGGGACCGGTGCGGGGGCTGCTTTACCTACACGGACAAGGGAATCAAAAACTGCACAAACTGCCTCCGGCCCCATCGCCGGGAGAACTATGAAAAAATCCTGGAGCAGCTCCAGCAGGTGATAGAGCTTGCCAGACGCCGGGAGCCGGGGGACGAAAATGGGTAAGCTCTCGCACTATATTCCCGTGGGAAAGGAAAAGCTCCGTTGTGGATACACCACGGGCACCTGTGCCGCTGCCGCAGCCGGTGGGGCTGCGGAGCGGCTTTTGTCCGGGGTTTGGCCGGACACCCTCCGGATTCTGACCCCCGCCGGCATCCCGGTGGAGGCGGAGCCGGAGGCCCGGGAGGCCGGGCCGGACTGGGCCTTCTGCGGCGTCCGGAAGGACGGCGGGGACGACCCGGATCAGACCGACGGCATTCTGGTGTGCGCCCGGGTGCGCCGCCTGGAGACCCCGGGAATTGTGATTGACGGGGGCGAGGGAGTGGGCCGTGTGACTCTTCCGGGGTTAAACCAGCCTGTGGGGGCGGCTGCCATCAACGACGTCCCCCGGCAGATGATCCGCCGCCAGCTGGAGGAGGCTCTGGCCCGCCATGGGGCCCTCTGCGGCCTGTCGGCCATCATCTCCGTGCCCGGCGGGGAGGCCCTGGCCCGCAAGACCTTCAACCCCCGGCTGGGCATCCAGGGGGGCATCTCCATCCTGGGAACCAGCGGCATCGTCCGGCCCATGAGCGAGGAGGCGCTGATTCAGTCTTTGTACCTGGAGCAGGACAGCCTCTATGCCCGGGGGGTTCGGGATCTTTTGGTGACCCCGGGAAATTACGGGGAGGACTTCTCCCGGGAGGTGCTGGGGCTGCGCCTTAACAAGTGGGCCCTGTGCAGCAACTATGTGGGAGCGGCTATTGACCACGCGGCGGGGCTGGGCTTTCACAGCTTCCTTCTGGTGGGGCACCTGGGAAAGCTGGTGAAGGTGGCCGGCGGCGCTATGAACACCCACTCCAAGACTGCCGACGGCCGCCGGGAGACCCTGGCCGCCCACACCGCCATGGCGGGCGGGAGCCGGGCCCTGGTGCAAAAGGTGTTTGACAGCCCCACCACCGACGCCGCCGTGGCGGCGCTCCGGGAGGCAGAGCTTCACGAACCGGTTCTCGCGTCCATCGCCGTGGCCCTGGAGGAGAATCTCCGCCACCGGGCGGGGGAGATGGAGATTGGGGCCCTGTTTTTCTCCAATCAATACGGAATTTTGGGAAAGACCCCCGGCGCAGACCGGCTCCTTTCCCTTCACAGATAGAGGAGGTACACCATGATTCATTTTGTGGGGGCCGGCTCCGGGGGAGCCGATCTCATTACGGTGCGGGGCGCCAGGCTCCTGAGCCAGGCGGACTGCATCATCTACGCCGGGAGCCTGGTAAACCCGGAGGTGCTGCAATATAAGAAAGAGAACTGCGCCGTCTATGACAGCGCGGGTATGACCCTGGAGCAGGTGATCGGCGTGATGGCTGAGAACGAGGCCGCCGGGAAGTCCACCGTCCGGCTCCACACGGGAGACCCCTGCCTCTTTGGGGCCATCCGGGAGCAGATGGACCGGCTGGACGAGCTGGGCCTTGCCTATGACGACACACCGGGGGTCTCCTCCTTCTGCGGCGCCGCGGCGGCCCTGAACGCGGAGTACACCCTGCCCGGGGTGTCCCAGTCCGTGATCATCACCCGCATGGCCGGAAGAACGCCGGTACCCGAGGGGGAGCGGCTGCGCCTCATGGCCAGCCACGGCTGCACCATGGTGCTGTTCCTCTCCACGGGGCTTTTGGAGCAGGCTCAGGAGGAGCTGCTGGCGGGAGGGGCCTATACCCCCGACACCCCGGCGGCCATTGTGTACAAGGCCACCTGGCCGGATGAAAAGGTATTCCGCTGCACCGTGGGCACCCTGGCCAAGACCGCCAGGGAGAACCACATCACCAAAACCGCCCTCATTACCATCGGCGGCTTCCTGGGCACGGCCTATGAGCGGAGCTGCCTCTACGACCCGGAATTCACCCACGGCTACCGGAAGGGGAGCCGGGAATGAACTGCGCCGTCATCGCCTTCACCCGCCGGGGCGCCGCTTTGGGGCATCGTCTTGCGGAGGCCTGGGGCGCGCCCCTCTGTGTCCCTCCCAGGCTGGCGGAGGAGCTGGGGGAGCGGGCTTATGACAGCCTGGAGGCCTGGACGGCGGAGGCCTGGGGCAGCCGGGAGGCTCTGGTGTTTGTAGGGGCCTGCGGCATTGCCGTCCGGGCCATTGCCCCCCATTTGCGGGACAAGTTCACGGACCCCGCCGTCATTGCCCTGGACGAGGGCGGAAGCTGGGCCATAGCCCTCCTCTCCGGCCATGTGGGCGGGGCCAACGCCCTGGCAAGACAGGCCGCCGCCCTCACGGGAGGCCAGGCGGTGGTCACCACCGCCACGGATGTGAACGGTCTGTTCGCCGTGGATGTATGGGCCAGGGAGCGGAATCTGGCCATTGGAGACAGAGTCCTTGCCAAGGAGGTCTCCGCCGCCATTTTGGAGGGGGAGACCGTGGGCTTTGTCAGCGACTTTCCCACGGAAGGGGCCCTTCCAAAGGGGCTGACCTGGGGCCCCCGCCGGTTGACCATCCGGGTCACCGACCGGGAAGACCGGGAGCCCGGGGTGCTGCGGCTCATTCCCGGAACCCTCATTCTGGGCCTGGGCTGCCGCCGGGGGAAATCCGCCGGGGATCTGGAGGCCGCCGTGGAGGAAGCCCTGGGCAAAGGGGGCCTGGACCCCCGGGCGGTGGGCTGCACCGCCAGCATTGACCTTAAGAAGGACGAGCCGGGGCTTCTGGAATTCTGCCGGGCGCGGAAGTTGCCCCTGCGCACCTATTCCGCCCAGGCCCTGGAGGCCCTGCCGGGGGAGTTTACCCACTCGGATCTGGTGCGGAAGGTCACCGGCGTGGACAACGTCTGCGAGCGGGCGGCTGTCCTCACCGGGGGAGATCTGGTACTCCCCAAGCAGGCGGGAAACGGAGTCACCGTGGCCGTGGCCAGAAAGAAAACCACGATTTATTTGTAAAGGCATCCCGCTCCGGGGCTTGTAGGGGAACGGCCTTGACCGTTCCGCCCGGGAGCATTCGGAACGGTCAAGACCGTTCCCTACGGACTGAATGATTATATAAAAAGGAGTTTCCTATGAAATTGACGGTTGTGGGCCTGGGGCCCGGGGCGGGGGAGGATCTCACCGGCCGGGCCCGTCAGGCCATTGAAGCGGCGGAGCTGGTTGTGGGCTATACCGCCTATATCGCCCTGATTCGGAACCAATTTCCGGACAAAGAGATGGTCTCTACAGGAATGCGCAGGGAGGTAGACCGCTGCCGCCTGGCTCTGGAGGAGGCGGCCAAGGGGAAGAATGTGGCCGTGGTTTGCTCCGGAGACTCGGGGGTTTACGGCATGGCGGGGCTCATCTATGAGCTGGCCCGGGAGTATCCCCCCATGGATATTGAGGTGGTGCCGGGCATTACGGCGGCCTGCGGGGGAGCGGCGGTGCTGGGGGCGCCCCTCACCCATGACTTTGCGGTGATCTCCCTGTCGGATCTCATGACCCCCTGGGAGAAGATTGAGAAGCGGCTGGCCTGTGCCGCCCAGGCGGATTTTGTTCTGTGCCTCTACAACCCCCGGAGCCACAACCGCCCGGACTATCTCCGCCGGGCCTGTGACATCATCCTTCGCTACAAGCCTGAGACCACGGTCTGCGGCTTCGTCCGGAACATCGGGCGGGCCGGAGAGGAGGCGGTGACCCTGACCCTGGGAGAGCTCCGGGACAGGGAGGATGTGGACATGTTCACCACCGTATTTATTGGAAATGAGCAGACCGTCCTTCTGGACGGCAAAATGGTGACCCCCAGAGGGTACTTGCAGCGGCCGTAGAAAAGGAAAGGGAACCCATGCGTGTTTTACTGTTTGGCGGCACCGCCGAGGGGCGGGAGCTGGCGTTTTGGATGCGGGGAGAGGGGATAGACGCCCTCACCTGCGTGGCAAGTGAATACGGCGGAGAGCTGCTGCCTGAGGGTGTCCCCGCCCACGTGGGGCGGCTGGAAGCGCCCCACATGGAGGCCCTGATGAGAGAGGGCTTCACCCATGTGGTGGACGCCACCCACCCCTATGCCAATGTGGTCACAGAGACCATCGCGGCGGCCAGTGCCGCCGCGGGTCTGCCCCGGCTGCGGCTGGTGCGGGACGGGGACGTGGACGGGGACTGGCTCCCGGCGGACAGCCCCGCCCAGGAGGCGGAGCTTCTCGCCTCCCTCCCCGGAAATGTGCTGCTCACCACCGGGAGCAAGGACTTAGATGCCTTCGCGGGTCTTCGGGAGCGGTGCTGGCCCCGGGTGCTTCCCAGTCTGGCCTCCCTTGGCCGGTGCCTGGAGCTGGGGTATCCCGCCAGGCAGATTATCTGTATGCAGGGGCCCTTTACCAAGGAAATGAACCTGGCGCTGCTGCGCCAATGTCACATTGAAACCCTTGTGACCAAGGCCACCGGCGCCGCCGGGGGCTTCTGGGAGAAGGTGGCCGCCGCCAAGGAGGCGGGCTGCAGACTTGTGGTCATCGGAAGACCCGTCCACGAGTCCGGCCTCAGCCTGGAGGAGGTCAAAGCACAGCTGAAGCGCTGGGAGGCGGAGGAATGAAGGTTTATATCATCGGCGTGGGTCTGGGAAATCCGGACACCATGACCATCGGGGCACGAAACGCCATCGCCGAGAGCCAGGCCCTTCTGGGAGCCCCCCGGCTTCTGGAAGGCTGGCCTCAGAAGCGGTGCATTCCGGCCATCGCCCCGGAGAAGCTGGCCGAGGCCATTGACACCCTGGAGGTCTCTCCCGCTGCGGTGCTCTTTTCCGGGGATGTGGGCTTTTACTCCGGGGCGAAGAAGCTCTATCCGCTTCTTGCCAAGCATGAGGTGGTGACCATTCCCGGGGTCAGCAGCGTCCAGTATCTGTGCGCCAAGTGTCTTCTTCCCTGGCAGGATGTGCGCCTTGTCTCCGCCCACGGCAGGGCCCACAACGCCGTGGGGGAGATTCAGAGCCACCCATGGAGCTTTGTCCTCACAGGGGGAAGCTACCGGGCGGAGGACTTATGCCGGGAGCTGACCCAAAGGGGACTGGGGGAGGCGGAGGTCATTGTGGGCCAGCGGCTGAGCTACCCGGAGGAGCGTATTGTCCGGGGCGCCGCCCGGGCCCTGGCGGAGGAGTCCTTTGACAGCCTGGCCTCGGTGCTGGTGCACAATCCCCACCCCCTGGAGCGGCCCTATGCCGCCCCCTTCCTGGAGGACGGGGAGTTCCTCCGGGGAAAGGTTCCCATGACCAAGGAGGAGATCCGATGCCTCGCCGTGAGCAAGCTGCGGCTTCGCCCGGAGGACACGGTGTGGGACGTGGGGGCGGGCACCGGATCCGTGTCCATAGAGTGCGCCTTCGCAGCCTGCCGGGGGAAGGTCTTCGCCGTGGAGCGAAAGCCCGAGGCGGTGGCCCTTCTGGAGGAGAACCGGGAGAAATTCCGGATTCCCAACCTGACCATTGTGGAGGGGCTGGCCCCGGAGGCCCTTGTGGGGCTTCCGGCTCCCGACCGGGTGTTCCTGGGGGGCACCGCCGGGAGCATGGAGGAAATTTTGAGAATTGCTTTGGAGAAAAATCCCCGGGTGCGGGTGGTGGCCACTGCGGTGACTCTGGAGACCATTGGCCAGGCCCTGGGGTGCTTTGAGGCTTTGGGCATTGCCGCCCAGGCGGTGCAGGTGTCCGTCACCCGCACCAGGCAGGTGGGGGCCTACCACATGCCGGAGCCTCTGAATCCCGTGTGGATTGTCTCCGGGGAGGGCCGGGGATGAGAGGAAGACTTTTGCTCTGCGCCCCTGCCAGCGGCTGCGGGAAGACCACGGTCACCTGCGCCCTTCTGCAGGCTCTGGTGAACCGGGGGGTTCCCACTGTGGCCTTCAAAAGCGGCCCGGACTACATCGACCCCATGTTTCACAGGGAGGTCATGGGAACCCCCTCCCGGAATCTGGATTTGTTCCTCATGGGGGAGGCGGGGGTTCTGGCCTCCCTCCGGGAAAACGGCCGGGGCCGGGTGTCCATCCTGGAGGGGGCCATGGGTTATTATGACGGCATCGCCATGAGCAGCCGGGCCAGCGCCTACGACCTGGCCCGAAAAACCCAAACCCCGGCGGTGCTGATTCTGGACGCCCGGGGCAGCGCTCTGTCCGCCGCCGCCCTGGCGTCGGGCTTCCGGGATTTTCGGCCGGATTCCAACATTCAGGGGGTGATCCTGAACCGGGTTTCCCCCATGGTCTACCCCCGGCTGAAGGGGGCCATAGAGGCGGAGACGGGGCTGCGGGTATACGGCTTTCTCCCAATCTGCCCCGAGGCGGCCCTGGACAGCCGCCACCTGGGACTGGTGACGGCCCCGGAGGTGGAGAACTTCCGGGAGAAGCTGGCCGCCCTGGCCCGGGCGGCGGAGGACAGCCTGGACATAGACGGCCTTCTGACCCTGGCGGCCTCCGCCCCGCAGCTGCCGGCGCCGGAGGAGCCTCTGCCTGTGCCGGTGGCCGGGAAGCCCCGGATTGCCCTGGCCCGGGACAGGGCCTTTTGCTTTTATTATGAGGACGCCCTGGGGCTGCTGGAGCGGCTGGGGGCGGAGCTGGTTCCCTTCTCCCCCTTGGAAGACCCTGGACTCCCGGAGGACATCGGAGGGCTCTACCTGGGCGGCGGCTACCCGGAGCTCCATGGGGAGGCGCTGGAGGCCAACGCCGGAATGCGGCAGTCGGTTCGGGAGGCCATTTCCGCAGGGCTTCCCACCATCGCCGAGTGCGGAGGATTTATGTACCTCCACGAGGCTTTGGAGGACAATTGCGGTGTGCTGCGCTCCATGGCGGGGGTGTTTCCCGGCAGGGCCCTCAGAACACAGCGGCTGCAGCAGTTTGGCTATGTGAAGCTCACCGCCCGGGAAGCTGGGCTTCTGTGCCCGGCGGGGGAGGCCATTCCCGCCCACGAGTTCCACTATTGGAAGAGCGAAAACCCCGGGGCAGCCTTCCTGGGGGAAAAGCCCCTGTCCCAAAGACATTGGGACTGCGGCTATCACACCCCCAGCCTGTACGCGGGCTTTCCCCACATGCACCTGGCGGGCGCGCCTCAGGCGGCCCGGCGGTTTGTGGAGCGGTGCGGGGCATATCAAAGGAGGCAGAACCCATGAAATGGCATTTGACGGCCCTGGCTCTGGGCTTTTTGTTGGATTTGCTCCTGGGAGACCCCCACTGGGCTCCCCATCCCGTTCGGGCCATGGGTGCTCTCATCTCCGGCCTGGAGCGGCTGCTCCGGCGGATGTTCCCCAAGACCAGAGGGGGCGAGCTGGCGGGGGGCGCGGTGCTGACGGTGCTGGTGGTGAGCATCTCCGCCGGTGTGGGAGCCGGTGTGCTCTATCTGTGTCACCTGGTGTCTCCCTGGCTCCGGCTGGGAGTGGAGACGGTTCTGTGCTACCAGCTTCTGGCCGCCCGGGCCCTTCGGGACGAGAGCATGAAGGTCTTTAAGGCCCTTAAAACCGGCACCCTGCCGGAGGCCCGAAGGGCTGTGTCCATGATCGTGGGCCGGGATACGGAGGCCCTGGATGAGACCGGCGTTGCCAAGGCCGCCGTGGAGACCGTGGCGGAGAACGCCTCCGACGGGGTGATCGCCCCCCTGTTGTACATGGCCCTGGGGGGCGGTGTTCTGGGCCTTGCCTACAAGGCGGTGAACACCATGGACTCCATGGTGGGCTATAAAAACGACAAATACCTGTACTTCGGCCGGGTTGCAGCCCGGCTGGACGATGTGCTGAATTATATTCCCGCCCGGCTGGCGGGGCTTCTCCTGTGCCTGGGAGCCGCCCTGGGAGGCGGCAGCCTCACAGACGCCTTCCGCATCTGGCGGCGGGACAAGCGAAACCACAAGTCTCCCAACTCCGCCCAGACCGAGGCGGCCATGGCGGGCGCCCTGCAGGTGCAGCTGGCGGGGCCCAGCTATTATTTTGGAAAGCTGGTGGAAAAGCCCACCATCGGAGACCCCTGCCGCCCCGTCACCCCGGAGGACATCCCCCGGGCCAACCGGATCATGCTGCTCACGGCGGCCCTGGCCTGGGCGATTTTCTGCGTCCTGCCCCTGGGCCTGATGTTTTTGCTGTAATTTGAGGTGATTTCTATGGGAATCCCGGCCCATGGCGGGGATATTTATGACTATAAAAGGCCCCTTTTGGATTTCTCCGCCAATCTGAACCCCCTGGGAATGCCGGAGCCGGTTGCCCGGGCGGCCCGGGCGGCGGTGGGGGACGCGGCCCACTACCCCGACCCGGAATGCCGGGCCCTGCGGGAGGCCATCGGGGCCATGGACGGGGTGAGCCCGGCCTGGATTCTCTGCGGAAACGGGGCGGCGGACGTGATTTTCCGGCTGGTGCTGGCCCGAAGGCCCGGGAGGGCCATGGTTCTGGCCCCCACCTTCTCGGAGTATGAGCAGGCCCTCCGGGCCGCTGGGTGTCCTGTGGAGCACTGGCTCCTCCGTGCCTCCCGGGGCTTTGTCCTGGAGGAGGATATTCTGGAGGCCATCCGGCCCGGGCTGGACATGCTCTTTCTCTGCAGCCCCAACAATCCCACGGGGCTGTGCGCAGATGATACACTGCTCCGCCGGATTCTGGCCCGGTGCGGCAAGACCGGCACCCGGCTGGTGGTGGACGAATGCTTCCTGCCCCTCACCGACGGTGCCGGTTTGGGGGGAGCCCTGGGGGACAATCCCCACCTGTTTCTCCTCCGGGCCTTTACCAAGAGCTTCGCCATCCCGGGGCTGCGGCTGGGCTACGGCTTGTCCTCGGATGGGGCGCTGCTCTCTGCCTGCCGGGATTCCGGCCAGGCCTGGAGCGTGTCCTGTGTGGCCCAGGCGGCGGGAATCGCGGCCTGCGGCTGCGCCGCCTGGCCGGAGCGGGCAAGAGCCCTTCTCCGGGTGGAGCGGCCCAGGCTTCAGGCGGGGCTGCGGTCTCTGGGCCTGGAGGTCTGGCCCGGGGAGGCCAACTACCTGCTGTTCCGGGCGGAAAACATAACCGATTTAAAGGCGCTTCTGGTGGAGCGTGGAATTCTCATCCGCTCCTGTGCCAATTACAGAGGGCTGGGGCCGGACTTCTACCGGACGGCGGTTCGTCTTCCGGAGGAAAATGACCGGCTTTTGGAGGCCCTTGGGGAGGTATTGCCGTGGCAAAAGCAATTATGATTCAGGGAACGGCGTCCAACGCGGGCAAGAGCCTGCTGTGCGCCGGGCTGTGCCGGATTTTCGCCCAGGACGGGTACCGGGTGGCTCCCTTCAAGTCTCAGAATATGGCCCTGAACTCCGCCATCACCGCCCAGGGCCTGGAGATGGGCCGGGCCCAGGTGGTGCAGGCCCAGGCGGCGGAGGTGGAGCCCACGGCGGATATGAACCCCATTCTCCTGAAGCCCACCAGCAACGTGGGCTCCCAGGTGATTGTGTGCGGCGTCCCCCGGGGCACCATGAACGCCAGGGAGTACTACCAATATAAGAAGAACCTGATTCCCGATATGATGGCCGCCTACCGGCGGCTGGACGAGGCCTATGACATCATTGTGATTGAGGGGGCGGGAAGCCCTGCGGAGATCAACCTCAAAGCCGACGATTTTGTGAATATGGGCATGGCCCGGCTGGCAAATGCCCCGGTGCTCCTCTGCGGGGACATTGACCGGGGCGGGGTCTTCGCCTCCCTCTATGGCACGGTGAAGCTCCTGGAGCCCTGGGAGCAGGACAAAATCCGGGGCCTCATCATCAACAAGTTCCGGGGGGACGTGGAGATTCTCCGCCCGGGCCTGGGGCAGCTGGAGGAGCTCACGGGCAAGCCCGTTTTAGGGGTGGTGCCCATGCTGGATGTGGACATTGACGACGAGGATTCCCTCTCCGCCCGGCTGGAAGGGGCGGAGAAGGTGGGGCTTCTGGACATCGCCGTGGTGCGGCTGCCCAGGCTCTCCAACTTTACGGACTTCAACCCCCTGGAGCGGATGGAGCAGGTGCGCCTGCGCTATGTCCGGGATCCCCACGACCTGGGCTCGCCGGATCTGGTGATTCTCCCGGGCACCAAGAACACCATGGAGGATCTGCGCTGGCTCCGGGAGAGCGGCATGGAGGCGAAGATTCTGAAGCACGCCAACGGCGGCGGAGCGGTGCTGGGCATCTGCGGCGGCTACCAGATGCTGGGCGCGGAGGTTCGGGACCCGGAGGGCGTGGAGGGAGGCGGACGGCTGCGCGGCCTGGGTCTGCTGCCCCACAGCACCGTGTTTTTGGGGGAGAAAACCCGAACCCAGGTGGAGGGCCGCTTCCGGGAGGCCACCGGCATTTTTGCCGGTCTCCGGGGGGTTCCCTTCGAGGGCTATGAAATTCACATGGGCGCAACGGAGCAGGTGAGTCCGCCGGTGCTGTCCATGGAGGATCAGACCGGCCGGGAAAAGACCGACGGCCAGTGCAGAGGAAACGTCCTGGGCTGCTATGTCCACGGCCTCTTTGACCGCGGGGAGACCGCCGCGGCCCTGGTGAACTGCCTGCTGGAGGCCCGGGGCCTGACCCCGGAGGCCGCCGCCCTTGACCGGGAGGACTACGCCCGGCAGCAATACGACAAGCTGGCCCAGGGCCTGCGGGCGGCTCTGGATATGGACGCAATTTACCGAATCCTGAACGGGGAGGACTAGAAATGGAAAAGCTGCAGCATGTGGCGCCCGGGGACATTGAGACCCGGAGCATGGAAATCATTCAGTCGGAGCTGGGGCCCACGGAATATGGGGCCCTGGAGCTTCCGGTGGTGAAGCGCTGCATTCACACCAGCGCGGATTTTGACTATGGGAAAAACCTGGCATTTACCCCCGAGGCCGTGAGAACCGGTGTGGAGGCCATCAAAGCCGGGTGTACCATCGTCACGGACACCCAGATGGCCTTTTCCGGGGTCAACAAGCGGGTGCTGGAGAAGTTCGGAGGCAGGGCGGTGTGCTTTATGTCCGACCCGGAGGTGGCCGCAGAGGCAAAGGAACGGGGCATCACCCGGGCCGCCGTGTCCATGGAGCGGGCGGCGAAGCTCCCGGGGAGGGTGATTCTCGCCATTGGCAACGCCCCTACGGCCCTGATCCGGGCCTGCGAGATGGTGGAGGCCGGGGAATTTGCCCCGGAGCTGATCATCGGCGCGCCTGTGGGCTTTGTGAATGTGGTGGAGAGCAAGAATATTTTGGAAAAGACCCCGGGAGAGCACATCGTGGCCCGGGGGCGGAAGGGCGGCTCCAACATCGCCGCCGCCATCTGCAACGCCATGCTGTACATGGCCTCGGACAACCGGAGAGAGTGAGGAAAACCGGGTATGAAAAAAGCCATTCTGGCGGTGTCCTTCGGCACCAGCCACGCAGATACTTTGGAGAAGACCATCGGCGCCATTGAGGCGGATCTGGCGGCGGCCTTTCCCGACCGGCAGCTGTTCCGGGCCTTTACCAGCGGCATGATTGTGAAAAAGCTCAACCGGCGGGACGGCCTCGCCATCCGGACGGTCTCCCAGGCCCTGGAGGCCCTGGCAGGGGAGGGCTATGAGGACGTGGTGCTCCAGTCCACCCATGTGATCAACGGGGAGGAGTGGGACAAGCTCCGGGCCCAGGCGGCCCCCTTTGCCGGGCGGTTCCACCGCCTTTCCTTCGGGATGCCCCTTCTCACGGGAATTGAGGACTACCGGGCGGTGACGGAGGCGCTCCTCTCCCGGCTTCCCGGGCCGGAGCCGGGGACGGCCATCGTCTTCATGGGCCACGGCAGCGAGCACCCCGCCAACGCGGTGTACGCCACCCTGGAATACATGTTCCACGACCTGGGCCGCCGGGATATCCGGGTTGGCACCGTGGAGGGCTACCCCGGCTTTGAGGAGGTCTCCCGCCGCCTCCAGGAGGCGGGGGACGTGAAGCGGGTTCTCTGCTATCCCCTGATGGTGGTTGCGGGAGATCACGCCAAGAACGACCTGGCAGGGGAGGAGCCGGATTCCTGGCGCTCCAGGCTGGAGGCCCAGGGCTATGAGGTTCGGTGCATTCTGGAGGGCCTGGGAGAGATCCCGGAGATTCGGGCCATATTTGTAGACCACGCCCAGGGGGCGGTGGAGGAGGAAAACCATGGATAAAGGAACGCTGTACGGCCTGGGGGTAGGCCCCGGGGATCCGGAGCTTTTGACGGTGAAGGCCGTGAGAATTCTGACCCAGGCGGATGTGATTGCCGTGCCGGACAAGGGTGCCGGAGAGAAGACCGCCTGGAACATCGTGAAGGACTACATCGGGGAAAAGCCCCTGCTGCACTGCCCCACCCCCATGATTCGGGACCAGAAGGCCCTGGATGAGGCCCACGACACCATTGCGTCGGAGCTCTGCGCCCTTCTGGAGGAGGGAAAGACCGTGGCCTACGTCACCCTGGGGGATCCCTGCGTCTACTCCACCTACCTCTATGTACACAACCGGGTGCTCTCCCGGGGCTACCGGGCGGAGATTGTGCCCGGGGTGCCCTCCTTCTGCGCCGCTGCAGCCCGTCTGGGTGTCTCTCTGTGCGAGCGGTCTCAGCGGCTGATGATCGTCCCCGCCTCCCACAAGGATGTGACCGACTGCCTGGAGACGGACGCCAATCTGGTGTTCATGAAGGCGGGCCGGGAGCTGGGTGCCCTGCGGGAGACCCTGCGGGAGCATGGGCTTCTGGAGAACGCCAGCCTGGTGGAGAACTGCACCATGGCCGACGAGCATGTGTATCCCAGATTCGCCGACGCCCCAGAGGGGGCCGGCTATTTCTCCCTGGTTCTTGTGAAGCGGGAGGGCGGGAAATGAGCCTGTGTATGTCCGGCCTGGATTACAGAAAAGCGGATATCTGCCTGCGGGAGCGGCTGAGCTTTTCCAAAAGCGCCGTCACGGAGCTGGACGGAGCCATTGCCGCCCTCCCCGGGGTGCGGGGGGCGGTGCTGCTGTCCACCTGCAACCGGACGGAGCTGTACTTAGACTGCGAGGAGACCCTGAATCCGGGAGCGCTGCTGTGCCAGGCTGCGGGTGTGGGGTTTGCGGATTTCGCGGAGGCCTTTCTCACCCGCCGGGGGGAGGACTGCCTCCGGCACCTGCTGGAGGTGGCCTGCGGGCTTCAGTCCCAGATTCTGGGGGAGGATCAGATTCTCACCCAGGTGAAGACCGCCGCTGCCCTGGCCCGGGAGGCGGGCAGCGCCACGGCGGAGCTGGAGACGCTGTTCCGAACCGCCTCGGCCTGCGGCAAGGCCGCCAAGAGCCAGGTGCGGCTGACGAAGCTCCCCACCTCCGCCGCCCATCAGGCGGTTCACCTGGTGGAGGAGCATCTGGGGAGCCTTTCGGGGAAGCGGGCCCTCGTCATCGGCAACGGGGAGATGGGAAAGCTCTCTGCCAGCCTCCTGCGCAGCGCCGGCTGCGACGTGTCTGTGACCCTGCGAACCTACCGCCACGGAGAGACGGTGATACCCGCCGGCTGCCGGGCGGTTCCCTATGAGGAGCGGTACGCCGCCATGGAGGATGCGGACATCCTCTTCTCCTCCACCACCAGCCCCCACTACACGGTGACGGAGGAGCCCTTCCGGGAGGTGTCCCGGCCACCTGTGGCTCTGGTGGATTTGGCCAGTCCCCGGGACATTCAGCCGGAGGTGGGCGATATCCCCGGAGTCACCCTTTGGAATATGGACAGCCTGGGACAGGCCCTTCCCGCCGGAGGGGAGGAGCTGGAGCAGGTGCGGCAGCTTCTGGAGACGCATCTGGAGCGCTTCCGCCAGTGGAGGGCCTACCGGGCCTCCATCCCTGCCCAGGAGTCGGTGAAGCAGGCTGCCTGGGAGCGGGTGCGCCACTATCTGGAGGGGGAGATGGACAGCCAGGAGGCCGCCCGGATGGCGGTGGAGAAGACCGTGGAGCTTCTGGCCGGGGGGCTGAAGGAGCACCTCAGCCCGGAGGACTGGCTGGCCTGCGGGGAAAAAATCCGGGCCCACACCCGGTAAGGAGGCAGGAATATGAAATTGCGTGTCGGCAGCCGGGACAGCCGCCTGGCGGTGATTCAGGCGGAGCTGGTCATGGGTGCAATCCGGGAGAGGCACCCGGAGCTTAGCCTGGAGCTTGTGACCATGAAAACCACCGGCGACCGGATTTTGGATCGGATGCTGGATCAAATCGGAGGAAAGGGCCTGTTTGTCCGGGAGCTGGATCTGGCCCTGGCGGAGGGCAGGGTGGATCTGACGGTTCACAGCTGCAAGGATCTCCCCATGGAGGAGAATCCCGACCTTCCCCTGATGGCTTTCTCCCGGCGGGAGGACCCCCGGGATGTGCTGGTGCTGCCGGCGGGGGTTCGGGAGCTGGATTTCTCCCGGCCCATCGGCTGCTCCAGCCGCCGCCGGACGGTGCAGCTCCAGGCCCTGTGGCCCCAGGCCCAGGTGGCCCCGGTGCGGGGCAATGTGCAGACCCGCCTCAGAAAGCTGGACGAGGGCCAGTTCTCTGCCCTGATTCTGGCGGGAGCCGGGCTCCGGCGGCTGGGGCTCACGGAGCGGATCAGCCGGTATTTTACCGTGGAGGAGATGCTCCCGGCGGCGGGCCAGGGCATCCTGGCGGTGCAGACCCGGCGGGACTTTGATTCGTCTATTCTCGCAGGCGTGGCAGATCGGGACAGCCGGGACTGCGTCCTGGGAGAGCGGGCCTTCGTCCGCCGCCTGGAGGGGGGCTGCTCCGCTCCTGTGGCGGCCTACGGCACCCTGGAGGGGGAAATCCTCACCCTCACCGGGCTCTATGTGGACGAGGCAGGAGACATCCGCAAGGGCTCCATTCAGGGTAGCCGGGCTGAGGCGAGTGCCCTGGGGGTGACCCTGGCGGACAGACTGAAGGAGGGCGAGCAATGAGCGGCTTTGTGACCTTGGTAGGAGCGGGCCCGGGAGACCCGGGGCTTCTGACCCTCAAGGGCCGGGAGGCCTTGGGAGAGGCCCAGGTGGTGGTGTTTGACCGGCTGGTGAGCCAGGAGATTCTGAATCTCATCCCTGCGGACGCGGAGCGAATCGACGTGGGCAAGGAGGCCTCCCACCACAAGGTGCCCCAGGATCAAATCAACCGGATTCTCCTGGAAAAGGCACTGGAGGGCAAGCGGGTGGTTCGCCTGAAGGGGGGAGATCCCTTTCTCTTTGGCCGGGGCGGGGAGGAGCTGGAGCTGCTGCGGGAGCACGGCGTTCCCTTCGCGGAGGTTCCGGGCATCACCTCCGCCATTGCGGCTCCCGCCTACGGGGGCATTCCCGTGACCCACCGGGACTATTGCTCCTCGGTACACATCATCACCGGCCACGCCCGGGCGGGGAAGGCCCTGGAGATTGATTTTGAAGCCCTGGTTCGCACCGGGGGCACCCTGGTGTTCCTCATGGGTGTGTCGGCGCTGCCCCACATCACCCGGGGGCTCCTGGAGGCGGGGATGGCCCCGGAGACCCCGGCGGCCATGGTGGAAAACGGCACCACCCCCATGCAGCGGCGGCTGGATGCCACCCTGGCCACCCTCACAGAGCGGGCGGCGGAGATGGGAATTCACAGCCCCGCCGTGATTGTGGTGGGGAAGGTCTGTGCCCTGGCGGAGGGCTTCTGCTGGCTGGATCGTCTGCCCCTCCGGGGGAAGCGAATCCTGGTCACCCGGCCAAAGGAGCGGGCGGGAACCCTCTCCCGGAAGCTCCGGGCCCTGGGGGCGGAGGTGACGGAGTATCCCTGCATTGAGACGGTGCCCATCCTCCCCAATCCCCCGCTGGAGCGGGAGCTGGAGGCCATTTCCGGCTATGAATGGCTGTGTCTCACCAGCCCCGCCGGGGTTCGGTACCTCTGGGAGGCTCTGGAGCGGCTGGGGAAGGACGCCCGGGCCCTGGGCGGGGTGAAGCTGGCGGCCATCGGCTCCGGCACCGCAGGGGCGCTGGCGGAGCACGGCCTCCGGGCGGACTTCGTCCCACCGGTCTATGACGCAGCCCATCTTGGCCAGGGGCTCGGGGCGCTGGCCACCGGAAGGGTGCTGATTCTCAGGGCCAGGGAGGGCTCCCAGGCCCTGACCCAGGCGCTGGAGGCGGCGCACGTCTCCTATACGGACTGCCCCACCTATGAGACGGTGTATGAGAATCCCCACAGCGAGGCCCTGGTTAAGGCGTTGGACACCTTTGACTTCGTGACCTTTACCTCCGCCTCCACGGTGAAGGGCTTTGTGGCCTCCGTGGGGCAGGACGTGGATTTCAGCCGGATCACAGGCCTGTGCATCGGCAGCCAGACCGCCCGGGAGGCGGCCCGGCATCACATTCCCACCCTGGTGGCAGAGGCCGCCACCATAGACGCCCTCACGGAGCTGGCCTGCCGGGCCGCCCCCATGTGTCCGCCCCTACGGACAGGAAACGGGTCTTTTCCAGAACCGGAAAAGTGGATGAAAGCCAGAGATTTCCCTGACTACTCGTAGGGGCGGACCCGTGTGTCCGCCCGCAGAAAAAACTATCGTTTCCCAAAAATCTAATGCGAATTCGCACAAAACACCGGAAAAAGTACAGATTCGCATTGGATTCTTCTGAATTGTTTCCCTGTACCGCAGGCGGACACATGGGTCCGCCCCTACGGACAGGAAACGGGTCTTTTCCGGAGCCGGAAAAGTGGACGAAAGCCAGAAATTTCCCTGACTACTCGTAGGGGCGGACCCATGTGTCCGCCCGCAGGAAAATGCGAGATAGCGCAGAAAACCAATGGGAATTCGTAATATACCAGAAAAACCGAATTTGCCCAACATGTTCTGAAATAATTCCTTCAAAGGAGTGCGAGGAAATGGAGCTTGTGAACTTTGAAATTACCGACATGGAAGCCGGATGGTTCTGTGCGCGGCTTTCCGCCGACGGGCAGATGGCTGAATTGTCCCATTCCTATCTGGGCGGCGGCCAGATTCCCGGCCTTTTCCTGTCCGCGCTGTGCGGACTTCTGGAGGGGACTAAGGGGAAGACCTGGCTTTGCTGGGAGGCGGAGGGGATGACCTATCTCTGGCATCTGTGCGCGGAGGGGGACGATCTGCACCTTCAGGTGTACGAGGGAACCGGCTCCTTCAGACTGCCGCCGGAGGGCCCGGATATGGAATCCTATGTGGATGGAGCGGCGCTGGTGGACGTCCATACGTCCTTATATCTGTTCGCCTCCGATGTCATGGAGGCGTTTCAGACGTTCAACACCGAGCAGGGGTGGGCAGACTTTGTGAATCCGGACTTTCCGTTTCCGGAAAAGGCGTATAAAGCCCTCCGCAAAATTCTTAAGGGCTGAGCAAAAAATGCAAGACTGGGCAAAAACCAATGCGAATTCGCACAAAGCACCGGAAAAGTACGGATTCGCAATGGTTTTTTCTAAACTGTTTCCCTGTACCGCAGGCGGACACATGGGTCCGCCCCTGCGAAAGGCTAAGGAGCTTTCTCTGTCAATTGGGTTTTACTCCAGAAAATCAAAAATCAGCCGGGTTCCGTCCTCGTAGCGCTGCCCGGTCCGGCCGGCGGCCTCCTCTGTGTAGGGGAGGCCGCCGATTTTTTTCTCGCTGCTGTCATAGAGCAGCCAGGGAACCGGGGCGGCGTCGTGGCGGCCGGTGGCGGTGTGGGTGACGTGGTCCGGCAGCACCAGAATCCGGGAGGGCACCCGGGAGAGATACCGGGCCACAGGGGCCAGAAGCTGCCGGTCTATGGCCTCAATGGCCCGGAGCTTTCCCGGAAGATCCCGGCTGTGGGAGCAGGCGTCCGGGGCCTCCACATGGACGATCACCAGCTCCTGCCCCTCCTCAAAGCAGGCTATGGCGGCCTCAGCCTTGGCCCGATAGTCGGTGTGGGGGTCGCCCGTGGCCCCCGGGGGACACAGGAGGGACAGCCCCGCCAGGGCGCCGATGCCCCGCACCAGAGGGGTGGCCGTGATCAGGGCGCCCCTTTTTTTGTGGAGGGAAGCAAAGGCGGGAAGGGCCATGGCCCGGCCCGGGGCCCAGGGCCACAGATCCGTGGCGGAGTGGGGCGGCGTCCCGGCAAGAACCCGCCGGGCCTCCTGCATCACTGCCCCCATGGCCGCTCCCCCGGGGCCTGTGGGAAGATAAGCGTTCACAGGCCGGTCGAGAATTTCGTGGGGCGGGGTGGTTTCCAATTCCCCCAGAAGCTCCGCCGGGCCGATGCACAGAAGCCGGAAGGGAGCCTCCGGAAAGAAGGTCAGGCCCAGGGAGGAGGCCAGGGCGGAAAAGGGGCCGTCTCCCCGGAGGGCATCCAGAAGGGCGGCTGTGCTTTCCCCGCTGAGCTCCCCTGCGCTGTAGGAGCGGAGACGGCCCTGGGAGACCGTGACAAAATTGCACCGGCAGACGGCCTGCCCCGCCGCCAGGGGGATGCCGCAGCCGGCGGCCTCCAGGGCGGAGCGTCCGGTGAGATATGTACGGGGGTCGTAGCCCAGAAGGGTGAGAATTCCGGTGTCGCTGCCCGGGGCGCAGCCCTGGGGGACAGTGCGCACAAGGCCCATACGGCCGCCCCTTGCCAGAGTGTCCATGGCCTCCGTATGGGCGGCCGCCAGAGGGGTTTTCCCCCCAAGGGACTCCATGGGGGCGTCGGCCATGCCGTCACCGATGAGGATAAAGTATCGCATGGGCGGCTCCTTTCGTTTTTCTTTACAGTATACCACGAAGCCGCCGGAAACGCAAAGAATTCCGAAGGGATGATTCCATTTCCGCACCATCCGTCCCCCGGAGCAATATATTGGAGGTGGGGAGGGTGAACGATGAATCAAATTGTGTGGATGGCGCTGATTGCGACCCTGGGAACCTGGTCTGTCACTGCCCTGGGGGCCGCAACGGTGGTCTTTTTCAAGTCTCCGAATCCGAAAATTCTGAATCTGATGCTGGGCTTTGCGGCGGGGGTCATGATTGCTGCCAGCTTCTGGTCGCTCCTGCAGCCGGCCATTGCCCGGGCCGAGGCCATGCCCGGAACCCCGGCCTGGCTGGTGGCCACCGCGGGCTTTTTGTGCGGAGCCCTTTTTATGTGGGCCTCCGACAAAGTGGTATCCTACGCCCGGGGGCGGGCGGACAACACCCAGGGGCAGCCCAACGAGCGGCTGAACCGGATTATTATGCTGATTTTGTCCATCACCCTCCACAACATCCCGGAGGGCCTGGCCGTAGGGGTGGCCTTTGGCAGCCTGCAAAACGGCAGCTACACCACCGAGGGCCTCATGGGGGCTATCACCATCGCCATCGGAATCGGTCTTCAGAACTTTCCAGAGGGGGCGGCGGTGTCTCTCCCCCTCAGGCGGGAGGGCTGCTCCCGGCGGAAGAGCTTCCTCATGGGGCAGGCCTCGGGACTGGTGGAGCCGGTGGCAGGGGTGATTGGGGCGGTGCTGGTGGTGTATGTGGAGACAATTCTCCCGTATGCCCTGGCCTTCGCGGCAGGGGCCATGATTCTGGTGGCGGTTCATGAGCTGATCCCCGAGTGCCAGCAAAACCAAAAGACCCAGCCCTATTTTGCCACCATGGGCATTGTCACCGGCTTTGCGGTGATGATGCTTCTGGACGTAATGCTGGGATAAACATTTCCGCCCCCTTCCCGGGGGCGGATTCATGTGTCAACTGTACGGTGATGGTGTAAAAACGAAGAGCCGGTTTCTTCCCTACGATGTATGGGGCGGGAGGGTGATTTCCGTGCTTCGGTACAGTGCTCCGGACAAAATGCAGGCGGCCAGTACATAGAGGCTCTCCTTCACCATAGCCAGCTTCACCCCCACGTCCCGGGTTTGGGGGGACAGGGACAGGAGATCCCGGCAGCGGTTCAGAAGGGTCTGCCCCAGGCGGGACCAGAAGGTGAAGTCGCTCCACTTGGTTGGAAGCAGCCAGGCGGGGAGCTGCTCCAAAAGCCAGGGGAGGGCCAGGGCCAGGAGAAAGGCCAGGCCGAACCGGAGTGCGCTGCGCCGGAATCCGGGGAGGCGGCGGGCCTGCCGCAGTCCATATGGGAAAAGCCGCCCCCCGGCCAGGGCCACAGGCAGCCAGGCCAGGGCCTGGGCCCAGCCTGCAAAGCCGGGGCCCCACAAAACCTCCTCCGGGGTTCCCAGGCCGCAGCTCTCCCCATAGGAGGCGGCGAACCGGTAGCCGTCCTGGCCCCGGGGAATGCCGGAGAGCTCCGCCGCCGTGAACGACCCCTCTCCGGGCCGGAGGAGAAGGGGCTCGTCCTCCTCAAATACGCCGGTTACCCGGAAGATATCCTCCTCCACGGTGAGCTCCAGCCCCACCACATTCCCGCCGCCCCAAAGGGCCCAGACCAGGCCGGTGCTGACGGCGCAGGCTCCCGGACTCACGGGGGCAGTGCCGTGGCGGTACGCCGTGGGGTAGGCCACCTCCGGCTCTCCCCGGAAGATCACCTGCCGGGCGGCGCTGCCCCTCTCCTCCGCTGAGACCCAGGTGCTGCTTTCTGCCCAGAAGGTGAAACATGGGCCTCCGGACTTCTCCCCATAGGCCAGAGCCGCCTCCACCTGGGTCTTCTCCAGGGGCGTGTCATAGCGGAGGCTGACGGTGGGGAGGAGCAGTGTGAGCAGGGACGCCTGGCGGAAGGCCAGAATCAAAAGCCACAGGGTCAGCCCCGCGGCCAGCAGCTTACCCGCCCGTCTCATGGGCTCACCCGCACCCGGTCGCCGTCGCTCAGGGGCTTGCTGCTGCCGGAGATGAGGGAATCATCCCGGGAGATGTCCCCCTGGATGGCCGCGTACCCGCCGTAGGAGTCCTCCACCGTCACATTCACCCGCTCCGCCACATTCTGCAGGCCCAGAATGGTGAGCCTGGAGCGAAACACATAGACATAGGCGCCATCCCCGTCCCGATGAATGGCGGACACCGGGACGCAGGTGCCGTAGGAATCCTGGGAGAGCTCCGCGCTGATGAACACCGGGTCGCCGGTCCAGCCCGGTGTGGTCAGAAGGGCGGTGAAGGTCACGGTTTGGGCCCCGGCGTCCGTCTCCACAGCCTGAAATTCCGAAACCTTTTCCCACAGGGTGTTTTGACTCACCATGAGGATTTTCTCCCCGGTCTGCAGAGCCTCCGCCTCCGCCTGGGTGGTCTGGAAGGTCAGAAGGTAGCCCGCCTCCTCCGTGTCCATGGTGATGCGCTCGCCGCCTCCGGTGGCCCCGCCCTGGTCCAGGGGAACCTCCCGGACAATCCCGCCGGCGGGAGCGGTGAGGCGGCAGTCCGCTGCCTGAAGCCCGGTGAGGGAGAGCAGCTCTTCCTCCAGGGCCTCTATGTCCAGCTGGAGCAGCCGGGCGGAAGCGGCGTTGCTCTCATCGGTTCTGCCCGCCTGCTTTTGGGCCTGGGCATAGGCCTCCTCCGCCTGCTCCAGCCGCTCCGCCGCGTCCTGTGCCTGAAGCTCCGCCCCTTCCAGAGCGTCGGAGGCGGCGGAATAGACGGCCTCTGCCTCCTGGGCCCGGGCCTGGGCCGCCTGGAGCGCCGCCTGGGCGGCTTCCACCTCGTCGGGAGCCGCCTGGGAAAGCGCCTCCTCCGCCCGGCGCAGCTCCGCCTGGGCCGCCTCGGCGCTGCTCCCGGCGGCGGAGAGAGATTCCTTTGCCTTGGCCAGGGCCTCTTTTGCCCGGCTCAGCTCCCTTTGGGCGCTGGTCACCCCCTGGTCGGAGACGGTCTGGGGGTCCTCCAGGGCCTCCAGCTGCACCAGAAGCTGCTGCCGCTGGGCGGTTTTCCGGGTGATGGCCGCCTCCACGGAACCGGCCTCAAAGACCGCCAGGGTGTCCCCCGCAGCCACCACGGAGCCGGGCTGCACCAGCACCTCCGCCGCTGTGAGCGCCCCGGGAACGGTGACGGAGGCATGGCCCCGGGCCTCTGCGGCGCCTGTGGCGCTGAGGCTGCGGCTGAAGGTCTGCTGGCTGGGGGTGCAGAGCTCCACCCGGGCCAGAATCGCCCCGGAGGCGCCCCGGGCGATGAGGGTCAGCAGGAGCATCAGAAGGAAAAACTTCACCACATGGGAAAGAGCCCTGGTCTGGGCCGGGTCCTCCCGGAGTTTTTCCCGGAGGGCTTCCGTCTTTTGTTTCCAATTGATTTTCTTCATGGGCGATCCCTCACTGCGTCAATCCGCTGGACTGAATGCCCAGCTCCAGATACTTTTGACCGAACCGGAAAATCACCGCCGCAGGGGCCAGGGCGATGAGGCTGGCCCCCATGGCAAAGGCCAGATTTTCCGAGGTGATGGTGGGCAGGAACAGGCTCAGGGGCCAGTGATTCTGGCTTTTCAGGAAGTTCATGGGCTGCTCAATGGCGTTCCAGGCCTCCAGGAAGCCCAGCACCAGAGCCGCCAGAATTCCCGGCCGCCCCAGGGGCAGGCCAATGCGCCGGAAGATCTGCCACTGACTGGCTCCGTCCAGCTTTGCCGCCTCCAGCAGCTCCCGGGGGATGGCGTCAAAGCTCTTGGACATGATGAACACGGGAAAGGCCGAGAAGATCCCCGGGAGAATCACCGCCCAGACGGTGTCCATGAGGCCCAGCCTGGAGAAAACCAGGTAGCTGGGGGCCATGGTCACCTGGAAGGGCATGAGCATCAGCACAATGTACAAAGTGAACAGGGGCTTTTTCCCCCGGAACCGCAGCCGGGAGAAGGCCCAGGCCGCCGGAGCGGCAATGAGGAGCTGCCCCAGCACCTGGGGAAAGGCCAGGAGGCAGGAGTTCCAGAACATGGCGAAGAAGGAGGGGGTGTCCAGGAGCAGCTCCGTGAGAGGCTGGAGGGTGGGCCAACTGGGAAGGAGGGTCCAGTGGGCCTGCCCCGTGCCCACCCCCAGGGCGGGGCCGATGGTGGCGTTCAGCTCATCTACAGGCTGCACCGCCCCCATGAGCATGAACCACAATGGCCACCACACCAGAAGGGCCAGGAGGGTCAGGGGAATGTAATACAGCCGGGAGCCCTTTTTCATGTGCCGTCCCTCCTCTCCAGGAGCTTTTGGAGCAAAAGAATCAGTACCAGGAGCACAGCTGCCATGAGCACGGCCCCGGCGGTGAGGCGGCCCAGATCCAGATCCAGAAACCAGTTGTTAAACAGGTGCTGGAGCAAATAGATGCTGTCATGGGGATACCGGCCCGCCACGAGGTACGCCTCCCGAAAGACCTTAAAGGTGTTGAGCAGGCTCAGCACCGAGACCATCATCATGGTGGGCACGAGACCGGGGAGGGTGATGTAACGAAACTGCTGAAAGGCGTTGGCCCCGTCCACCTCCGCCGCCTCATAGAGGGCCTTGGAGATTCCGTCCATCCCCGCCAGCCACAGGATCATGTCATAGCCGCAGTTTTTCCAGAGATAGGTGAAGATCAGCACCCCAAAGGCGGCCCCGGTTCCCATGAAATGAACCGGCTCTGCGCCCAGGGCTGTGAGGACGGCGTTTGCCAGCCCGTTTTTGGCGAACATCACCTGCCACAGGAGGGTCACAGAGGCCACGGGCACTGCCATGGGCAGAAGGAAGGTGGTTTTGAACCGGCGTCCCCCCTTTCCCACCTTCTGAACCATCAGCCCCAGCCCCAGAGAGGCGGCCAGGAGCAGGGGGACGCAGACCACCAGAAACCGGCCGGTGTTGGACACGGCCAGCTGAAAGGCCTGGTTGTTCAAAACGGAGCGGTAGTTTTTCAGTCCCACAAACTGGGTGCCCGGGTTGTTGTAAAGGCTCCGGCGGATGGTCTCCACAAAGGGGGCCAGCACCAGAAAGCCGATGCCGAGGAGACTGGGCAAAAGAAACCACCGGGCCGCCCGGCCCTCCTCCCGGAAAGGAGAGCGCTGTTTGACCTTTTTTCTATCCATCAGGAGACCTCCTTTTCCGGATTGTTGGGGAAATGATTTCCGCTGTCATCCTGAGCCAAAAGTGAAGGATATGGCGCGGAAGACTTCTGACACGGTGCCCCGGTGCGTGAGATCCTTCGGCTGTGCCTCAGGATGACAAGTGGGGGAGCTGGTGCATGAGATCCTTCGGCTGCGCCTCAGGATGACAGGTGGGGGAGGCTGGTGCATGAGATCCTTCGGCTGCGCCTCAGAATGACAGGTCGGGGCCTCCCACTTGTCATCCTGAGCCAAAAGCGAAGGATCTTGTGCAGAAGACTTCTGACACGGTACCCCGGTGCGTGAGATCCTTCGGCTGTGCCTCAGGATGACAAGTGGGGGAGCTGGTGCATGAGATCCTTCGGCTTTGCCTCAGGATGACAGGTGGGGGAGGCTGGTGCATGAGATCCTTCGGCTGCGCCTCAGAATGACAGGTCGGGGCCTCCCACTTGTCATCCTGAGCCAAAAGCGAAGGATCTGGCGCGGAAGACTTCCGAGACGGAGCCCCGGTGCGTGAGATCCTTCGGCTTTGTCTCAGGATGACAAATGGGTGGCTGGCGCGTGAGATCCTTCGGCTTTGCCTCAGGATGACAAGTAGGGGGGCTGGTGCGTGAGATCCTTCGGCTGCGCCTCAGGATGACAATGGGGGAGGGGGCGGGGGCGGGGCTTATTGCCGGTGCTCAGCCAGGTAGATGGCTGTGGCTTCTGCCACCTGGTCGGCGGCCTCCTGGGCGGTGAGCTTGCCCTCGTAATACCGGAGGGCGGCCTCCTTTGCGGCGTTGTAGGTCACATCCTCCAGAATCACCGGGCGAAGGGCAGAGAGAGTGGCCCGGAAGTCGTTTTGAATGTGGAAGGTGTTGTCGCATTCCTGCT
>JALETK010000061.1 GCA_022781505.1 Clostridiales bacterium | reverse complement strand
TTGGAGGTGCGGTGGGTTTGGAGGCAGGTGCGGAGGTTCCGGCAAGCCAGCGGCGGGGGCAAGACCCCCGCCCTACGGGTGCATGGCCGGGGCCAGGTGCACTGTCGATACCCTGTACCGTAGGGCGGGGGCTCGCCCCCGCCGGGCCCCTGCAAAGCTGATCGGCAGCCCCGCCCGAGCATACCCGGCCCCCGGGCAATTTCAATCCGGCGCGAAGCGCCTCCACAACCGCCCTTCGGGCGATATCACTCTCCGAAGGCGAATATCACTGCCCGCAGGGCAATATCACCCGCCAACGGCGGATATCACTGCCGCAGGCCTACCCATGCTCCCCCACCAGGAAATTCACCCCCGGGGTCTGAAGCCCCGCCAGGCGGTATTGATAGGCCTCCATGGCCTCCCGCTCAAAGGCCAGGGAGCCGTGCCAGCCCAAGGATTCCAGCAGATACCGGGTAAAGGGCGGATTCAGCACCAGGAAGGGGCCCAGGAGGTAGGTGCCGTAGAAGTTTTTATAATGTACCCCCTCCTCCTTCCCCTGTAAATCCGTGCCGAAGCCCCCCGTGACGGTGAGGAAGGGCTGGAAGATCTCCGCTTTGGAGAACTGGGACTTGTAGCCCACCACGTCCATGTCCCGGAACCTTCCCAGGAACATGGAGTTGTGCCGGTGGCGCATGTCCCGCCGGGCGGAATAGGGGAAGATATCAAGGGCGGGAATCCGCCGCTCCCCCTCCCAAATTTCCCGGCCGAAGAGCTCCAGGGCGTTTCCCGTGGCGAGAACCGTGAGCCCGGCCTCGATTTTTTCCCGGATGGCCGCCCGGTGGGGCATCAGCCGCTCCAGGGCCAGCTCCTGGCACCGCTCGCTCATGGCTCCCAGATACACCAGATCCACCGGTTCTCGGAGAAAGGCCGGGGCCGACTGCCCGGTGGTGGAGATCACCCGGGCCTCCGGGCAGCACCGGGCCAGATACCGGAGGTTGGCGGCCTCCCCGTAGAGGCTGCACAGATCCGGGTACAGCGCTTCAAAGGTCATGGGCGATCCCCCTCTCCGAAAGAATCCGGCGCCGCACTGCGTCCCGCACCGCACGGCCCCGGGAGACGGCGTTCACATCGTGGAGCACATAGATTTTCTCCACGCCCTCCGTGTCCACATACCCGGCGGTGTCTTCCTCGTGCCGCAGGCACACCAGCTTCTCCGCCGGAACCCCTGCCAAAAGCAGCCGCAGCCGGTGATCCAGATACCGGGCCCCGCCCAGGACGATTTTCCGGACGGAGTCGCAATTCAGAAATTCGTAATCCGTGTCGTAGAGCCAGGCCACGGTCTCGGTCTTGAGGGGCGTCTCGTAGACCTCGTCCAGAAGGAGAATGATCTCCTTGGGGGCGGGGTCTCTAGCCAGACTGTCGAACACCGTGGACACCGCCGTGGGGTTCTGCCCCTTGGCCGCCATGGTGATGAGGGAGATTCCCCGAACCTCCTCCCGGGTCTCCCGGCAGGCCGGCGGCTGGACGTAGGAAAAGCACCGGGCCAGCTCCGGGGCGGAGATGCCCATATCCCGGAACATGGGGATGAGGGCGGCCTGGTTGGCGGTGCTGAAGGCCGTGGTGGAGACCGCCGGGTAAACCGCCTTGCCCCCGGGCTCCTGTACCGTAAGCTGCCCATCCTCCACGGCGGTCACCAGATAGTCCCGCCTGGGAGACCGGAAGCCGCAGACCGGGCAGTGCACCTGGCCCATGTGGCGGTAGATCCGGTAATCATACACCGGCGTGCCCCCGCAGACCGGGCACACGGGGAAGTCGTTGGCCAGATTGGGCAGGGGATCCCACAGAAGGTCCCCCATGCCGAAGTAAAGCCGCCGGTGCCCCTCCCCCAGGCGGCAGCTGATGGGATCGTCCCCGTTGAGAATGAGCGTTGCCCCGGGGGTCCCGGCGATGGCTGCCTCCAGGCAGCGGAAGATGTACCCTGGGTGGCCGTTTCGCAGCATGGAGTCCCGGGCGATGTTGCTGACGATGATGTACTGGGGCTTCAGATCCGGCACGTCCAGGGGGGAGATCAGCTCGTCCATCTCAATCACCGCCGCGTCCCGCACGGGCCGGTTCCGCCAGTTGACGCAGGCCAGAAGACACCGGGCCACCCCCGCGTGGTGGTTGGCGCCCCAGTCGTTGTAGGAGACGGTCATGCCTTGCATGGCCAGGATTTTGGCAGCCATGGTGGCGATGGTGGTCTTGCCGTTGGTGCCCGTCACCACAATGGTGAGCCGGGGCTTGGCGATGTACTTGAGGAAGTCTCCGTACAGCCGCATGGAGACCATGCCGGGCCGGTCGTTTCGTGCATGGCCGGTCCGGAGATAGCGGGCCAGAAAGGCCTTGCCGCCCCAAAAGGCAAGCCAGAACCGTGCCCTGTTCCAAAGCTTCATGTGTTACCTCCAAATTTGAAAAAGACGCCCTCCGGGCCGTCCCTTGCCCGGAGAGAAGCTGAAATTCTAATCCCTATTATACAAAGAAAAAGTGCAACGTAAAGGGATTTGGGAAAAACTTAAGAAAAATTAAGAATTGTATCATGGAGAAAGCCCCGGTGGGAGCCTTCTCTGGGAAAAGCGCTGAAATCCTCCGGCCAAGGCCAGGGAAATTTTTCGGAATTGGCCCTTGTAGTGCCGGTTTGTTCGTAGTATAATGGAGAAAGCAACGGAAATATTTTACATGGAGGAAATGACATGTTTAACGCAATGATTGAAACGCTGAAAGCCAACCCCCGGAAGATTGTCTTCACCGAGGGCCCCGACGCCCGGATTCTGGAGGCCACCGACCGGCTGAAGAAGGGCGGCTTCCTGACCCCCATCCTCGTGGGCAATGTGGACGAGGTGAAGACCGCTGCCGCCGCCGGCAATTATGACATCGAGGGCATCGAGATCCTTGACCCCGCCACCTACCCCGAGATGGACGCCATGGTTGAGAAGATGGTGGAGCTCCGCAAGGGCAAGATGAGCGCCGAGGACTGCCGCAAGGCTCTGTCCAAGGGCAACTATTTCGGCACCATGCTGGTGAAGCTGGGCTATGCCGACGCCCTCCTGGGCGGCGCCACCTACTCCACCGCCGACACCGTCCGCCCCGCCCTGCAGCTGGTGAAGACCAAGAAGGGCGCCCATCTGGTGTCCTCCTGCTTCATCCTGGTCCGTGGCGAGGAGAAGCTGGCCATGGGCGACTGCGCCATCAACATCGACTATCAGGACACCGTGGACAAGGAGGGCAACGTGGTTGTCTCCGCCGCCCAGAAGCTGGCGGAGGTGGCCGTGGAGACCGCCCGCACCGCCAAGGTCTTCGGCATCGACCCCAAGGTGGCCGTGCTGAGCTTCTCCACCAAGGGCTCCGGCAAGGGCGGCACCGTCCAGCTGAGCCACGACGCCACCATCGAGGCCCAGAAGCTGGCCCCCGAGCTGGCCATTGACGGCGAGCTCCAGTTCGACGCCGCCGTGTCCCCCGTGGTGGCCGCCACCAAGTGCAAGGGCTCCCCCGTTGCCGGTCAGGCCAACACCTTCATCTTCCCCTGCATCGAGGCCGGCAACATCGGCTACAAGATCGCCCAGCGCCTGGGCGGCTACGAGGCCTACGGCCCCATTCTCCAGGGCCTGAACGCCCCCATCAACGACCTGAGCCGGGGCTGCAACGCCGACGAGGTCTACAAGATGGCCATCATCACCGCCGCGCTGGCATAAAAAACCCAATTTCCCCCCGGGGCTGCCTCAAACCATGAGGCAGCCCCGGCTTTTTCACAACACACAAACCCAAGAATCAGCATGGTTCCGATTTAAGGCAAAAGCCCCCCTGCCTGTCCGTAGGGGCTTAAGCCTGTGTCCGCCCGCAGATCAGGGGATCGTTACACAAAAATCCAATGCGAATTCGCACAGAATACTGAAAAAAAGACGAATTCGCCCAACATTTTCAAAATATGTTTTCTGACACTGCGGGCGGACACGTGGGTCCGCCCCTACGAACCTGAAACGGAACTGTATCTCAAAATTATGAAAGATTCAGATGACAGCCGGAAGACCCATGTGATACAATGTATGTAACACACATTCACGCCGCGAAAAACAAAGGGCCCCGATTGTCCTCCTCCGGCTGCGCCTCAGGAGGACGGGGGCGCGTCCACTGCCAAAATGGATTGTATCTGCAGGAGGCTTTCATGGAAACACTGACAATTTTGCATTCTGACCGGGAGATTCTGGTGTGCGTCAAGCCCGCCGGGGTGCTGTCCACCGACGAGCCCGGGGGGCTTCCGGCGCTGGTGCGGGAGGCCCTGGGGGACCCCGGGGCCTGTGTGCGGACGGTGCACCGGCTGGACCGGGTGGTCAGCGGCCTGATGGTTCTGGCCAGAACCCCGGAGGCCGCATCAAGGCTGTCCCGGCAGATTCGGGACCGGGAATTTGACAAGGAGTACCTGGCGGTGCTCCACGGCTGTCCCCCGGAGCCCCGGGGCGAGCTCCGGGATTTGCTCCTGCGGAGCAAGCCCGAGCGAAAGACCTATGTGGTCACGGAGCCCGGGAAGGGGGTTCAGGAGGCGGTGCTCACCTACCGGGTGGTAAACCGGAGGGGAGACTTGTCCCGGGTGCTCATCCACCTGGAGACCGGCCGCACCCACCAGATCCGGGCCCAGTTCTCCGCCCGGGGCCTTCCCCTGGTGGGCGACCGGAAGTACAGCCTCCTGGAGGACGGCTGCCCCATCGCCCTGTGGTCCCACAGCCTGACCTTCCGCCACCCCGCCACCGGGGAGCGGGTCTCCTACCGTCTGGAGCCCCCGGAGATCTACCCCTGGGAGACGGTGTGAGTGCGGACTTTGTTTGCAATTTGTATAGTTTTATATCGATAAAACAATATTTTTTGTATTTTCTGCCAAAAACCAATGGACATTTCTTTTGAAACGCGGTATAGTGTTACTGTGCCCCGCAACCCCGCCGGGCACAGGCGCTTGCCGCGCTTTTGCTATGCTTTGGTACCTGTTCAGCCGCAGCCAGAAGCCGTCGGATTTATGAGCGTTTTCACTCACACCAACCGGCGGACGGGGGCCTCGCTTGCCCACCGGCCCGCCGCACGAGCGCACCCGTAGGGCGGCAGTCTGTCCCCCGCCGTTCACCTTCCGGAACCTTTGCACCCCATCCAAACCCACCGCACCTTCAAGCCTGTCATTGCGAACCAGCGCGCACGCTGGTGTGGCAATCCGTTCCCCTGCAAGCCGCAAGGCTTGCGCGCCCCGTCAGGGGCGCAATATTGGCCCGGGTGCATGACCGGCCTCACGGCCGGTGCAATGCTGCGCATTGCGGGGGAACGGATTGCCACGTCGCTGCGCTCCTCGCAATGACAG
>JALETK010000045.1 GCA_022781505.1 Clostridiales bacterium | reverse complement strand
CGGGTATCCCGCTCCTCCGCCCTGGCCTCCAAGGCCTCCGGCTACCCCATCGCCCGGGTCTCCGCCAAGATCGCCGTGGGCATGACCTTAGATGAGATTCCCCTGGCCAACACCCCCGCCTGCTTTGAGCCTGCCCTGGACTATGTGGTGACCAAAATGCCCCGGTTCCCCTTTGACAAATTCTACACCGCTGACAATCGCCTGGGCACCCAGATGAAGGCCACCGGCGAGGTCATGGCCATTGGCCGCACCTTCTCCGAGAGCCTTCTCAAGGCGGTGCGCTCCCTGGAAATCGGTGTGTGCCACCTCTATATGCCCAAATTTGACAGCTGGAGCCGGGAGCAGCTTCTGAGCTACATCCCCCAGGGCTCCGACGACCGGATTTACGCCATCGCCCAGCTCCTGCGCCTGGGCACGGACGTGGGAGTGATCGCGGACAAGACCAAAATCGACCCCTTCTTCCTCCACAAGCTCCAGGATATCATCGCCATGGAGGGTCAGCTGAAAAAGGCCCCCTATGACCTCACCGTTCTGAAGTCCGCCAAAATCATGGGCTTCTCCGACCAGTTCATTGCGAAGCTGTGGCGCACCACAGAGCTGGACGTGTTCCACTTCCGGAAGGAGCACCACATGTTCCCGGTGTACAAGATGATTGACACCTGCGCCTCGGAGTTTGACAGCTATGTGCCCTACTTCTACTCCACCTATGAGGAGGAGAACGAATCCCGGGTGTCGGAGAAGGAGAAAATTCTGGTGCTGGGCTCCGGCCCCATCCGCATCGGCCAGGGCGTGGAATTTGACTACTCCACGGTACACGCGGTCATGACCATCCGGCAGGCGGGCTTTGAGGCCATTATCGTGAACAACAACCCGGAGACCGTCTCCACGGACTACACCACGGCGGACAAGCTGTACTTTGAACCTCTGTGTCCCGAGGATGTGATGAACATCCTGGAGCTGGAGAAGCCCAAGGGGGTCATTGCCGCCCTGGGCGGTCAGACCGCCATCAATCTGGCCCAGCCCCTGCTGGACCGGGGCGTCACCCTCATGGGAACCGACTGCGCCGCCATTGAGCGGGCGGAAAACCGGGACGCCTTTGAGAAGGTGCTCCTGGAGCTGGGCATTCCCCAGCCCCCCGGAAGAGCCGTCACGGACATCGAGGCCGGTGTGGCCGCCGCCGCCGAAATCGGCTACCCGGTGCTGGTGCGGCCCAGCTTTGTCCTGGGCGGACGGGCCATGCAGATCGTCACCGACGAAGCCGCCCTGCGGCAGTACCTGAAGACCGCCGTGGAAATTGACGCCGACAAGCCCGTGCTGGTGGATAAGTATATCCAGGGCAAGGAGGTGGAGGTGGACGCCGTGTGCGACGGCACCGACGTGTTCGTTCCCGGCATCATGGAGCTGGTGGAGCGCACGGGCATCCACTCCGGCGACTCCATCTCCGTGTACCCCTCCTTCAGCCTGAGCCAGGCGGTGAAGGACACCATTCTGGACTATACCAAGGCCCTGGGCCTGGGCATCGGCATCGTGGGCCTCTATAACATCCAGTTCATCGTGGACAAGCAGCAGCAGGTCTATATCATCGAGGTAAATCCCCGGTCCTCCCGGACGGTGCCCTTCCTGTCCAAGTCCACAGGCTGGTCCCTGGCGGACATCGGCACCCGGGTGATTCTGGGCCAGAGCCTGAAGGCCCAGGGCATCACGGAGCTGTATCCCCCGGAGAAAAAGCGCTGGTATGTGAAGGCCCCCGCCTTCTCCTTCTCCAAGCTCCAGGGACTAGACGCCTACCTGTCCCCGGAGATGAAGTCCACCGGCGAGGCCATCGGCTACGACAGCCGCATGACCCGGGCTCTGTACAAGGCCCTCCAGGCCTCCGGGATGCATGTGGAGAACTACGGCACCGTGTTCGTCACCGTGGCGGACGCGGACAAGGCCGAGGCCCTTCCTCTGGTGCGCCGGTTCTACAACATGGGCTTCAACATCCAGGCCACCGAGGGCACCGCCCGTTACCTGAAATCCAACGGCATCCGCACCCACTCCGTGGGCAAAATTCACGGAGGCAGCCAGGAGATCTTCGACTCCATCCGGGCAGGCTTTGTGAATTACGTCATCAACACCCAGGACCCCAACGACGCCCAGGGTCTGGCCGACGGCCGGGCCATGCGGCAGGTGGCCGTGCAGAACAACGTGACCATGTTCACCTCCCTGGACACCGTCCGGGTGCTCCTGGACGTGCTGGAGGAGATTACCATGGGTATTTCCACCATCGACGCAGAGTAAAAAGGAGGCGCAAATGAAGCAGGGTATTTTTACAATTGTGGAGAATCAAGCTCTCACTTCCAGCGTTTATTCCATGGTTTTGGAGGGGTGCACCTCTGAAATCAAGAATCCGGGCCAGTTTGTGGAGGTTTCCATCCCGGGCCGGTTCCTCCGGCGGCCCATCTCCGTATGCCGGTGGGCCGAAGGCCGCCTGACCCTCATCTACAAGGTGGTGGGCCAGGGCACGGCGGATCTGTCCGCCATGGCCCCCGGGCAGACTCTGGATCTTCTCACCGGCCTGGGCAACGGCTACGACCTCTCCCCTGCCGGAGATGCACCTCTTCTCCTGGGAGGCGGCGTGGGAGTACCTCCCCTGTTCGGCCTGTGCGAGGCGCTGGTCGCCCAGGGAAAGCGGCCCCATGTGATTCTGGGCTTCAATACCAAAGAGGAAATCTTCTATGAGGCGGAGTTCCGGGCCCTGGGGGTTCCCGTCACCGTGACCACCGCCGACGGCTCCTACGGCATCAAAGGCTTCGTCACCGACGCCATGGATTTGCCCTATACCTATTTTTACGCCTGCGGCCCCCTGCCCATGCTCCGGGCCATTGACCGGGCGGCCAAAACCCCCGGCCAGTTCAGCATGGAAGAGCGCATGGGCTGCGGCTTCGGCGCCTGCATGGGCTGTACCATTCAGACAAAAGCCGGCCCTCGCCGGGTGTGCAAGGACGGCCCCGTATTTTACCGGGAGGAGGTCACGCTGTGAACACGAAAGTAACCCTCTGCGGCCTGGAGCTGGACAACCCGGTGATTCCCGCCTCCGGCACCTTCGGCTTCGGCGCGGAATTCGCCGCCCTCTATGACATCAACATTCTGGGCACCTTCTCCTTTAAGGGCACCACCCGGGAGCCCCGGTTCGGAAACCCCACCCCCCGAATCGCCGAGTGCCCCGCCGGAATGCTCAACGCCGTGGGGCTCCAGAACCCCGGCATCGACCATGTGCTGGCCCACGAGCTGCCGGAGATGAAGCGGTATTTCCACAAGCCCGTCATGGCCAACGTCTCCGGCTTCTCCGTGGAGGATTATGTGGAGGTGTGCCGGAGGCTGGACAGCCAGGAGCAGGTAGGTTGGCTGGAGGTCAACGTCAGCTGCCCCAACGTCCACGGGGGCGGCATGAGCTTCGGCACCGACCCGGCATCCGCCGGGGCCGTCACCAAAGCGGTGAAGGCCGTCACCACAAAGCCCGTGATTGTGAAGCTCTCCCCCAATGTGACGGACATCGCCGCCATCGCCAGAGCCTGTGAGGAAAACGGTGCCGACGGCATCAGCCTCATCAACACGGTTCTGGGAATGCGGATTGACCTGAACCGCCGCCGTCCCCTGCTGGCCAACACCACCGGCGGCATGTCCGGCCCCGCCATCTTCCCTCTGGCGGTGCGGATGGTGTACCAGGTCTACGAGGCCGTATCCATCCCCATTGTGGGCATGGGCGGCGTCAGCTCCGCCCGGGATGTCCTGGAGCTGATGCTGGCAGGCGCCACGGCGGTGGAGGTGGGCGCGGCCAACCTCACCGACCCCTTTGCCTGCAAGAAAATCATCGAAGAGCTGCCCAGTCTTATGGCGCAGTACCATATTGAAAATCTATCTGATATTATAGGAGGCGCACACCATGGGTAAAGACGTGATCATTGCCTGCGACTTTGCAAGCCAGGAGGAGACTCTGTCCTTTCTGGACAAGTTCACCGGGAGAAAGCCCTTTGTGAAAATCGGCATGGAGCTGTTCTACGCCGAGGGGCCCCAGATTGTCCGGGACATCAAGGCCCGGGGCCACAAGATCTTCCTGGATCTGAAGCTCCATGACATCCCCAACACCGTGAAGAAGGCCATGGCCGTCCTCAGCCGCCTGGACGTGGATCTGGTCAACCTCCACGCCGCCGGCACCAAGGCCATGATGGAGGCCGCCCTGGAGGGGCTCACCCGGCCCGACGGCACTCGCCCCCTGCTCATCGCCGTGACCCAGCTCACCTCCACCAGCCAGGAGCGGATGACGGAGGAGCTGCTCATTGAAAAGCCCCTTCCCCAGGTGGTCATGCACTACGCCAAGCTCGCCCAGGAGGCCGGGCTGGACGGTGTGGTCTGCTCTCCCCTGGAATCTTCCGCTGTTCACGAGACCTGCGGCAAGGCTTTTCTCACCGTGACCCCCGGCGTCCGCTTTGCCGACGGCGAGGTGGGAGACCAGGTCCGGGTCATGACCCCGGAGCAGGCGAAGAAAATCGGCTCCGACTACATCGTAGTGGGTCGCCCCATCACCAAAGCATCCGACCCCGTTGCCGCCTATGAGCGCTGCATCCGGGAATTTGTAGACTGAGGAGGAGTACAAATGGAACTGTCCACCCAAATCGCAAAGGATCTGCTGAAAATCAAAGCCGTGTTTTTCCGGCCCGACGAGCCCTTCACCTGGGCCTCCGGCATCAAGAGCCCCGTGTACTGTGACAACCGCCTGACCCTCACCGATGTGGAGGTTCGCACCGACGTGGAGAAGGGTCTTGCCACCCTGGTTCGGGAGAATTACCCGGAGGTTGAGGTTCTCATGGGCACCTCCACCGCGGGCATCGCCCACGCCGCCATCACCGGGCACCTGCTGGGCCTGCCCATGGGCTATGTCCGCAGCGGCGCCAAGGACCATGGCCGGAAGAACCAGATTGAGGGCAAGCTCCTCCCCGGCCAGAAGGTGGTGGTGGTGGAGGATCTGATCTCCACCGGCGGCAGCGTTCTGGAGGTGGTAAACGTCCTCCGGGAGGCGGGCGCCCAGGTGCTGGGCGTGGTGAGCATCTTCACCTACGGCATGAAGAAGGGCCTTGTCCGCCTGGCCGAGGCCGATGTAAAGAACATCAGCCTCACCAATTTCGACGTCATCGCCCGGGTAGCTGCTGACGAGGGCTACATTCAGCCGGAGGACGTGGCCCGTCTTCTGGCCTTCCGGGACAACCCCTCTGACGAGAGCTGGATTGGAGGTACCAAATGAAAAGAAGCGTTCTGAACATTCTGGATCTGTCCGTGGAGGAGCTGGATCAGCTCATCGCCACCGCCAATGACATCATTGCAAATCCCGCCAAGTACAGCGAGAAGTGCAAGGGCAAGAAGCTGGCAACCCTCTTCTTCGAGCCCTCCACCCGCACCCGCCTCAGCTTTGAGGCCGCCATGTACGAGCTGGGCGGCAACGTCCTGGGCTTCTCCGAGGCCAACAGCAGCTCCGCCGCCAAGGGCGAGAGCGTGGCGGACACCGCCAAGACCGTGTCCTGCTACGCCGACATCATCGCCATGCGCCACCCCAAGGAGGGCGCGCCCATGGTGGCTGCCATGAACGCCTCCGTCCCCGTAATCAATGCCGGTGACGGCGGCCACAACCACCCCACCCAGACCCTGGCAGACCTCCTCACCATCTACCGGGAGAAGGGCAGCTTTGACAACCTGACCATCGGCCTGTGCGGCGACCTGAAGTTCGGCCGGACGGTGCACTCCCTGATCAACGCCATGAGCCGCTACACAGGTGTGAAGTTCATCCTCATCTCCCCGGAGGAGCTGAAGGTTCCCAGCTATGTGAAGCAGGGCATGAAGGACCAGGGCATTCCCTATGTCCAGACCACGGATCTGGAGTCCGTCATGCCGGAGCTGGACATCCTCTACATGACCCGGGTGCAGCGGGAGCGGTTCTTCAACGAGGAGGATTACCTCCGTCTGAAGGACAGCTACATTCTGACCCCGGACAAGCTGAAAAACGCCAAGTCTGATCTGTCCATTCTCCATCCCCTGCCCCGGGTCAACGAAATCGCCGTGGCCATCGATTCCGATCCCCGGGCCTGCTACTTCAAGCAGGTGCTGAACGGCAAGTATATGCGTATGGCCCTGATTCTCATGCTGCTGGAGGTGCAATAAATGAACATTGATTCCATTAAGAACGGCATTGTCATCGACCACATTACCGCCGGCAAGGGCATGGAGCTGTACAAGCTCCTGAAGCTGGACCGGCTGGACTGCTCCGTGGCCCTCATCAAAAACGCCTCCAGCCAGAAGATGGGCAAGAAGGATATTATCAAGATTGACTCCGACTTCCGGGTGGATATGGACATCCTGGGCTATGTGGACCCCGGTGTCACCGTGGCCATCATCAAAGACGGGGTCACCGTGGAGAAAAAGCAGCTCACCCTGCCCCAGCAGCTGACCAACGTGATCTTCTGCAAGAACCCCCGGTGCATCTCCTCCACCGAGCAGGAGCTCCCCCACATCTTCCGCCTGACAGACCCCAAAACCCGCACCTACCGGTGCATGTACTGCGAGACCAAGGCGAAATAAAAGCGCGGGATTCCTTCTGAAATTCATATACTCCCCATAGAGCAGGCATTGAAACGAACAAGAAGTTCGGGACTGCACAATTAAGCGAAAGACTTCCTGACCGTTCATAGAGGCTTACGCCTGTGCCCGCCCACGGCAGAGGGAGATACATTTTTAAAAATGTTGGGCGAATTCGTATTTTTCCCCGAATCTGGTACGAATTCGTCCAACCTTTTTTGTAATTGGCACCCCCTTCCGACCGCGCCCCCAACTGTCATCCTGAGGCGCAGCCAAAGGATCTCCTGCACCGGGCTGCCGTCTTCGGAAGCCCGGTGCGTGAGATCCTTCGCTTCGCTCAGGATGACAAATAGGCGGAACGGTCAAAGCCGTTCCCTACTGGATGGGACAGGAGCTGCTGAACCGATACAATACGCGGCTCTATTAATTTTTCGCTGTCGAATCTCTTGTTTTTATTGACACATTGGGAATTAATGATTATACTATCAGTGTAATCATTTTTGCGTGAGATATTTTAAGGATTCTTCTCGAAGTGCGTCCGCTTCCGCAGCAAGCACAGACAATGACTTATAAACAATCATTAAATCAGGAGGGATTCCCGAGTGAAACGAATTTGTGTAGTTTGGCTGACAATCCTCCTTTTGCTCTGCGCCGGATGTGCCAGTCCTGAGGAGGTTCCGGAGGAATCTGTTGTTCGTCTTTGGACTCAGCGGGACAGCGCAGACTCTACAATGATTGAGATATTTGCATCCGGTGATGAGAATGAACGGTGGCCCTGCTTTTCTGTGGAAAACGCAGAGGGTCAGAAGCTGACATTCGACCAGGAAAACGCTATAGGAACCATGCCCCTGATCTACCACCGACTCACAAATTGGAGTAAGGATGAGTGTCTTGCAACATATGCCATACCCCTCAGCGAGGAATATGCGGTCTCTTTCCAGCAGGAACAATCGCGAGGTCAATTGGTTGGCAACAAGGAAGCACTTGATGGGCGTCATTATTTCTATTGGGATGCAACAGATCTCCAGCGGTTGGAGTATCAAGTCAATACGCTGACTGCAACCGGTGTGAACATGACCTATGAGCTGTGGATTGGATGCAACCGGGACGGAGACGAGCCGGTGAATTTCCGCATGATCGGTCAATCGGAAAGCCAGGTGGTTCTGACGCCCCAGGAGGACTATTTCCTGGTGAAATCCGAGGATTCTCCCTGTATGCTGGAGTACAGTTTCCTGGACGGGGGCTTCACCCCTCTGGGTGTGAGCTCTGCCGGGCAGTGGAGCAAAATTAGCCGGGCAGGCGACGCCTGGGTCATGGAACCTCTGGCCGGTTAATTGGGTCGGAGGCGGTCTGTAACGTACAAGTGAATCAGGAGAGATTCTGGAATGAAGCGAATTTGTATATTGGCGGTGACGGTTCTGCTCTTACTCTGCACCGGCTGCTCCGGCTCCAAGACGGTTCCGGAGGAATCCGTTACGCGTCTCTGGTCCCAATGGGATCGTGAAAACTCCGCAGAAATCCACATTTTCATGTTTGACGAAGAGTACGGCCGGCGTCCCTGCTTTTCTGTAGAAAACGCGGAGGGGCAGAAGCTGACAACCGGAAGAGAAACCGCCAGTGGAACCATGCCTCTGCTTTGCTACCATTTGAACGACGGTTCCGGAGACGTGTTTAACTCAACCTTCGTAATTCCCTACAGCGAACGCTATGTGATTTATTTCCAGCAGAAAGAACTGTCCGGAAGCCTGAGCGGCTATGGGGACACCGGTGACGAGTGTCAATTTATTAGCTGGACTGTAACGGATGGGGAACAGCTGGAGTACCAGTACAACAGCCTAAATGCAGCAGGCACAAATATGACCTATGATTTTACAATTTACTGTAATACAGGTGAGAAAACTGAGTCCAATTTTACCTTGACCGGTCAGTCGGAGAGTCAGGTGATTTTCAAGCAACAGGACGGCGGTTTCCTGGTGAAATCCGAGGATTCCCCCTGCACGTTGACGTATGGTAAATTAAGTGACCCCCTGGGTGAGAGCCCCGCCGGGCAGTGGAGCAAAATCAGCCTGGTGGACGACGTCTGGGTGATAGAACCCATGTCCGGCCCCGTTGACGAATAAGCGCCTGTAAGCAAACCCGAAAAGCACACAGGGCTGGAGGCCGGAGCGTTAAAAAGCTCCCGTCTCCAGCCCTATTATTTTTAAATGCAGGGGTTACACGCCCCGCTCCAGCAGGGTATACCGCCCACTGCGAATCAGATCGATGAGGGCCTGGGGTGTGTCCGGCAGCTCCCGGGTCAGAATGCCGGTACCGCCAATGTCCTCCGGCTGGTGGCAGTCGGAGCCGGCCAGTCGCAGGAGGCCAAATTCCCGGGCGTACTCCTCCGCCCGGTCATTGTGATTGTGGTGGCGGGGGTTGCCGTTGACGGTCTCCACGCCGTCTAAGTAGCAGGCAATGGCCGGGGTGCAGTCATGCCGGTAGGGATGGGCCTGGACAATCAGGGCCCCCTGGTGCCTGGCAATTGGGGCAAAGGCGGCAATGCCCATGGAGAACACCGCCTCCGGGTCGCCCAGCAGCTCCTCCCCGAAGCCGTATACCAGATAGTCATTCATGCACTCATCAAACCGAACCTCCGCCCCCGGCAGCACCACAAGGCCCGCCCGGGCGCCCTCTTCCCGCACCTGTCGGAAGCCCTCCAAAAAGCGGTACAGCTTGTCCTCCCGAGACGCCAAATCCACGCCCAGCATCTCAAAGGTCGCCCGGTTGTAGTGATCCGTGACAACCAATGCGCTGTAGCCCGCCGCCTTGTAGCCCTCCACAATCTCCCGGGCACTGAGCCGCCCACAGTGGCTGCAGCGCGCGGTGTGCAGATGGGTTTCGATTTTGTACATATCCGTTTCCTCCGTTTTTCATCTCATTTCCCGCCAATCATACCTCCCCCGGCGGAAAATGTCAATGCGTCTTTCCACCGGAGCAGCCTGGCTGCCCCCGAACCGGCGGTTCCACGGCGCTCAAAAAGGGCCTTGCAGGAAAGCACCTGCAGGGCCCTTTTTTCTTATGCAACGGTTCCCTCGAACTGGCTGTTGTACAGGGAGGCGTAGAAGCCGCCCGTATCCAGGAGCTCCTGGTGGCTGCCGCTCTCTACAATGTCTCCGTCCTTCAGCACCAGAATCAGATCCGCGTTGCGGATGGTGCTGAGCCGGTGGGCGATGACGAAGGAGGTGCGGTTTTCTGTCAGCTTATCCATGGCCGCCTGCACCAGGGCCTCCGTCCGGGTGTCCACGGAGGAGGTGGCCTCGTCCAGAATCAGCAAGGGAGCGTTTTCAATCATGGCTCTGGCGATGGTCACCAGCTGCTTCTGACCGGCGGAGAGATTCACCCGGTCGTTCAGCTGGGTGTCGTAGCCCTGGGGCAGGGTGCGGATGAAGTGATCCAGGCCCACGGCCTTGCAGGCCGCCTGCACCTGCTCATCGGTGACCCCCTTCTTGTCATAGACGATGTTCTCCCGGATGGTGCCCTCAAAGAGCCAGGTGTCCTGGAGCACCATGCAGAACAGGTCGTGGACGTTCTCCCGGGTGAGATCCGCGATGTTCCTGCCGTCCACCCGAATCTCCCCGCCGTTCAGCTCATAGAACCGCATGAGAAGGTTCACAAGGGTGGTCTTGCCCGCGCCCGTGGGGCCTACAATGGCAATCTTCTGACCGGCCCTGGCCTTGGCGGAGAAGTCGTGAATGATCATTCTGTCCGGCTCATAGCCAAAGTGCACATGGCTGAATTCCACATCCCCCCGCACCTGCTCCGGCTCCAGCCGCTGGGTCTTTTCGCTCTCGTCAGACAGCTCCGGCTGCTCCAGGAACTCAAAGACCCGGGTGGAGGCCGCCGCCGCGGACTGGAGGCTGGTAGCCGCCTGAGCCATCTGGGACAAGGGGTTGGTAAACTGGCGCACATAGACCATAAAGGCCACGATGGTGCCAAAGTCCGCCTTCCCGTTCTTCACCAGAACCGCGCCTGCAACGCACACGCACACATAGCCCAGGTTGCCCACAAAGCCCATGAGGGGCTGCATGAGTCCGGAGAGAAACTGAGACTTCCAGGCACACCGGTACAGCTCCTTGTTGATCTTCCGGAAGGTGTCCTTCGCTTCCCTTTCACCGTTGTAGGCCTTGACCACATTGTGTCCCGCGTAAACTTCCTCCACATGGCCGTTCAGCTGGCCCAGGGCCCGCTGCTGGCCTACAAAAAACTTCTGAGAGCGGCTGATCATCAGAATCATCAGGCCAAAGCCCAGAATGGTGGAGACAATGGCCGTGGCCGCCATGGCGGCATTGGTCACAAACATCATGATGAGAGAGCCCAGGAACATGGTAATGGCCGTCACCAGGCCGCCCAGGGACTGGTTCAGGGTCTGGCCGATGGTGTCCACATCGTTGGTCACCCGGCTGAGCACGTCGCCAAAGCTCACGCCGTTGTAATAGCCCAGGGGCACCTTGTTGATCTTCCGGGAGATGGACCCCCGCAGGGCCTGGGAGACCCGCTGGGTGAAGGTGGTGGTGAGAAGGTTCTGAATGTAATGCCCCAGAGAGGACAGTGCATAGAGAGCCACCAGGAAAATCCCCGTTCTGAGAATGGCATCCATATCCAGCGCCCCCAGGAGGCCCGCCTGGATGGTGTTGCTCATATCCCGGAGCTTGTCGGGGCCCATGAGGGCGAAGATGGAGGCGACCATGGCCAGGGCCAGGCCGGTGAGGCCCATGGGAAGCCATGGCTTGGCAAAGCGCAGGAGCTTGCCCCAGGCGCTTTTCATGTCCACCGGCTGGGTGTGGATTCCCGGATGGGAGTGGCGCATATTATGCATGTTCCAATTCCTCCTTTGACAGCTGCGAAAGGGCAATCTGCCGGTAAACCTCGCAGCTTTTCAGAAGCTCCCGGTGGGTGCCCTGTCCCACCACCTTGCCGTCGTCCAGCACCAGAATCAGATCCGCGTCCCGGATGGTGCCAATGCGCTGCGCCACAATGAGGCTGGTCACACCGGCGGTCTCCTGCTTCAGAGTCTGCCGGAGCACCCGGTCGGTGCGGTAATCCAGGGCGGAGAAGCTGTCGTCAAAAATGTAGATTTCCGGCTCCCGGCACACGGCCCGGGCAATGGCAAGCCGCTGCTTCTGCCCGCCGGAGATGTTGGCGCCCCCCTGGGCAATGGGGCCGCCCACGCCCATGGCGTCCACAAAGTCCGAGGCCTGGGCAATCTCCACCGCCCGCTTCACCTGGGCCTCCGTGGCCTTCTCCCGGCCATAGGCCACATTGGAAGCCACGGTACCGGAGAAGAGCACCGCCCGCTGGGGCACATAGCCCAGCTTCTCCCGGAGAGCCTCCTGGCTGTACTCCCGGACATCCACACCGTCCACCAGAATCTGGCCCTCGGTGGCGTCATAGAACCGGGGCACCAGGTTTACGAGAGTGGACTTGCCGGAGCCGGTGGCGCCGATAAAGGCCACGGTCTGGCCCTGCTTTGCCCGGAAGCTGACGTGCTCCAGCACATTTCCTCCGGCGTCGGGATAGCGGAAGCTCACATCCCGGAATTCCACCTCTCCCCGGACGCCGGGAGCCCCTGCCTGGGCGCTCCCGTCCCGGATGGCCGGCTTTGTCTCCAGCACCTCCAGCACACGCCTGCAGGACACGGCCACACGGGGCCAGAGAATATAGATCATGACCAGCATCATAAAGGCCATGACCACCTGCATGGCGTAGGAGATGAACACCACCATGTTGGAAAACACGTCCACCCGCTCCAGAATGGCGGCCTGGCCGGTGGGGGCAATGCCGTCAATGAGGAACGCGCCGATCCAGTAAATGGCCAGGGTGAGGCCGTTCATGATAAGGTTCATGCCGGGCATCATCATAGCCATAATCCGGTTGGCAGACAGGTTGTTGCCGGTGAGCTCATCGTTGGCAACCTGGAACTTCTCCTCCTGATAGCCCTCGGCATTGTAGGCCCGGATCACCCGCAGGCCCGTGAGGTTCTCCCGGGTCACCCGGTTCAGATTGTCCGTCAGAGACTGAATTTTCTTAAACTTGGGCATGGCAAAGGCCACCGCCACGGCAATCAGCAGCAGGGCCAGGGCCACGGCTGCAAAGGTGGCCGCCGTCCACTGCCAGCTCTTGGCACGGATTTTGGTAATGGCCCACACCGCCATAATGGGCGCCTTGATGATCACCTGCAGGCCAATGGCAACCAGCATCTGAATCTGGGTCACATCGTTGGTGGTGCGGGTAATGAGGCTGGCGGTGGAGAAGCGGTTGATCTCCTCCATGGAGAAGGACTCCACCTTGTCAAAAATATCCTGCCGCAGCCTCATGGAGAAGGAGGCTGCCAGCCGGGCCGCCAAAAAGCCTGTCATAACCGACAGCACCAGGCTCCCCAGGGCGCACAGAAGCATCTTTCCCCCGGCCAGCCAGATGTCCCCCATGACGCTGTCCGGGGTCTGCACCAGGCGGGTAATCTCGGACATGTAATCCGGCATGGTGAGATCCAGCCACACCTGGCCCACAATCAGGACGAGGCTGCACAGTACCGTGAGCCACTCCCGAAGCCGGAAGCGTTTAAATAATTTCAGCATACAGCCCCCTCCTCACTGTGCAGGGCTTCCAGCTTGTGGAGCACCCGCAGGCAGCAGGCGATCTCCTCATCCTCCAAAACCTCCAGGCAGCGCTCCGTATGCTCCAGGACACAGGCGTGATCCTCTCCGGCCCGCCGGCTGCCCTGGGGCGTTAGAACCACCTGAATCCGCCGGCGGTCCTCTTTGTCCACCCGGCGCTCCAGCATTCCCTTGGCCTCCAGCGCTCCCAAAATGGCAGCAATCCGGGCAGAGGATACATCCATCTGCTCCCGCAGCTGCCCGGGGGTAATGCCCTCCGGATGCAGGGATACCAGCTGCAGCACCATGGCCTCTCCCCGGGAGCGGTTCTGTACCTCCATGGCAGGTTTTTTACTGTAAAGCCCAATCACCGTGCGAAGGATTTCCTGGGCGGCTTCCTTCCGGTCCACAGGCCCTCAACTCCTTTTTTAAATTTCTAACGCTGTTAGATTTGAATGGCGTCTGTATTTTACCACACCTACACCATATGTCAATCCATTCCGGTCAGAATTCATTCATTGTTCACAATGCGCACATTATTTCTTCACGATCTGCCCACAGTCCCCCGCAAAAACGGCTCCGCCGGCCACCGTCGGATTTCCGGCGGCAGGGGCGGAGCCTGACTCATAATTCAGATGTGGGAAAACCGCTGCTCCCGAAGGCTTCAGTTCCGGACGCAGGCAATGATGGCCTTAATGGGCGCTCCATCCGGAGCGCACAGCCGGTATTCTCCGGCGGCCTCAGGCAGAATGCAGGTCTCGGCGTAGTGGAGCTCGAAGGGCTGGAAGGCTCCTGTGGGGCTGATGATGCGCGCCCGCTCCCCATCCACCAGGTTCATCACATGGACGCTGCCGTTCCGGTGAATGAGAGCCTCCTGGGAGGTGGACACCCGGAAGGTGTCGATGAACTCCCGCTCATGGAGACCGGTGCGCTCCACCAGGCAGGTTTCATCCTGGTGGACGGTGGTGAAGGCGTCCACCAGATTTTCCTTGACGAACTCCGTGTTCCGGTCCCACTGGATGTTGTCCAGGCCCCGGTCGATGTGAATGGGGCGGGGCTTTCCATCTAGATCCACCCGGCCCCAGTCCCAGAGCTTAAAGGTGAAGATATAGGGAGTGGCGCTGATCTCCAGCACCATGGTGTCGGCTCCGGAGCAGTGCACCGTGCCTGCGGGAATCAGCAGGTGGTCATGCTTCTTCACGGGGATCCGGTTCACATACCGCTCCGCCGAGAAGGCCCCCTCCCCCCGCTGGGCCGCCCGCAAATCCCGGGCCATATCCTGGGGGTTGATGCCGGTCTTAATGCCCAGGTAGACGCAGGGGTCGTCCCCCTGGGCATCCAGGAGGTAATAGCTCTCATCCTGGGTGTAGTGCATATTGAAATTCTGCTGGATGTACTCCGTAAGGGGATGCACCTGGAGAGACAGGTTCTGTCCGTGCATGGTGTCCAGCATGTCAAAGCGGATGGGGAACTCCTTGCCAAACCGGGCGTGAACCCCCTGGCCCAGGAGCCGCTGGGGCTGGGCATACACCAGATTCAGGGCGGGCGTCTCAATGACCTTTCCGCCAAAGTCCAGAAGCAGGCTGTTCTCCTCCGGCACGCCGTCAAAGCTCCAGGCATAGTTACTGCCGTTTTCCGGGAGGTCAAAATGCTCCTTCATCCAGTCGCCGCCCCAGACGCCCGGGTCAAAGTAGGGCACCAGCCGGAAGGGCTGCCCGGCCAGCTGCCGGAGGGCGTCCCGGTAGGCGTCTCCCTCCACCATGGCGGCCTCATTTGTCATGTCCAGATAATAGTCCATAACGGGAAGGAGCTTGTCCTTCACCTTGTCCGCCCAGCGCCACTCGGCAAAGAAGCCCCGCTTGTATTTCTCACGCTGGGTCATGTCTTTTCTCGCCGTGCGCCAGTTGGTCATGCCCTTGCGGTAGCGGAGCTGAATCTCCCAGCGGGTGATGTCCGCCAGAATGGTGATGTCCCCCGCTGCCACCAGGCTGGCCCCAACGCCGTAAATCAGGGTTCTTCCCGTGGGAGAGACAGTTGCTCTGGCCGCCTCCAGCTTCTCAGAATAGAAAAAGTCCTCCAGGCGGCGGACGGTCATAATGCCGAACACCGGGTCCTTGGTCATATCCCGCTCCAGGCAATTGTCCAGCTCCTCCGGGGCAAAGGCGCAGTCATCGCTGTGAATCACCCGGTCAAAGCCCAGAGGCAGCAGGCCCTCCAGAATCTCCTCCTGACGGACGCCGGGATAGCACTCCACACACACAATGGTCTTCTCACCCAGCACGCCGGCAAGACGGGCGCGAATCTCCGTAAAGCCCCGGTCAGCCGCCCTGTCACTTTGGGAAACCACCGTCCGGGGGAATCGTTCAAAATTACTCCTGTGCTGCATTGCCACACCTCGTTTTCTTTAAATGACAAGAATAGACTAGTACGAAAAGCCAATTTTGTCAATACATGAATTGATATTTTTAGAAAAATTTCTAAAATTGTATTTACAACACATGAGCTTTATGCTATACTGAGTCTATACCAACCGGCGAAGGCGCGCAAGGCGTCCTTCCCCTGCCGGTGACCGGCCGGAGGGCTGTCAGGAGGAGATTATATGAATTCCGCGATACTGTGTTTGGATGTAGGCGGCACCGAGCTGAAAGGCGCTGCCGTAAGCCCCCAGGGAGCGCTTCTCGCCCCCATCCGCCACTTCCCCGCCAATGCCCAGGCCTCCCGGGAGGCACTTCTGGAGCACCTGACCCGCACCCTGGACGCCCTGCGCCAGGGGGACGTCACCGGAGCCGCCCTGGCCTTCCCCGGACCCTTTGACTATGAAAACGGAATCTGCCTTCTCCGAGGTCTTGACAAATACGAGAGCCTGTATGGGGTCAATCTCCGCCAGGCCCTCTCGGAGCGTCTGGCCCTCCCCGGAGACCGCATCCGCTTTTGTAATGACGTGGGGGCCTTCGCCCTGGGAGAGCTGGGCTTCGGTCAGGCTGCCGGGGCAGAGAAAGCCATGTTCCTGTGCATCGGCACCGGCTGCGGCAGCGCCTTTGGGGTAAACGGCGCCCTGGCCGGCAGCGAGACCCCGGGCGTACCGCCCCACGGCTACGTCTATGACACCCCGTTTTTGGAGGGACGCATTGACGATTACATCTCCAAACGGGGCCTCCAGGCCCTCTCCCGGGAGCTGCTGGGGCAGCCTCTGGAGGGCCGGGAGCTGGCGGAGCGCGCCGGGATGGGAGACGAAGCCGCCATCGGATGCTTCGCAGCCTTCGGCCTCCGCCTCCGGGACGCCGCCGCCCCCTTCCTCCGAAACTTCCACCCGGACTGCCTGTGCCTGGGCGGCCAGCTCACCAAGAGCGCTCCCCTGTTCACAGCCCCTCTGGAGGAGCTTTGCAATACACTGGGCACCCGCCTGTACGTCACCACAGACACCTCCCACCGCGCCCTCCAGGGCCTCACAAGACTCTTTTCCAAATGAAATCCCGAAGCCCGGATATACTACTGTGGCGCACCGCAAAAGCGGTGCGCCACAGCTTTCCCTTACTTCAGGCCCTGCTCGTAAGCCTCGATCATCTTCTTGACCATCTGGCCGCCCACGGAGCCGGCCTCGCGGGAGGTCAGGTCGCCGTTATAGCCCTCCTTCAGGTTGACGCCCACCTCGCTGGCAGCCTCCATCTTGAACTTATCCATGGCCGCACGGGCTTCGGGGATGTTGATCTGATTGTTGCTCTTCATATTTCTTGCATCTCCTTTTTCTTTTTTCGGGTCGGAA
>JALETK010000038.1 GCA_022781505.1 Clostridiales bacterium | reverse complement strand
AGTTACCGCCGAAGTAGCCCCAGGGGAACGCGTACTGGCCGCCCTGCTGGTTTTGCTGGGTCTGCTGGTCGGAGCTGCTCCCGGCCATGGCGGACTGGATTTGTTCGCCTACGGTGACGGTGAGCTCCAGGGTCTGGCCCTGGCGGTAGACGGTGAGGTTCAGCACGTCGCCCACGGCAGCGTTGCCGATGGCTCTCACCAGGTCGCTGCTGCCGGTGATCTCCGTGTCATTGACCTTGGTGATGATGTCGCTCACCTGGAGGCCGGCCTCTTCGGCGGGGCTGCCCTCGGCCACGGCGTAGACGGAGGCGCCCTGGGGCAGGCCGTAGCGCTGGGTCTCGGCGCTGACGTCGGTGACGGTGACGCCGATGTAGGCCTTGGAGATATAGCCCTTCTCCATGATGCTCTGGACGATGCTCTTAATGTGATTCATGGGGATGGCGAAGCCGATGTTGTCAATGGAGGCCCCGGAGCCGGAGCTGCTGGAATACTTGGCGTTGGTGATGCCAATGACCTCTCCATGGAGGTTGAACAGTGCGCCGCCGGAGTTGCCGGAGTTGATGGCACAGTCGGTCTGAATGAGGTCCATAGTCACATTGCCGGAGAAGGTGACCTCCCGGTTCAGGGCGCTGACCACACCCTGGGTCAGGGAGAAGGTCAACTCACCCAGGGGGTTGCCGATGGCAATAACCGTGTCGCCCACGTTCACATTCTCGGAATCGCCCAGCACCACGGGGGTCAGGCCCTGGGCGTCCACCTTCAGAACGGCAATGTCGTTGCTCTCGTCGTAGCCGATGAGCGTGGCATCGTAGGTAGTGCCGTCATAGAGGGAGACGGTGATGGCGTTGGAGTCCGCAATCACATGGTAATTGGTGAGAATGTAGCCGTCCTCGGTGATGATGAAGCCGGAGCCTGAGACGGCGGAGGTGGTCTGATAGCCCCAGAAGTTGGTGGTGATGGAGGTAGTGATGCCCACGGTGGAGTTTACATTGGCAGCGTAGACCTCGGCGGCGGTCATCTCCTTGCCGGTGTCCACCTGGGCCAGCTGAAGCACGGTGTTCTCCCGCTGTCCCTGATAGACGGTGGTGGTGTTTTCCGCCTCCTTGCTGCGGTTGCTCACAATCAGCGCACCGGCGGTACCGGCGGCGCCGCCCACCAGCGCGCAGCACAGAACCAGAGCCACCGCCCTTACAGCCTTGTGAGAGCCCTTCTTCTTTTTCACCGGCGCAGCCGGTGCAGAGGGGCCCGCCTGGGGCCGGGCGAAATAGCCCTCCATGGGATCGGGGCCGGGCTGGGGGGCGGACGCATACGGGGATGACTCCGGGATGGACTCCCCACCGGGTGCCGCACCGGAAGCGGCAGACTCGGAGACGGGCGCTCCCTGGAGCTGGGTGTCGGATTGGGCATTATATTCGTTATCAAATTCGTTATACATTCTGATGCACTCCTTTGCTGTTTTTCGTTTATGCCCACATTGTAGCGCGGAATTCTGAAGCGTTGCTGAAAGGAGGTTGAACAAATTGTGAAAAAACCTTTGCCGGTTTTTGTCCCCAGGCGCGGTGGGCAAAATGATCTTGGCAGCGGAGATTTTTCAGCTTCCATTCAGGTTTTGAATATATTATAATGGTATCAGCACCAACAAATTTCATAGAGGAACGCCCATGGTTCGCATTACCGTAAGTACGGTGGTTTTCGGAGCGGTCCAGACCAGGGTGTTCATTTGGGTTACAGATTGTCAGTTTTTACGGGAAACAGCCCTACAGCGCCCAAAGGCTTCTCCCAGGGAGAAGCAGCATTCCGATTCGGAGGCTGTCGCCGTTCCTCATCTGCCCCAGTGTGCGCACTGGGGCACCTTCTCCCCGGGAGAAGGCTTGGGCGCTCCCGCGCCAGCGCAACCTTTGTAACCTTTTGTGGCACGAATCATCACCCCCGGTCAAGACCGTTTCCCTGCAAGGGATATGGCGCAGCTGGGCGTGGCCGTAGAATGGAGGATTTTCATGAAGATTTTGATTATTGAAGATGAAAAGCTGCTGGCGGACTCACTGAAGACCCTTTTGACAAAGAAGGGCTTTGAGGTGGAGGTGGCCTATGACGGGGAGGT
>JALETK010000027.1 GCA_022781505.1 Clostridiales bacterium | reverse complement strand
TGGAGGAGGGGGCGGCCCTGGAGCAGGCCGCCCGGTGGGGCCTTGCCCCCCGGGAGCTTCTGTGCCGGTGGGACCGGAGCCACATCTTCACCCACATCCGCTGGGACATGCGCTGCTACCGGGTGGACTGCGGCAGCGCCGCCCCAAGCTTTACCTGGCTGACCCCGGAGGAGATCCGGCGGGAGGCCGCCCTGCCCACGGCCTTCCGGCAGTTCTGGGATCTGGCGGAGCTTGTGGCTCCGGAGAAGCTGTGACACAAGATAGGGAACCGCGCCAAAAATTGGACGGGGAATTTGTCATTTCTTCGGGGTTCGGCGGCTTGTGTCCGGTTTTCTTCTGTGATATAATGTCTTCCAAATGATGATGGAGCCGGCCGGAGCGTTTTGGCGCGGCCGGCCTTTTGGACGCGTGGAGGACTGTTATGAACACCAAGGAGTTAACCCTTTCCCAGACGGACGTACATAAGCTCTTGGCCGCCGGCTCCGGCGACGCGGCCATGCTGCACCTGTATCTGCAATGCGGGAATCCCCCCCAGGAGGCGGCCACGGCCCTGGGGATGAGCCCCGCCCGGTATTCCTGCGCCGCGGCCACCCTGCGGCAGCTGGGCCTCTGGCCGGAGGAGAACACCATTCCCCGCCCCGCCCAGCAGCCCCCCCAGTACACCGAGGAGGACGTGACCCGGGCCATGAACCACAGCGAGGAGTTCCGCCTCCTGGTGGGGGAGGTGCAGCGGGCCCTGGGCCGGATTCTCACCACGGAGGAGCTGAAAATCCTCCTGTCCTTCCGGAACTATCTGGATCTCCCGGCGGAGGTGGTGAGTATGCTGGTGTGCTACTGCAAGGAGCGGCTCCGCCGGAAGGGCTCCAACCGGAATCCCTCCCTGCGCTCCATCGAGAAGGAGGCCTACGCCTGGGCGGAGAAGGGCATCAACACCCTGGAGGAGGCCGCCGCCTACATGCAGGCCCAGAACGCCCGGGAGACCCGGATGGCGAATCTCATGCGGCTGCTCCAGATCTCCGGCCGGGGCCTCACCCCCGCCGAGGAGCGGTACGCCCAGAGCTGGCTGGACATGGACTTTGACTCCACCGCTTTGCAGATGGCCTATGAGAAGACCTGCCTCAACACCGGCGGGCTGAAGTGGCCCTATATGAACAAGATTCTCCTGAGCTGGCACCAGCAGGGCCTCCACACCGGGGCCCAGATCCAGGCGGGAGACAAAAAACCCGCCGCCCGGGCGGCCCAGACCCAGACGGAGCGGGTGCAGGCCGGTACGGCGGCTTTGGATGAATTTCAGCGGGACGCCATTGCCCGGATGCTCCGGGAGTATGGCGAGACCCCCAAGGAGGGATAAACCATGGCATACACGGGAGAGGTGCTGCGCCGGGCCCGGGAGCGTCTGGCCCAGGCCAAGGCGGACCGGGAGGCGGAGAACGCCCAGCATCTGCGCCAGGCCTACCGCCAGGTGCCCCGGCTGGCGGAGATTGACCGGGCCCTGCGGCTGACCATGGCCAAGGCTGCCCAGTCCGTGTTTCAGGAGGGGGGCGACCCCCAGGCGGCCTTTGACCGGGTGCGAAAGGAAAACCAGGCCCTCCAGCGGGAGCGGGAGTGGCTCATTGAGGACAATTTCGATGAGGGCTTCCTGGATGACACCCCCATCTGCACCATCTGCGGGGGCACGGGCTATGTGGGCTCCCAGATGTGCGAGTGCCTCCGGGAGCTGTGCCGCCAGGAGCAGAAGAAGGAACTCACCGTCCTCACCGGGGCGGCCCAGGAGAGCTTCGGCAGCTTCCGGCTGGAGTATTACTCCGACCAGTTTGACCCAAACCTGATGTCAAGCCCCCGGGCCATTATGTCCATGACCCTCCAGACCTGCAAGCGGTACGCCCAGAGCTTCACCATGAAGTCCGGGAACCTGTTTTTAAACGGCAACCCCGGCCTGGGGAAAACCTTCCTGTCCGCCTGCATCGCCCGAACCGTGGCGGACAACGGCTACAGCGTGGTCTATGAGACGGCGGTGCATCTGTTCTCCTGCCTGGAGGCGGCCAAGTTCTCCGGGGATCCGGAGGCCAAGCGCCGGGGGGAGCGGTACACCGCCTGCGACCTTCTGATTGTGGACGACCTGGGCTCGGAGATGGTGACACCCTTTGTCCAGTCGGCCCTGTACACGGTGATCAACGACCGGCTCCTGGCCGCCATGCCCACGGTGATCTCCTCCAACCTCCAGCCCAAGGAGCTGAGCAGCCGCTACAGCCCCGCCATCGCCTCCCGGCTCCAGGGAAGCTACCGGTTGGTGACCTTCGTGGGCCAGGACGTGCGGCTCCAAAGGGCCAGGGAGCAGTAGCTTCCAATAAAGCAGGGAGCTTACAAGCCTTTCCGGATTTCGGAGAGGCTTGTTTTCATGCTCGGAGTGTGTTGCAGCTTCTAAAAATCGACTGCAGATGGCGATAAAGGCTGCGATTCTACGAACCGTAGGGGAGGGGCATGACCCTCCCCTACAATGCACCAAAGCTATATTTTAAAAGTCAACGTACTACGGACGGGCAGGGGAGGCTTCGCTTTGGTTTGTGACATTGTAATAGTCCCGTCCCGGTGATGAATATCATCCCCCTGCCTGGTGGGGTGGGCAGGGGGTGTGACATATTTTGTGGTTTCCCTGGAAGATATTCTCCCATATCTTGTGTTTCGACGGACTTCGCGCGGAATGTGTGTTATGTTGTAGCCGAGGACACAGGGCGCAGGCAGACCGCCACCGCAGTGCGGTCGTCCTCCTCCTGCGCGCCGGTCCCGGCGGCAAGCAGCGCCGCCAGGGCCTTTGGGGACTGGCCCGTGAATTCTGCAATCCGGCTTTGCGTTTCCGCCTCCGCAAGGCCGTCGCTGGCCAGAACCAGTGTCTGTCCCTTTTGCAGAGACAGCCGTATGACCTCCGCCCGGTGTGACTTTCCGATTCCCACCCCCGGCGGAGGCGCGGCTGTCCCTATTTTTTGCACCGTGTGCCGGTACTTCACATAGCTGGGGGCACCGCCCCATTTGTACAGGGTGGCCCGGCCGGTGTCCAGGTGGAGCTCCAGGAGATCCGCCGTGGAGAAGCCCCCGGTCTCCCGCAGCACATACAGATCGTTCAGCGTCTCCAGAGCCGCCTCCGGGGGGAGCCCCGCCTGGAGCATCCCCACCAGCAGCCGCAGGGCCCCGGCGCTCTCCTGGGCCGCTCCGGGTCCGGCCCCCATACCGTCGCACAGGATGACATAATACCGGGCCCCCGGCCCCGGGAAGTGGGCCCCCCGATCCCCCGAGGCCCGGAGGCCGAACTTTCCAGTGGCCCCGATGCCCAGCTCCACCCGGTACTGAGGGGCGGCCTCCGGCTGCTCCTCAGCAGCCTCCCGGAGAAACCGGGCCAGAAACCGGTACTGATTGGCCAGGGCCTGGCGGCCCTCCCGGAGCTTGGCCTCGTACTGCCGCCGGAGGCGGAGCCGGGCCACTGCCCGGTCCGTGGCCTCCAGAAAGGCGTCGGGGCGGCGGCAGCGGCTTAAAAACGCCGGAAGATCCTCCTGGGTGACCTGGCACCGCTCCAGAATGGGCGGAGCGGCCCGGCTCAGGAGGCGGTAGGTCTCCTCCGCCTCCTGCTCCCAGCACTGGCTCCACCGGGAGCAGCCCCGGCAGGCCTCCTCCGCCGCCTGGTCAAAGAGCTCCCCGGGACGGACGCCCCCGGGAACCGGCTGCTCCAGCAGCTCCCGGAGATACTCCAGGGCCCCGGCTGCCGCCTCCAGGGGAGCGGCGGCGGGAGGCGGGGCGGCTTTGGGCCGGGCGGTTTTCCCCGGGAAGGGCAGGGAGGCAAGTCCCCCAGCCAGGAGCCCCAGGGGCACATAGGGGTCAAAGGTTCCGGCCACACACATGGCCGGGCACGACCACAGGGCGGGGGCCAGCCGGTAGAGGCCCTTGCCCGGGGCCAGGGGGAGGGCTGCCAGGCACAGAACCGGGGTGATGGGCACGGCGGTGATCCGGGACAAGTCCGCCCCTGCCCCGCAGGCCAGGGCCCACAGAAGGCTTCCGGGGTGCAGGCAGGCCAGAAGGGCCGCCGCCCCCAAGCCCAGGTTCACCACCTTCAGCACCTGTATCTGGCACAGGGCCAGCACCATGAGCCCCGCCGCCCAGGGGCCTTTGGGCCGGGCAAAGGCGGCGGCGGAGAGGGCGGCGAAGGCTGTCCGGAGGAGGTAGCCCAGGAGCTCCGCCCCGGGGACGGAGGACTTCCCCAGAAGAAAGACCGCCCCCAGAGCCGCCGTCACCCCGGCGGAGAGCGCCGGGAGAAACCAGGGGCGCTTCCGCAGCTCCGTCCCGGCGAACACTGCCGCCCCCAGGAGCCCCGCCACCATACCGGCAATGGGCTCCAGGCAGCCCCCGGCCCCCCAGAACAGAAACGCGCCCAGGCAGCCTCCCGCTGCCGCCGCCAGGGCGGACCAGTCCGCCTCCAGCCCCACCAGAAATCCCAGACACAGAGGCAGGGGCACGGAGCCGGAGGCGGCGGCGGACAGAACAAAGGCCGTCAGTCCGTCCCGGAGGTGCCCGGCCAGACGCCGCACGGAGGGGCGGCTCCAAAGCTCCTTTCCCTTTTGCACCAGGGCCTCCCGCTCCGGCGTCCCGATTGAATGCCCCATCCTCCAGCCTCCTTTTGCCGTGTGGGACAAGTATACCACACCCCCCGGGCTTTTTCTGTCGGAATGACAGGTGGGCGGAAAGAGAGCCGGTGGGTGAGATCCTTCGGCTTGCGACAGTGGGGGGACATGGCGGGGGGCAAGACCCCCGCCCTACTGTACTGCAAATCAGAGTGTAGCCATTGTAAGCTTTTGTAACCGCAATCAACACCCCAGGTCTTGACCGTTCCCTACGGCGTATATATAAAAGTTATGTCTCAGCTCTCCACAAATCCGCTCCATGCACCTGGCAATCTGTTCTGCCGGAACAAAACAACCGGCAGCCGGTTTCCCTCTCGGGTCCGGCCGCCGGTTGTTTAATTTTTTTCATAATGCCGGGAAATCAATCCCGGCGCAGGGCCTCGATGGGATTCAGGTTCGCGGCCTTCACTGCGGGCAGCAGGCCGAAAATCACGCCGATGAGGGTGGAGAACACCACTGCCACAATAATGGCAGGGATGCTCACCGCCACCGGGATTTGATTGAACCTGGAAATCAGCTCCGCCATACCGATGCCGGCCAGGACGCCAATGAGGCCGCCCAGGCAGGTGAGCACCGCCGCCTCCGTCAGGAACTGCCAGAGGATTCTCCGGCGCTTGGCGCCCAGGGCCTTTTTCAGG
>JALETK010000015.1 GCA_022781505.1 Clostridiales bacterium | reverse complement strand
GCCCCCGCCCTACAGGTGTATGGTCGGGGGTCAGGTGCACTGTCGAAACCCGCACCGTAGGGCGGGGGCTTGCCCCCGCCGCACGCTTTCCGGAACCTGGGCACCCCCTCCACATGCACCGCATCCCCAAGTCTGTCATTGCGAACCAGCGCGCACGCTGGTGTGGCAATCCGTTCCCCCGCAAGCCGCAGGCTTGCGCGCCCCGGCAGGGGCGCCATACAGGCCCGGGCAATTGACCGGCCTCACGGCCGGTGCAATGCTGCGCTTTGCTTCGGGACGGATTGCCACGTCGCTGCGCTCCTGGCAATCCTCATGTGTTTTCAAACCACCAGAAACGAAAGGCCCCCAACTGTCATCGGCGAGGCGCAGCCGAAGGATCTCATGCACCGGAGTTCCGTGTCGGAACCCTTCTGCGCGAGATCCTTTGCCTTTGGCTCAGGATGACATGTGGGGGGTGCGGCGGTTGTTTCATAACAATGACGGTTTTGCGGTTTCCCTGAAACGGAATTCTGGTTGGAATTGCAAAAGGTGGAAAACTGTGCTATACTGAGTTGGTTATACATGGATTTAACATTGGGAGGGCTGTCCGTGCGCTTTATGGGGGTGCTGGCCAATACGCTGGCGGTGATTCTGGGGAGCAGCCTGGGGCTTTTGTTCCGGCGGGGGCTGCCGGAGCGGATTGTGTCCGGGGTTATGACCGGGATCGGTCTTTGTACCTTGTACATCGGCATCTCCGGGGCCCTGGCCTGTGACAACGCTCTCGTTCTCATTGTCTCGGTGGTGCCCGGGGCCGTTCTGGGCTTCCTTCTGGATCTGGACGGGCGGCTGGAGCGCCTGGGCCGGTGGGTGGAGAGCCGCTTTCCCAAGGGGCAGGGCGCCCTCTCCCAGGGCTTTGTCACCGGGAGCCTTTTGTTCTGCGTGGGGGCCATGACCCTGGTGGGCTCTCTGGAGGCGGGGCTCACCGGGAACAACGAGACCCTTTACACCAAGTCCCTTCTGGATCTGGTGTCCTCCTCCATGCTGGCAGCCGGCATGGGGGCGGGGGTGCTCCTGGCCGCCCTGGTGGTGCTGGTGGGGCAGGGGAGCCTGGTGCTCCTGGCGGGGGTTCTGGCCCCTCTTTTGTCCCAGGAGGCCGTCACCGCCATGTCCGCCGTAGGCTCCCTTCTCATTCTGGGCCTGGGGCTGAATCTGGTGGGAGCCACAAAAATCAAGGTGGCCAACTACCTCCCGGCCATCCTTCTGGCCCCTGTCATCCAGTGGATTTTTACCCTGCTCTGACCCCCAAAAACCGGTTTATGGCCCCTGGAGCCTGTCAAAAATAGAGGAGAGAACACACATGAAAAAAATGCTTCTGATTATGAATCCCTACGCCGGCACCCGGAAGGGCAACAAGGTGCTGGCGGATATCATCGGGCTGTTCAACAGCCGCGGCTATGAGGTCACCGCCCACATGACCGCCGGGCCCGGGGACGGGGCCCGGGTGGTGGAGGAGCGGGCCAAGGAGGCGGATCTGGTGGTCTGCGCCGGAGGCGACGGCACCTTCAACGAGACCATCTCGGGCCTGCTCCGCAGCGGCCTGAACCTGCCTGTGGGCTACATCCCCTGCGGCAGCACCAACGACTTTGCAAACTCCCTCCATCTGCCCACGGCCCCCCTCCTGGCGGCCCAGGCCATTGTGGACGGGGCGCCTGTGGCCTACGACGTGGGCCGGTTCGGAGACCGGTACTTCTCCTATGTGGCCTCCTTTGGGGCCTTCACCAGGGTCTCCTACGCCACCCCCCAGAGCGTGAAAAACACCCTGGGCCACCTGGCCTACATCCTGGCCGGGGCCAAGGAGCTGTTCCAGATTCCCAAGGAGCATGTGGCCTTCGACACCGACGCCGGGAGCTTCGAGGGGGACTATATCTTCGGCGCCGTGAGCAACTCCACCTCCGTGGGAGGCATCCTCACCCTGGACCCCAAGATTGTGGACATGCGGGACGGCAAGTTCGAGCTGATGCTGGTGCGTCCCCCCAAGGACCCCGGGGAGCTCCTGAATCTGGTGACGGCCCTCACCGCCCAGAAATACGAGTCCCCCATGCTCACCTTCCAGACCGTCAGCCGCCTCACCGTCACCGCCAGCCCTGACATGGCCTGGACCCTGGACGGGGAGAAGGCCGAGGGCCGGCCCACGGTGGAGATCGAAAACCTCCACCACGCCATCCGTCTCATCAAGACCGGGGAGGCCCAATGAAAAACACCACCTTATGCTACATCACCCGGGGGGATCAGGTGCTGATGCTCCACCGGGTCAAGAAGGCCGGCGACCTGAACCACGACAAGTGGATTGGCGTGGGCGGCAAATTTGAGGAGAACGAGAGTCCGGAGGAGTGCCTCCTCCGGGAGGCCTGGGAGGAGACCGGCCTCACCCTCACGGATTACCGGTACTGCGGCATTGTCACCTTCGTCTCCGACCGCTGGGAGGGGGAGTACATGCACCTGTTCCAGGCAGAGGGCTTCACGGGAGAGCTGCGCACCTGCGACGAGGGAGATCTGGCCTGGGTCAGCCGGGACTTTCTGGCGGAGCTTCCCAAGTGGGAGGGAGACCGGATTTTCCTGGATCTCATGTGGAAAAAAGTGCCCTTTTTCTCCCTGAAGCTGTGCTACACCGGGGAGAAGCTCACCTACGCGGCTCT
>JALETK010000012.1 GCA_022781505.1 Clostridiales bacterium | reverse complement strand
GTGACCTTCACAATCAGCTCGCCGTTGGGCTTCAGGCCGGTGAAGCTGTCCACGGCCAGGTCAAAGTCCAGAACCTCCGTGGGACGCTCCCGGACGGCCACGACACACACGGCCTCATCGGTGCCGTTGGAGACGGTGACGATGGTCTGGCCGGGGGCCACGGCCACAATGTGGCCGAAGTCGTCAACGGTGGCCACCTCCGGGTTGCTGGAGGTGCGGGTGATGGCGGCATCGGAGCCGGTGTTGTCCGTGACGCTCAGATCATAGGCGTCGCCCACATACAGAAGGGCGGAGGTGGTGGAGAGCACCAGGCCGGAGGCGGTGTTCACGGTCACGGCATAGGCCCGGTCGTTTCCGCCGTAGTCGCCGCCGTAGATGAACACATTGCCGGTCCACTCGTAATTATAATAGTAGTTCTCGCCGGCGTAGGACTCGTTGGTGTGGGCGTACTCGGTGACGTCGGCCTTGAAGGACCAGGTGTCCACATCGGCGTCATAGATGTACTCGCAGTAGAAGGGGTTAAGGGCGTCGGTGCCGTACTCCACATAGGAAGGATCGCCGTAGCCCTCTTTGTAGGTGCGCTTCACCTGGGGGCGGATTTCCACGGAGGCGATGGAGCCCTCGTCCCGGAAGGTGCCCTCGATGTACACCCGGCCGTCCTCCTCGTAGAAGCTCACGGCGTTGTTCACCAGCTTGGGGGCTTCGCTGTCCACCATCACGTCAAAGGAGATGACGTCGCCGGTGAGATCCATGGGGTGGCCGTTGAAGGTGGGCTCCTTCTCACCGGGGATGATGGACTCCACATCGGTGACATAGCGGCCCAGGGCCTCGCTGTAGACGGTGGGGTAGTCGCCGTCGCCATAGGCGGTGACGGTGTAGACACACTGGGTGCCGCTGGGGAGCACGTTGCCCTCCAGGTCGGTGCCGTCCCAGTCGCTGCCGGTGAAGTAATAGAGAGAGGAGGGGATGGCCACGCCGTAATTGGCGTCATAGTAGGACTTGAACTGGTAGGCGGCGTAGTCTCTGTAGTAGAGCTCGTCTGTCTCCTTGTCCCGGACCTCCACCACCATCACCTTGGCTTCCCGGAGCTGGTAGAGCTCATAGTCATTGATGGAGCGGAACCAGCCGGTGGGGGAGATGGTGACGTTCTCCTGATGGTAGGCGGTCTGGGTGTTGGCGGCGTTGGAATCGAAGATGTTCTGGCTCAGGTTTGTGAAGCTGTAGCCGTCGTAATAGCCCAGAACCACAGGCCACCAGGTGCACTCGCCGTCCAGGTAGGTGGAGCCCTCTGCTACCTCGTCCAGCCAGGTGGCCCGGTCGAAGATGGGGGCGGCGGTCCAGTCGCCGTAGAAGGCCAGGAAGGGCAGGCCGATCTGGGGGTTTTCCCCCTGGGCGTCGGTCAGGACGATGAAGCCCTCCACATAGGTGCCGTTTTCAAACAGGCCGTCCAGCTCCTGCTTCTCCGCCTCGGTCAGAGTTACGGTCTGGGAGAAGGCGGTGCTGGCGTAGTCGCCGGTGGTTCTGCCGGGAACCTGAATGGTGCCCAGATCCACCTCCCGGATCAGCACATCGCTGTCCAGCGTGAGGGTGCGGGTGCCCCACTGGGTCTCCGCCGTGCCGGTGGCGGGGCGGAGGAGCACGGCCTTGGCGTTGTAGGTGAGGGTGCTCCAGGTCATGTTGACCACGTTGAAGCTCAGGGTGTAGGAGCCGGTCTTCTCCGGGTCATCCTTCAGCTCCAGCTTGCCCACGTTCTGGCCGTCCACGGTGATGTAGGCGGGAGTCTTGATGGCCGCGGCGGCATTCACCAGGCCCGCGCCCTGCTGGCGGGGAGAGTAGTAAACGCCGCTGCCGTCGGCCTGGGGAACGGCGGTGCTGACCAGGAGCTGCTGGGTGAGAGCCGCGTCCTCCTGCTTGGAGGGCAGCTCCTTGGACTGGACATACTGCTCCACAAGGGCGCCCACGCCGGTCATGTGGGGGGCGGCCATGGAGGTGCCGCTCATCATGCCATAGGAGCCGGTGGAGCCGTCGGCGGAGCTGCCGCCGGTGATGGTGGACCAGATGTTGCCGCCGGGGGCGGTGATCTCAGGCTTCAGCTCCAGGCTGGGGCCGGCGCCCCAGGAGGTGAACTCGGACATCTGACCGCCCTCATCCCAGGTGTTCAGATCGTCCTCCTCCTGGACGGAGATCTTCACCTCATAGCCGGCGTTGATGGCCTCAATGATGGCCTCGCCGTCGGCCTTGGAGATGAAGGCGGAGGTGAGGGAGGTGCCGTCCACGCTCATGTAGACCAGATCGCCCTCCACATTGTCATAGACGATGACGGCCTGAACCGGGCACTCGTTCACGTAGGTGCCCCGGCTGCTGTCGTAGAAGCTCCAGTAGAAGCTGGTGGCGTTGTTGATCTTGTCCGCGAAGGACAGGTCGTTACCACGCTGCACCAGGGCCACGCCGGTGACGCCCTTCTCGCCGCCGTAGCCGTAATAGCTGCGGAAGCCGGCGGCATAGTAGTCGTTGTAGGTGCCGTAACCGGCGGGAATCACGGTGACGGGGTCCTTTCCGGCAAACTTGTACTTCATGGCCACGCCGTTGGGGTCATTGTAGGCCACCCGGTGCTCCTGACCCTGGCTGTCCGTCCAGGTGAAGACGGTCTGCACCTCCACGGTGTTGTTGATGGAGGCCACCGCCAGGTTGGAGGCGTAGACGGCGGGAGAGCTCATCATGGAGATCTCCGGGTCGGAGGCCTGGGCGTAGCTGCCGTAGTTGCTGTTGGAGCTGGAGTAGGCGGCGTTTCCGGCGGAGGTCATGAGGATGATGCCCGCCGCCTCAATCCGGCTGTACATCTCCTGCTGGGCGGTGTCGTCCTGGGCAAAGCCGTTGTCGGAGCCCAGGGACAGGTTCACCACGTCGGCGCCCAGCTTCATGGCGTCCTCCAGGGCGCAGAGGATGTCGCTCTCCTGGGCGCCGCCGTCGGCGTCGGGGAAGACCTTCATCATCATGATCTGGGCGTCGGGGGCCACGCCGGAGAACTTGACCTGGCCCTCGGCGGTCTCGGCATAGCCTGCGATGGTGCCGGCCACATGGGTGCCGTGGTCGCTCTCGGAGGGCTGGACGTTCAGATCCAGATCCGCGTAGTCATAGGCGAAGGGAACCTTCTGGTTCTTGTAAAGGGCATTGTACGCATAGGTCATCTCCACAGAGCCGCCCCGGAACTCCGCGTTCAGGGTGTTGCTCTTCAGGAAGGCGGCCATGCTGGCGGCGTTGTAGCGGAGGCTCCCGGTGGCGTCCTCGCTCTTGAAGGAGTTGTCCGTAAAGGCCTCGTGGACGGACACCACATGGGGGTCGGCGTAGGCCTGCCAGTTCAGATCCAGGCCGGTGTCCAGAATGGCCACCAGCATTCCCTTGCCAGTGTAGCCCGCGTCCCAGACCTCCTGGAGGCCCACCATGTCATAGCTGTAGCTGGCGATGCTGCCGGCCTCGGTGACAGGCTCCTGGGGGCGGTCAAAGACGTGCTCCACATAGGCACGGCGGACGCCGGGGAGGGCCTTAATCTCCTCCAGCTTGCCATAGGGCACCCGGACGGCCATACCGTTCATGAGGGTGGTCCACTGAGCGGTCACCTGAGCCTCGCCGGAGAGCGCCTGAATTTCCGCTGCGGCGGCGTCCTGCTGGCGCAGAAGGGCCTGGCTCTGGGCCTGAACCTCGCTGCGCTCCAGATAGCTGGACACGGCCTCACCGGCGGACAGGGTGCCCGCGGCCGCCGGAGCGCCGTCAAAGTTTTCCAGGAGGGGAGCGCCCTCCAGCTCGACGATGACCGTCACGATCTCGTCAGGCGCATACGCTTGGGAAACAGACTCCCGGGCTTCCCCCTGGGAGGCGGCTTCCTGCAGCCGGGTCTCGCCGGGGACTTCCTCGGCGGTCAGGACTGCTGTGCCGCCGGCACTGTCCGCAGCCCAGACGGCGGGGAACAGAGCGATCAGCATGGCAGCAGTCAGCAGCATGGCAACGATCCGTTTCATTGTACAACTTCCTTTCTGTGTGTGAGTGGCCCCGGCCCGCGAAAGCGCCCGGGGTAAAGAGTGCGTGTTTGCCACATGGGTATGTTGGGAATGTTCCATGACCATATGGCATACCGATGGTGAGATTATAACACTGGGGCTGGGCCCGTGTCAACTGATAATGAGAAAAAGATTTGCATGGATACCACAGAAATTCAGACCCGGAGGGGGCGAAACACTTGACAGCCCGGGGGGAATGTGCCATACTGAAAGGGATTTTAGGAATGAGGTGGCATTATGGAGTACCTTCCCCAGGTAAATCTGCTGCTGGAGGCCCTGGCATATCTGGGGCGGCGGGCGGCGGGAAATACGGCGCAGCATCTTCTGGACCGGCTCCGGTTCAACGGAGTGACGGAGCTGGAGCGGTTCCGGCAGCAGCTGGAGCCCATCGCCCGGCTGATGGAGGAGCTGGAGGAGGCCGTGCCCGTGGAGGAGGAGACCCTCCGGGCCCTGTTCGGGAATCTGCCCGGCTTCCCCTACAACACCATCGGCTCCAGCAGCCCGGTGTTTTTGCTCCTGTACCCGGAGGTGGACCGGTTCCGGGGGAGCCTGGAGGCGATTCTGGGGGCGGTGCGGAACAGCCCGCCGGAGGTGCTGGCGGGCAACCTGGCTCTGTCTCTGGACGTGGCCGACGAGGGCAGGGCCTCGGGGCCCATGAGCGGGGACGAGCTTTCCGCCCGGGTGCTGGATTTGTCCGTCCCTGCGGAGAGCAAGGTGACCATTCTGGAGCTGTACCGGCGGCCCGGAGAGGTGCTGAACCGGGCGGAGCCGGTGCTGCGGCAGACCCTCAGCTGCCTGGAGGAGGCCCGGCTCAGCAGGATCTGCGAGCCCTTCACCCGGGAGCTCCGGGAGCTGGGGCCGGAGCACTTCATCGCCCAGACCTCGGGCCTCAGCGCCCGTCCGGAGTTGGAGTACGTCCTGCGGCCCTTCCTCTTCGGCCTGGACACCAACCTCTCCGCCCAGAGCCCCGGGGAGCCGGTTCAGGTGTACTGCGGCATCCTGCGGCGGCCCCTCCAGGCCATGCTCTCCTCCACCCGGGGGCCGGAGTATCAGGTGTACAACGCCATCAAGCTCCTGGGGGACAAGACCCGGTTTGACATTTTGTGCTACCTGAAGGACAGAAAGGCCTACGGCCAGGAGCTCTCCGCCCGGTTCGGCCTCTCCCGGAACACCATCCACCACCATATGAGCAAGCTCCTGGCCGCCCGCCTGGTCACCTGCACCGTGGACGGAAACCGGGTGTACTACACCATCGACCGGGCGTCCGTGTCGGAGCTCCTGGACCGGCAGCGGGACCTTCTTCTGTAAAGCGAGAAGGGCGGCGGATGGGAATCGGCTGAAACGCAAACGGATGATCATAGAATGACGCAGCAAGGGGCCCGTCTCAAACCGGTGTGGTGAGACGGGCCCCTTGCTGACATGTCTTGGGTCTGTGAGCGTTATGATGTCTGATGAATCCGGTGCATAATCCCGCCGCAGAGGACGCCGGAGAGGAGGACGAGGAGGATATCCGCCGGAGCCAGAACCAGAGGCCCAAGGCCCCGGAAGAACAGGCCGGTTCCGAAGCGGTACAGGTGGCCGCTCAGGAGAACCATCTCGCACAGGTACATCATGAGGGTGACTGCCGAGGCGGAGAGGGCGGGGAGGACGATGGAGAAAAGGGGCCGCTTTTCCAGGAGAAAGGAGCCCAGAAAGATGCCCACGGTCCCCCCGAACACCAGGAAAAACAGGCACATGAGCAGCGCGGAGACAGGGGAGACGGTGAGCTCCCCGCCCCGGAAGAAGGCGGTGAAGCAGGCGAAGACGCACAGTCCCAGAAATACGAGGGAGGACAGAGACTGGAGCATCAGGGCCCGCTTCCGGGAGGTGTCCCCGGTTAAAAGCATGTGGCCGAAGCCGTAAAGGGCGTTCAGCAGGGAGAGAATCAGCACCAGGGAGATGAAATAGAAGTGCAGCTTAAAGGCCGGGCTGTATTCGCCAATCAGGACGTTGACCTCGTTCCAGGTGCGGGTTTCATAGCCGCCGGGGGGCTGGTAGCACATGTACATCTGCCAGCTCTCCAGGGTGGTGGTGACCGTGGTGGTGACGATTACCAGGCGCTCCAGCAGGAGCTCCGAGAGGAAAAAGACGCCCAGGGAGAGGGCGGATGCGGCGGGCAGGGCATGGCACTGCCGGAGCTTCAGCAGCAGGGGCATGGCCAGGGCGCCCGCAATGACCCCCAGGCTGATGGGGGTATAGGGAATGATGTATTTGGGATAGGCATCTCCCCGGACGGTTCCCTCCCGCAGCATATCCCCCAGCACCTTCGCGCCCATGGAGAGGGGATACCAGGAGGCGGCCAGAACGAGGAGCAGAATCAGGATGTAATACTTTCTGAATTTTGACATGGCAGAACCCTCCTTAAGCGGTTATGCGGCGTTGGTGAGAAGCACATAGGCGATGCCAAGGGCCAGGGCGGCAAAGGTCAGGGCGGACAGGGCGGAGAGCTTCCGGTAGGCGAGAATCCAGCTCAGGCGACGGCGGATTTTTGCGCCTCCAAAAGCGGAGGCAAAGGGGGTTCCTCCGGCGGCGCAGTCCAGCAGGGCGGCGGCGTAGGCCTTCTTTTCTCCCTCCCCCAGGGTTTTCAGGGCCTCTTCGTCACAGGCCAGCTCCACCTCTGCCAGGAAGTGCTTCAGAAAGATCCAGGAAAAAGGGTTGAACCAGTGCACGGCGGCGGTGAGCAGGGCCAGAATGCGCCACAGGTTGTCTCCCCGGCGGATGTGGGCCGTTTCATGGGCCAGGATGTAGCGAAGCTCCTGCTCTCCATAGCTCTCCGGCAGGAGAATTCTGGGGCGGAGCACCCCGTAGACCGCCGGGGAGGTGACCTTTGGGGAGAGGTACACATTCCCGCAAAGGGGCCGGGCCGATTTCGCCGCTGCCATGGCGCGGCAGTAGGAGAGGGCCAGGGCGAGGAAAATGGCAGCGGCGACGGCGAGCCAAATCCAGGAGGCCCAGCGGAACAGCGCCTCCAGAGGGTAGGTTTTGAAGGTCAGGGGGAAATAACCGCTGGCGGCCCCGGCACAGTTGGTCGCGGTGAGGTAGGTGTTGGAATCCGCCTGGACGTAAACCACCACGGATTGACTCCAGAGCCGGGAAAACAGAGACATGAGGCTGTATTTTCCCGGGAGGCTGAGGGGAACCCACATCCGGAAAAAGGGAATCCCCCACAAAAGACAGGCCAGGCCCCTGGGAAGCCGCCGCCACTTCCCCAGCAGAAGCACCGGGATGCCGGTCAGGGCGGCGGAGATGCTCATGCTGAACAGCCAGTAGAACACTTCCGGGAGCAAGGGCCTCACCTCGTTTCTATCATGTGCCGCAGCTCCTCCAGCTCCTCCTCCGTCAGGGCCTCGTCGGCCAGGAGGGCGGAGAACAGGGCCTTTTTCGATCCCCCGAAAAACCGCTCCACCAGGCTCCGGGTCTCGGACTTGCGAACCTCCTCCCGGGAGATCAGGGGGGTGCAGAGAAAGCCCGGCTCGCTTCGCCGGATGTAGCCCTTGGCCTCCAGCTTTTTCAGCACGGTGTAGGTGGTGTTTTTGTTCCACCCAATCCGCTCCGCCGCCAGAAGCGCCACGTCCTTTGCGTGGATGGGAGCGTTGTCCCAGATCAGCTCCATGGCCTTCATTTCACCGTCAAAGAGCTT
>JALETK010000142.1 GCA_022781505.1 Clostridiales bacterium | reverse complement strand
GGCAAGGGCCACCTGGTTCGGGAGCTGGACGCCCTGGGGGGCGAGATGGGCAGGGCTGCCGACGCCAGCTGCATTCAGTACCGGATGCTGAACCGGGGCAAGGGCCCCGCCGTCCACTCCCTCCGGGCACAGGCGGACCGGAGGCGGTATCAGGAATACATGAAGCACACCCTGGAGCGTCAGGAGCATCTGGAGCTCATTCAGGCCATGGTCACCTCCCTCACCACGGAAGGGGGCCGGGTCACCGGCCTTGTGACCCAGCTGGGGGCCCAATACCGGGCCGGGGCCGTGATTCTGGCCACGGGCACCTATCTGGAGTCCGCCACCATCACGGGAAGCTGTGTGGTCTCCTCCGGCCCCGACGGGATGCACGCCGCCACGGGCCTGTCAGAGCAGCTGAAGGCCCTGGGCCTTCCCCTGCGCCGGTTCAAAACCGGCACCCCGCCCCGGGTGAACCGCCGGAGCGTGGACTTCTCCAAAATGGAGCTTCAGCCGGGGGACGAGAACCCGGAGCCCTTTTCCTTCTCCACGGAGCATCCCCTCCGCAACCGGGCAGTCTGCTACCTCACCTACACCAATTCCGAGACCCACCGGATCATCCGGGAGAATCTGGGCAAAAGCCCCCTGTTCGACGGCACCATTCAGGGGGTTGGCCCCCGGTACTGCCCCAGCATTGAGACGAAAATCGTCCGCTTCCCGGACAAGGAGCGCCATCAGATCTTCGTGGAGCCCTGCGGGGAGAACACCGAGGAGCTGTACCTCCAGGGCCTGTCCTCCAGCCTGCCTCTGGAGGTGCAGACGGAGCTGTTGCACACCATCGCCGGTCTGGAGCAGGCGCAGATCATGCGCCCGGCCTATGCCATTGAATATGACTGCATCGACCCCCTGGCCCTGCTCCCCACCCTGGAGTGCAAGGCCCTGGAGGGGCTCTACGGAGCCGGGCAGTTCAACGGCACCTCCGGCTACGAGGAGGCCGCCGTCCAGGGTCTTGTGGCGGGAATCAACGCCGCTCTGAAGCTCCAGGGGCGCGCCCCCATGCGCCTGACCCGGGACATGTGCTACATCGGCACCCTCATTGACGACCTCACCACCAAGGGCACGGAGGAGCCCTACCGGATTATGACCAGCCGCTCCGAGTACCGGCTCCTGCACCGGCAGGACAACGCCGACCAGCGCCTCACCGCCGTGGGCGCCCAGGTGGGCCTGGTGTCCCGGGAGCGGCTCCGGCAGGTGGAGGAGAAATATGACCTGGTGCGCCGGGAGCTTTACCGGCTGGAGCACACAGGAGTGACGGAATCCCAGGCCCTTCAGGATATGCTCATCGCCGCGGGCACCGCTCCCGTCAGCGGCTCCGCCCGGCTGGCTGACCTTCTCCGCCGCCCCCAGCTTCACTATGAGGACATCGCCCTCTTTGACCCGGACCGGCCGGAGCTTCCCCCCGCCGTCCGGGAGCAGGTGGAGATTCAGCTGAAATACGCCGGTTACCTGGCAAGGCAGCAGCGTCAGGTGGAGGAATTCCGGAGGGAGGAGAACCGGCTCCTTCCCCCGGATGTGGACTATCATTCCATCGGCGGCCTCCGGCTGGAGGCCCGGCAGAAGCTCAGTGAGATTCGCCCCGCCTCCATCGGCCAGGCCGGACGGATTTCCGGCGTCAGCCCGGCGGATATCGCCGTGCTGCTCATTTACCTGGAGCAGCAAAATCTTTGAGGAGAGACTATGGTACGCAAGCAAGATCAGATTCGCGGCTGCCTTCTGGGCGCCGCCGCCGGGGACGCCATGGGCTACTGTGTGAAGGAGCTGTCCCCGGAGGAGATTCAGGAGAAGTACGGCCCCCAGGGCCTCCAGGGCTATGACACCTACAATGGCTACGCCCCCATCTCCAGCCACACCCAAATGGCTATGTTCACCGCCAACGGCCTTCTCTTCGGAGCCACCCGGGGTGCCCTCCGGGGGGTCATGGCGCCTTATGTCAACTATCTGGAGGCGTTCTACCGGGATTGGGCGGACACCCAGCGGAGCCGGAAGGCCCAAGGCCGTCCCTTCGCCTGGCTCAGCTGCCTGGAGGAGCTGCACAGCCGCCGGGCCCCGGACAACACGGTGCTCTACGCTCTGGAGCAGCCCAGGGCCGGCACCATGGACGAGCCCATCAACCGCTCCCGGGGCCCCTCGGGCCTCACCAGATGTATGCCCATCGGCCTGTTTCTGAACCCCAGGGAGACGGGCCGGGAGGAAATCGCCCTCCTGGGCGCCGAGTCCGCGGCCCTCACCCAGGGAGACCCCCTGGGCTTTCTCCCGGCGGCGGTGCTGGCGGATCTGATAAACCGGATTGTCTACGACCGGCCGGACAGCTTCCGCTCCGCCCTTCACAAGAGCATCTCCGCCGTAAACCGGCAGTTTTCCATGAAATACCGGCAGCTTAGCTCCCTGTGGGAGCTTCTTTACAGGGCGGAGGAGCTGGCGGACAAGGGGACGCCTCCCTGGGAGGCCCTGGCCGCCCTTTCCTCCAGTGACGCCCCAGGGGTTCTGGCGGGGGCCTGCTATGTGTGCCTCAAATTCCCCGGAGACTTTGACCGGGGCATTGTGGCGGCGGTGAACCACGGAGGGGACAGCGCCGCCACGGGGGCCGTGGCCGGGGGACTTCTGGGGGCCATGCTGGGCACCGAGGGCATCCCGGAGTTCTACCTGGAGCCTCTGGAGCTCCGGGGCATTCTGGAGGAGCTGGCGGACGACCTGTTCCAGGGCTGCCCCATGTCCCGGGATCCCAACCTCTTCGACGACCAGTGGGATCAGAAATACATCCAGCGCACCTACTGAGGTGTTAAAAAAAGAAAAAGAAAGGAACCTGCTTATGAAAAAGAAAGTCAAAAAACCAGGCTGGATTGCGGAATTTAAGGAGTTCGCAATCAAGGGCAACGCCCTGTCCATGGCTGTCGGCGTGATCATCGGCGGCGGATTCTCCACCATCACCAAATCCCTCACCGATGACATCATCATGCCCATCGTGTCCATGTTCCTGGGCGGCGTCAACTTCTCCCAGTGGTACATCACCCTGCCCCAGCTCTTCGGCCCCAAGCTGGACGAGGCGGGCAACCCCATTGCCAACACCCTGAATTTCGGCACCTTCCTGTCCGCCGTGATCAACTTCCTGATTCTGGCCCTGGTGGTGTTCTGGATCGTGAAGATTCTGAACAAGCTCATGGACATGGGCAAGAAGCACCACGAGGAAGAGGCCGCCCCCGCCGCTCCCCCCGAGCCCTCCAACGAGGAAAAGCTCCTCACCGAGATCCGGGATCTGCTGAAGAACAAATAAGAAAGCTCATCCCCATGGGAACCGGAAATTCCCATGGGGATGGTTTTTTTGAATGTTTGTGGTGATTTGGCAGCTTTCTCCGTGGGGAACGGTCTTGAGTTTTTATTCCCTTCTTCAAAGGAGCGGCGTCATATAAAGGGGCAGATAAACAATCTCCTCCTCCACCTTCAGATCTCCTGTGTGCAGCACATAGGGGACATAGGTCTGCTCCCCATATTTTGCCATAAACTTTTTAAGAGAGGTGAGGGTATAGTTTTTCCCGGACTTCACCTCTATGGGAGAAATGTTGTGACGGCTGCTGATTTTACTCTTGGCAATGAGAAAATCAATTTCCATGCGCTCTTCCGCATCGCTGCGGGAGGAATTGGAATAGAAATACAGCCTGTGCCCGCTGGCGGCCAGCATCTGGGCCACGATGTTTTCCACAATCATGCCCTTGTTCACTTCCAGCTTGTCAAACAGCAGCTTCCGGTAGATTTCCTCACTGACAATTCCGTTTTCATCAAAGGCGTGGCTGATGAGCAGCCCTGTATCTCCCATATAGCATTTCAGGGTCATGCGGTCCATATTGAGCCGCAGGCCAACGCTGGGCGCGGTGGAATTGTAGCAGATATTTACAATCATGGCATCGTCCAGCCAGAGAAGGGCCTCCTCATACTCCCGGAACCTGGCCTCCTTTTTCAGAGAAGAAATCCGGAATTTTTTTTCATGCTTTTGCAGCTGGGCAGGTATTTCATCAAAAATACTCTCCACCTTCATCTCATATCCACCGGCGTGCTTGACAATGTCTGCCCGGTACAAGGTGAGAATATCCCGCTTTATTCTGTCCACCCGGTCAAAATCCCGGGTCTCCATATATTCCTGCACCGCCTGGGGCATTCCTCCTACAATCAAATACTGGCGGAAATAGTCCATTGCTTTTCTGTGCATCACCTGCCCCATGGGCTTCTGATTTACAAAACAATTTTTTATGAAATCCATCAGGGTCTCATTTCCCATGGCCCATAGAAATTCTTCAAAATCCATGGGATACATCTTCACATGGCGCTCTTCCGAGGGAATCACAATATCGCTCACATTTTTCTTAATGGACATGAGAGAGCCTGTCTCCACATAATCATACCGCCCGTCTGCCACCAGATATTTGATGGCTGCCCGGGCCCTGGGAAACAGCTGAACCTCATCGAAAATGATCAGGGACTCCCGTTTGTACAGCTTTACGTTATAATAGCTGGATAAATACAAAAACAAGGTGTCCAGATCCTCCAGATAGTGAAAAAACAGCTCCTTCACCTGGTCGCTGACCCGGTTAAAATCAATGAGAATATAGGATTTGTATGCCTCCCTGGCAAATTTCTCCACAATGTAGCTCTTACCCACACGGCGGGCCCCGTCAATGAGCAGGGCCGTCTTCCCGGCGCCATCCCGCTTCCAGCCGGTCAGAACCTCATAAATTTTCCTCTCCACAGGCAGCTCCTTTCCGCTGAATCACGAAATCAAGATTTTTTCATCTCTAATTTATCACGAAATCAAGTTTTTTACAACCCATATTTTATCACGAAATCAAGATTTTTGTGTCGCTTGGTTTACATATTAAAAAATCCGCACCGCCGGCGCGGTGCGGATTATAAGTTCATTCCTCCGTGGGATAGACCAGCTTTGCCACCTTGTCCCGGGATTTGCACAGGCTCTCGTATACCTCCTGGGTCACCCGGTCGATGTAGGAGGACTCGTAGAGGGAGATCACCTTGCTGGTGTCCAGAAGGGCGTAGCGGCCGGTGCCGGTCTCCTCGCCCTTTGCCAGGTACACCGGCTCATAGGTGTAGTCCGTGAGCTTGGCCTCGCCTCCCGACATGGTGAACTCCAGCTTCAGGACGATGCCCTGGTTGGCGCCGGAGGTCTCGTCCACGGACAGGAGATTTCCCAGGCTGAAGGCCGTGAGGGAGCCAGCGCCCAGGTCCGCGTCGATCTCTCCCACCAGATGGGAGTGGGTGCCCAGAATCACATCCACCCCGTTTTCCAGCATCAGCTTCCTTATCTCCTCCTGGGTTTTGCTCACCTCGTCGTCATATTCGCTGCCCCAGTGGAGGAGGGCCACGGTGATATCCGGGTTCTCCCCCTGCACCCGGCCCAGAACCACCTGGATGCCCTGGGTGTCCACCTCCTGATAGGTGGTGTTGTAATCCTTGTACAGGAGGTTCACACAGTGCTCCGAGCCCTCCGGCAGCTTCAGATTTCCCACACCCTTGGTAAAGGCCACAAAGGCAATTCGGAAGCCCTTTTCCTCCACAATGGTGTAGCCTCCCGACTGCTCATAGGCCTCCCCGGTGGCAAAGGTTCCCACCGGTGTGAGACCGAACCGCTCCACGGCCTCCAGGGTGGAGCTGAGACCGGCGATTCCGTTGTAGACACTTACGGTATTGGCTGTCTGCACCAAATCCACACCGGAGGCGGACAGGGCCTCCAGGAGGCTTTCCGGAGCCTGATACGCATCCGGGTCGCAGGGCTCGCCGCAGAAGTTCACCTCCAGATCCGCCACGGTGAGATCCGCCCCGGACAAGAGGGGGGATACACCCATGAAAATATTGGTAAAGTCATAGGTGCCGTCGGCCTGCCGGGCGCTCTGGAGCAGCTCCCGGCTGATGTTGATGTCTCCCGCCGCGGCGATGGTGATTTTCTCCCCCTCACCGGCGGCGGCAAAGGGCTCCGTGGGAGCCGTGGCGGTCTGGACGGGGGCTTTCATATCCCGGCGGTACTGAACCACCGAGAACACCAGGCCCGCCGCCACAAGCAAAAACAAAATCCAAATTCCGCCGGGCCGGCGGCGTCTTCTCCGCCGCCTCACCGCTCTGGGCTGCTCCATGGACGTTCCTCCTAAAGTTCATAAGGGGTCACAAATAAAACCGTTCCCTGCTGCAAGAAAACAACCGTATTCAAGCCGCGCCGGAGGTTTCCCCTATTTTACTATATTCTCCCCTCCGGCACAAGTCACCGGGGGAAATTTTTTTCATTTTCAATTTTGGAAATATGCAAAAAAAACGGTACACTTTGGAATTCTTTTTTTATATTGTGTCAAAGATAAATTACCTTGTTTTTTTGTCCATTCCATGTTACAATTTAGGTTGAGAATTTGTGCCTAATTTTGCCCGGGCTCCCTCCTGACGGGGCCCGGATTCAGAGAAAGAGAGGAGCCGTTTGCATGTACTCATCCGCCTATGTCTGGGCCAAGGTCCTCAGCCACATGGAAAACCGGCTGACGCCGGCGGTGGTCTCCACCTGGTTTGACGATGCGGAGGTTGTGGAGCTCAATGACGAGCAGCTCATCCTGTATACCGCATCCCCCTTCCGCAAGGAAATCATTCAGAAGCGCTGCACCGACTATATCAAAGACGCCATGAAGGAGATTTTCAACTCCGACGTGGATTTGGTGGTCTTCGGACCAGAGGAGCTGGCCGCCTACAAGTCCAGGGGAAAGGCCAGCACCTCCATGGACTTCAATCCCCAGTTCACCTTTGAAAACTTCGTGGTGGGCTCCTCCAACCGGTTCGCCCACAGCGCCGCCATTGCCGTGTCCAACAATCCCGGCCAGGTCTACAACCCCCTGTTTATCCACGGCCCCGCCGGTGTGGGCAAGACCCACCTGCTCTACGCCATTGCCAACGTCCTGCGGCGGCAGAATCCGGATTTCAAAATTGTCTACATCAAGGGCGACCAGTTTACCAACGAGCTGATTGCCGCCCTCCAGAGCGGCAAGAACGTTGAGTTCCGCAGCAAGTACCGGGAGGCGGATCTGTTTCTCATTGACGATATCCAGTTCATCGCCGGTAAGGACAGCACCCAGGAGGAATTCTTCCACACCTTCAACAAGCTCTACGAGGAGCACAAGCAGATCGTCATGACCTCCGACCGGAAGCCCAGCGACATGCTCACCCTGGAGGACCGGCTCCGCACCCGGTTCGAGTGGGGCCTCCTGGCGGACATTCAGCCCCCGGATTACGAGACCAGAATGGCCATTCTCAAAAACAAGGCCGTCTCCCTGGGCCTGGATCTCAGCGACGATATCTGCGACTACATCGCCAACAACATCACCAACAACGTCCGGCAGATTGAGGGCACCGTGAAAAAAATCCTGGCCTACCGGGATCTCAACAACATGCCCCTGGATCTTCCCAACGTGTCCCGGGCCATCAGCGACATGTTCAAGGTGGAGGGCAACGCCGTTCCCACCCCCTCTCTCATCATCAGCCAGGTGAGCCGGTTCTACTCCATCGACGAGTCCGTTCTCCGGGGCACCCTGAAGAACAAGGGCACCGCCGAGGCCCGGCAGGTGGCCATGTACCTGATCCGCCAGCTGACCAACCTCTCCCTGCCGGAGATTGGCCGGGAGTTCGGAAGAGACCACTCCACGGTGCTCCACTCCATCCGGAAGGTGGAGATGAGCCTGAAGTCTCCCACCTCCCCCCTCCAGGCCACGGTGCGGGACATCACCGCCAACATCAATTCCTCCCTGTAACAAGCCGGGCGGCTTTTTTCTTGGGCCAAAATTTATCCACAGGCAGAGGTGGACAATGGAAAACTTTCCTGTGGACAAAATGTTGCCCGTTCCCCCTGAAAACACCCTGTGGAAAACAAAAAATTTATCCACATTCTCCTGTGGACGGCAAGCCCTTGATTTTCAAGGGCTGAGGCCGGTTTTCCACATAAAATTCCCCTACTGCTGCTACTACTACATTTTAACCTCTCTGTTTATAAAAACGGGAGAATTTCTGAAACGAAGGAGAACGCTTATGAGGTTTACCTGTGAAAAAAGTACCCTGGTAACCGCCATCTCCGTGGCGAGCCGTACCGTCGCCCAGAAGAGCACCCTCCCCGCCATCGAGGGTATCTATTTCCGGGCCGGGCTGAATCTGCAGCTCACGGGCTTCAACCTGGAAACCGCCATCACCGTCACCGCCGAGGCGGACATTCAGGAGACAGGGGCCTGCATCATGCCCGCCCGGCTGCTGTTTGACATCGTCCGCCGGATGCCCGAGGGGGAGATCCGGATCTCCGTGGACGACAATTATAAGGTGTCCATCCGGGCCGAGCACTCCAGCTTCAACATCTCCGCCGGAAACGCCGAGGATTACCCGGAGCTTCCCGACGTGGAATCCCGGAACAGCGTGTCCATCCCCCAGCAGAAGCTCCGGGAGATGATCTCCGGCACCATCTTCGCCGTGGCCGAGAACCAGAGCCGCCCCATTCACACCGGCTGCCTCTTTGAGGTGGAGGACACCGCCATCTCCGTGGTGGCCGTGGACGGCTACCGTCTGGCAAGACGCACCTGGCACCCGGAGGCCCCTCTGGGCAAGACCATGCACTTCGTGGTTCCCGCCGCCGCCCTGAAGGAAGTGGAGAAAATTCTGGGTGACGAGGGAGAGGCCAGGTTCTCCCTGGGCCCCAAGCACATTTTGTTTGAAATCGGCAGCGCCACCCTGGTCTGCCGCCTTCTGGAGGGAGATTTCCTGGATTGGCGGCGGGTGGTTCCCACGGACTGCCCCGTGAAGCTCACGGCCAACGTCTCCGACCTGGCGGTGACCATTGACCGGGTGGGCCTCATCGTCACGGAGAAGCTGAAGAGCCCCGTCCGCTGCGTTTTTGGGGACAACGTGGCCTCCTTCCGCACTGCCACCACCATCGGCGTGGCGGAGGATCAGTGCGCCATCGCCGGAAACGGCCAGGAGCTGGAGATCGGCTTCAACTGCCGCTACCTGGCCGACGCCCTCCGGGCCGTGCCCAGCGAGGAGGTCTGCCTGGAGCTGAAAAACGGCCTGAGCCCCATCGTCTTCACCCCCGTCCGGGAGGAGGACGACTTCGCCTACATGGTGCTCCCTGTGCGGCTGAGAAGCAACTGAGCACCCGGCTCCGATTATGCACCTGCAGGGCGGTTGTCTGTCCCCCACCGTGGCACCTGCAAATCTGTTGGGCAGTCCTGTCCCGAGGATCAGGCTCCCGTAACTGTCATTGCGAGGAGCGCAGCGATGTGGCAATCCGTTCCTCTGCAATGCGACAGCATTGCACCGGCCCCCAGGCCGGTCATATGTCCGGGCCGGTATGGCGCCCCTGCCGGGGCGCGCGGGCCTCACGGCTTGCTGGAGAATGGATTGCCACGATCCCTGCGGGGTCTCGCAATGACAAGGGGGAGCCTGTGCAGCTTAACGGAAGTGCCAAGGTTCCGGCAGATGCCCGGGAGGGTCATGACCCTCCCCTACGGCCAGGCCCGGAGGCACATCTGTAGGGGAGGGTCATGACCCTCCCGGGCAGTTGCAAATTTTTCTGGCAGCTCCGTCCAAACGCACCGGGATTTGGTGAAAAATTGACCATATTGAAAAGGAAAGGCAGGATTCTCGCATGAGAGTTGTTGTGAAGAAAAAAGAGCCCCAGCTGCGGGAGATTCCCATTACCACGGAGTTTATCCGCCTGGAGGCCCTTTTGAAGCTGGCCGACGCGGTGCCCTCCGGGGGCATGGCCAAGACCCTGATTCAGGACGGCCAGGTTCTGGTAAACGGAGAGGTGTGCACCATGCGGGGAAAGAAGCTCCGCCCCGGGGACACCGCCTCCTGCATGGGCGCCGGCTTCCGGGTGACTTCCCATGAGGCTTGACCGGCTGTGCCTCCGCAATTTCCGGAACTATGAAGCTCTGGAGGCGGAGCTGGACCCGGGGGTGAATCTCATCCTGGGCGAGAACGCCCAGGGAAAGACCAACCTTTTGGAGGCGGTGTACTACCTCTCCACGGGCCACGGCTTCCGCACCCGGAAGGAGGCGGAGCTCCTCCGCTTCGGCGGGGAGTTTGGGGAGCTGGAGGGGCACATCACCGGCCATGGCCGGGAGCAGACTTTGCGCTACCTCCTCTTTTCCGGGAGAAAGCCCCGGCAGCTGTACCTCAACGGGGTCAAGCGGAAAACCCAGGGGGAGGTGGCGGGCACCCTCACCGCCGTTTTGTTCTGCCCGGAGGATCTTCTGGTGCTGAAGGCCGGAGCCGCTGCCCGCAGGCGGTTTCTGGATCAGGGCCTTGTCCAGCTGCGGCCCAGATACGAGGCCGCCCTCACGGAGTACAACCGGATTCTGGAGCAGAAGAGCCGGATTCTCCGGGACCGCTTTGAAAATCCCTCCCTGCTGCAGGTGCTGCCGGAGTACTCCCAGCGCCTGTGCCAGGTGGGAGCCCTGCTCATCTCCTACCGGGCCAGATTCCTCCGGGGTCTGGGCCAGGAGGCCACCCGCTTTCACCGGGAGTTTTCCGGGGGAAGGGAGACTTTGGAGATTCCCTACCGCACGGTTTCCACCATTACGGACCCCTTCGCCCCTACGGCCACTTTGGAGCAGCAGCTCCTGGAGCACCTGGAGGCCCACCGGACGGCGGAGCTGGAGTCCGCCCAATGCCTCACCGGCCCCCACAAGGATGACTTCGATGCCACCCTGGACGGCCTCTCCCTGAAGAGCTACGGCTCCCAGGGCCAGACCCGCACCGCCGCCATCAGTCTGAAGCTGGCCCAGCGGGAGCTCACCCGGGTGGACACGGGGGAGGAGCCGGTTTTGCTCCTGGATGACGTTCTGTCCGAGCTGGACCCCGGACGTCAGGATTTCGTCCTGAATCAGATCCAGTCGGGACAGGTCTTCATCACCTGCTGCGAGCCGGGACGGCTCACAAAGGCAGGTAAAACCATCCGGATTGAAAACGGGGAGATCAAATAGACCGCGGCTGTGGGACACCCTGATAATTATGTGAATGATCTAATCTCATAGGAGGACATTTATGTCTGACGAATTGCAAACTACAAAAGTGGATACCGCCTATGACGCGGCCCAAATTCAGGTATTGGAGGGGCTGGAGGCCGTCCGGAAGCGGCCCGGCATGTACATCGGCTCCACCTCCGTCTCGGGTCTCCATCATCTGGTCTATGAGATCGTGGACAATGCCATTGACGAGGCCCTGGCGGGCTACTGCAAGCATATTACCGTGACCATCAACCCCGGGGACTCCATCACCGTCACCGACGACGGACGGGGCATCCCCGTGGACATCCAGCCCCAGACCGGCCGGCCGGCTCTGGAGGTTGTGTACACCGTGCTCCACGCCGGCGGCAAGTTCGGCGGCGGGGGCTACAAGGTCTCCGGCGGCCTCCACGGCGTGGGCGCCTCCGTGGTCAACGCCCTTTCCTCCTGGCTCCGGGTTCGGGTGCACAAGAACGGGCAGATTTACGAGATGAAATTCTCCCGTGGAAATATTACCCAGGAAATGCAGGTGGTGGGCCGGACGGATCACACCGGCACTGAGGTCACCTTCCAGCCGGACCCCGAAATTTTTGATACGGTGGTCTATGATTACGACACCCTCCACACGAGAATGCGGGAGGAGGCCTTCCTGAACGCGGGCCTCACCATCTCCATTGCGGACAAGCGCTCCGAGGAGGGCCTGTGCGACACCATGTGCTACGAGGGCGGCATCCGGGAGTTTGCCGCCTGGTGCAACCGGAACAAGACCCCCCTTCACGACGACGTGATCTATATGAAGGGCAGCAAGGGGGACGCCTCCGCCGAGGTGGCCATCCAGTACAACGACGGCTTCTCCGAGTTCATCCTGTCCTTCGCCAACGACGTGCACACTCCCGAGGGCGGTATGCACGAGACCGGCTTCAAGGCGGCTCTCACCCGGGCCATCAACGCCTATGGCACAAAGACCGGGGCCATCAAGGGAGACGACCGGGTGCAGGGCGAGGACTGCCGGGAGGGCATCACGGCCATCATCTCCGTGAAGCTCACCGACGCCCAGTTTGAGGGCCAGACCAAGGCCAAGCTGGGAAACGCTTACATCCGAACCCTGGTGGATTCCATTGTCTCCGACCAGCTGGCCACCTACTTTGAAGAGCACCCCCAGACCGCCCGGGCCATTCTGGACAAGGCCATGACCGCCAACCGGGCCAGGGCCGCGGCCCAGAAGGCCAGGGACTCCATCCGCCGGAAAACCGCCCTGGGAGGCGCTGCCATGCCGGACAAGCTCCGGGACTGCAACGAGTCCGACCCCAGCTTGACGGAAATCTACATCGTGGAGGGCGACTCCGCAGGGGGCTCCGCCACCCAGGGGCGGGACTCCCGGTTCCAGGCCATCCTCCCCCTGTGGGGCAAGATGCTCAACGTGGAAAAGGCCAGAGAGGACAAGGTCATCGGAAACGACAAGCTCCAGCCGGTGATCACCGCCCTGGGGGCGGGCATCGGCACGGAATTTGACCTCTCCAAGCTCCGGTATCACAAGGTGATCATCATGGCCGATGCGGATGTGGACGGCTCTCACATCAGAACCTTACTTCTCACCTTCTTCTTCCGCTTCATGCGGCCCCTCATTGAGCACGGCTATGTGTACGCCGCCATGCCGCCCCTTTATAAGCTGGTTCGGGGCAAGACCACCCGCTACGCCTTCTCCGACGAGGAACGGGACAAAATCTCCGCCGAGCTGCGCAAGGACAATCCCAACGCCAAGGTGGACATCTCCCGGAACAAGGGCCTTGGCGAGATGGACCCCCACGAGCTGTGGGAGACCACCATGGACCCGGAGAAGCGGACCTTAAAGCGCATCGAGCTCCAGGACGCCGTCCGCGCCGACGAAATCTTCACCCTCCTCATGGGCGAAAAGGTGGAGCCCCGCCGGGAATATATCGAGCAGAACGCAAAGTTTGCCATGAATTTGGACTATTAAGAACCAAAATCAGTAGGGGAGGGTCATGACCCTCCCGGCACAAAACGGGACTAACCGGTCCTGTTTTGTGCCAGTGCCAAAGGATTTTGCGGATTCGCACGGGTGCGCCGGAAAATAAAGACCCGTATTTCGGGAGGGTCATGACCCTCCCCTACAAAACTCTACCATAAAAGAAGCAGGGAACGCCACTGAATAAGGAGGCATTTACTTGGCACAACACAAGAAAGATTACAAACCGGAGGACATTTTGTTCCCCGATCAGGCCATCATCACCTCGGAGCTGGTGGGGGAGATGAAGCAGAGCTACATCGAGTACGCCATGTCCGTGATTGTGGGCCGGGCGCTGCCCGATGTGCGGGACGGTCTGAAGCCGGTGCACCGCCGGATTCTCTACGCCATGTACGAGGACAATCTCACCTCGGATCGGCCCTTCCGCAAATCCGCCACCTGCGTGGGCGATGTGCTGGGCCGGTATCATCCCCACGGCGACCAGTCCGTGTATGACGCCCTGGTGCGTCTTGCTCAGGATTTCTCCATGCGGTACATGCTGGTGGACGGCCACGGCAACTTTGGCTCCGTGGACGGAGACCCCCCGGCCGCCTACCGTTACACCGAGGCCCGGCTCTCCAAAATGTCCAATGAAATGCTCCGGGACATTGAAAAGGACACGGTGGACTGGGACCCCAACTTTGACGAGACCCGGAAGGAGCCCCGGGTGCTCCCCAGCCGGTTCCCCAACCTTCTGGTGAACGGCTCCTCCGGCATCGCCGTGGGCATGGCCACCAACATCCCGCCCCACAACCTGACGGAGGTTATCAACGCCTGCATCTGCGTTCTGGACGACCCGGAGTGCACCCTGGCGGATCTCATGGAGCACATCACCGGCCCGGACTTCCCCACCAGGGCCATCATCCTGGGCCGGGCGGGCATCCGCGCCGCCTATGCCACAGGCAAGGGCCGGCTCACCCTCCGGGCCAGAACCCACTTTGAGGAGTTCGGCCAGAACCGCACCCGGATTATCGTCACGGAGATTCCCTATCAGGTGAACAAGCGGATGCTCATCAAGAATATGGCCGACCAGGTGAACGAGAAGCGCCTGGAGGGCATCTCCGACATCCGGGACGAGTCCGACCGCACGGGTATGCGGATTGTCATTGAGCTGAAGCGGGACGCCAATTCCCAGGTGGTTCTGAACCGCCTCTTCGCCCAGACCCAGCTCCAAACCACCTTTGCCATCAATATGCTGGCCCTGGTGAAGAACCAGTCCCAGCCCAAGGTGCTCTCCCTCCGGGAGATTCTGGATGAATACCTCAGCTTCCAGGAGGAGGTCATCCTCCGCCGGACCCGGTACGACCTGAAAAAGGCCCAGGAACGGGCCCACCTTCTGGAGGGCCTGCTCATCGCCCAGGAGAACATTGACGAGGTCATTAAAATCATCCGCACCTCCTATGACAACGCAAAAGAAAACCTCATGGCCCGGTTCGGCCTGTCAGAGGTTCAGGCCCAGGCCATTTTGGACATGCAGCTGAAGCGCCTCCAGGGTCTGGAGCGGGACAAGCTCATGGCCGAGTACAAGGAGCTGGAGGAGCGGATTGCCTACTACCAGCGGGTTCTGGGAGATAGGAATCTGGTGAAGTCCATTCTGAAGGAGGAGCTCACCGCCATCCGGGACAAGTACGGCGACGGGCGGAAGACCGAGATTCAGGATGTGGAGGACGAGATCGACGTTGAAGACCTCATTGAGGAGGAGGACTGCTGCTACACCCTCTCCAGCCAGGGCTACATCAAGCGGATGCCTGTGGACACCTACCGCAGCCAGCGCCGGGGGGGGCGGGGTGTGAACGGCCAGAACCTCAAGGAGGAGGACTATGTGAAGAGCATCTTCGTGGCCTCCACCCACGACTATGTGCTGTTCTTCACGGACACCGGCCGGGTTCACCGGAAGAAGGGCTACCTCATCCCCGAGGCCAGCCGCACCGCCCGGGGCACGGCCATTGTGAACGTGCTGCCGCTGGAGCCGGAGGAGAAGGTCACGGCCATGCTCCTCACCCGGGAGTTCGGGGAGGAGAGCTACCTTGTGATGGTGACGAGAAACGGCACGGTGAAGCGCCTTGCCATGAACGCCATCAACACCAACCGGAAGACCGGCATCCGGGCCCTCAGTCTGGAGGAGGGGGATCACCTGATCTCCGTGATGAAGACCAGCGGAAGCGACAACATCGTTCTGGCCACGGCCCAGGGCATGGCCATCTGCTTCAGCGAGACCGACGTCCGGCCCATGGGCCGGGACGCCGCCGGTGTGAAGGGCATCACCCTGGCCCCGGGAGACTATGTGGTGGGCGCCGAGGTGGCGGACGTTGGAAAGTGCCTTCTCACCGTCACAGAAAACGGCTTCGGAAAGAGAACCAATCTGACGGATTACCTCCGCCTCTCCGAGGACGGCACCCGCCAGCCCCAGAACCGGGGCGGCAAGGGCCTGAAGAATTACAGCATCACCTCCAAGACCGGCGCCGTGGTAGGCTGCCGGGTGGTGGGAGAAGAGGACGACGTGATGCTCATTGAGTCCGGCGGCGTGATCATCCGGATGCCCGCCTCGGACATTAACGTCTACAAGCGAGATACCCAGGGCGTCATTCTCATGCGGGTCGAGGGCGAGAGCAAGGTCATCGGCGTGGAGAGAATCGACGGCCAGGAGAAGGAGGAGTAACCCCGGGGACTGACCCGGCGGCTGGCGCCTTTGGACGGGACTGCCTGGCAGATTTGCAGGTACCCCGGCGGGGGAAAGACAGCCGCCCTACGGGTGTATGGCCGGGGCCGGGTGCACTGTTGAAACCCGCACCGTAGGGCGGTTGCCTGTCCCCCCGACGCCCGCCTCCCGGAACCCGGGCACCTCCACCACACGCACCGCACTCCCAAGTCTGTCATTGCGAACCAGCGCGCACGCTGGTGTGGCAATCCGTCCCCCTGCAAGCCGGGAGGCTGCAGCGCCCCGCCAGGGGCGCAATACCAGCCTCACGGCCGGTGCAATGCTGCGCATTGCGGGGAACAGATTGCCACGTCGCTTCGCTCCTCGCAATGACAGTTTTGGAAGCCGGTACGTTGGGACGAGGCTGCCAATCAAATCGAAACTGCCCGGCGGGGGACAGACAGCGGCCTTACGGGTGCATGGTCGGGGCCTGGTTCATTGCCGAAACCCGCACCGTAGTGCGTTGTAACTTCTAAAAATCGACTACAGATAGGCTATAAGGGCCGCGATTCCACAAACCGTAGGGGAGGGTCATGACCCTCCCGGGCACTCCCGGAACAGGGCTGCCAGGTAGACCTGGAGGCACGGCATAAAATAGCAGCGGGAGAAATCACAGGGTTCTGTGATTTCTCCCGCTGTTGCCGGAAGTGGATAGAAGCTCCGCATATGCCGCAGAAAAAAGCTTCATCCGTTGGTGAAGTGGTTCTGGAACCAACGCATGGGGCTGGCGGAGAAAATGACGGCCTTCCGGTTTGTATTCTCCGGCAGATTCTGAAATTGGGGATAGGCATCGTTTGTACACTTCAGGGTTACCATAGGGGCGAAGGTCCAGTATTCCTCAAAAATATCCTGGGGCATGGGGGTTATGGCCTCCTCACACAGGAGGGTTCGGATGTCCTCTTTTCCGGCGTCGCTGAAATAGGAGGACGGGGGAACGGAGATCCAAAGGCCCAGAATTTCCCCGGAGGGGGCTTTCTCCTGCACGGAGTAGACCGTCTCTCCGGAATCCAGGGGACTGCTCTCCAGGGCAAAATAGGAATGGACTTTGGGGCCGTAAAGCTCCTCCAGGGCCTTACAGACGGGGGAGAGATCCGTGTCGTCCGGGTAGGAGATTTCCACCCGGGTCAGACAGTAGGCGCCGCTGTTGTCCGCTTCAAACCGGAAGACAATGGCATCACAGAGGGCCCCGAAATATTCCTGACCATACATACCAATGTGATAGCCTCCGGACTCCTCCTCCCCCTGCTCCACCTCATCCGGGGACAGGCCCAGCTCCTCCATCACCGTCTCCGGGGAGTCGCCCCAATGGGTGCCGGGGTATTCCAACAAATCCGTGTTCAGCGGCTCCGGCTTATAGGATTTGCAGCCGGCAACCGTCAGGCACAGAGCCATGGCCATGAGAACTGCCAAAAACTTCTTCATGAAAAGCGCCTCCTTTATTATTTTGTTGTTAATTCTATATTACCGTAACAAAAAACTCATGTCAACGACGGAGGACAATTCTTAAGAAAATTAAGATTTGAGTGGGTTGGATAACCTGTGCCGGAAGCATCCTGAAAAAAAGAGGTGCTGCCTCTCATGATTTTTACAAATCATGTTGAGACAGCACCATCTATTTATGCATGATTGGCTATGCTCAGCAGTGTCTCCGGAACCAACCTGTGGGGTTGGGGAGCCGGTGGCGTCTTATTTTTCCAGAGCCATAACCTTCTCCACCCGGCGCTCATGGCGGCCGCCGGACTCGAAGGGAGTGGTTAGGAAGGTGTCCACGATTTCCAGGGCCAGCTTCTCTCCCACCACGCCGGCGCCCAGGGCCAGCATGTTGGCGTTGTTGTGCTGCCGGGTGAGGCGGGCGCTCATGAGGTCGGACACCAGGGCGCAGCGGATGCCCCTGATTTTATTGGCGGCGATGGACACGCCGATGCCGGTGGTGCAGATGACGATTCCGGTGCTGCACTCCCCTGCTGCCACGGCCCGGGCGGCGGGGGCCGCGAAGTCGGAATAATCGCAGCTGTCGGGGGTGTGGGTGCCGAAGTCCAGAATTTCGTGGCCCTGGTTCTCCAGGTGCCCCTTGACGGCCAGCTTCAGACTGAGGCCGCCGTGATCACATGCCAAAGCGATTTTCATAAAATGCTCCTCTTTCTTTATGTGATGATAAACCCGCCGTTGACCGGCAGAATCTGTCCTGTGACAAAGGAGGCCTGGGCCAGGTACACCATGGCCTGGGCCACGTCCTCCGGGGTGCCGTTGCGCTCCACGGGGGTCTGGCTCCGCAGCTCCTCCAGAACCTCCGGAGCCACGTTTTCCACCATGTCCGTGAGAATCACCCCGGGGGCCACGGCGTTGACCCGGATGCCCGAGGGGCCCAGCTCCTGGGCCAGGGCCTTGGTCAGGGCCAGAATGGCCCCCTTGGTGGCGGAGTAGGCCGCCTCGCAGGAGGCCCCCACCTGCCCCCACATGGAGGACACGTTGATGATGCAGCCCCGGTGCTGCTTCAAAAACAGAGGGGTGGCCGCGTTGGAGCAGAGGTATGCCCCCCGGACGTTCACGGCGAACAGCCGCTCCCAGACCTCCAGGGGGGTCTGGGTCAAAAGGCCATAGTGACAGATTCCGGCGTTGTTCACCAGAACATCCAGCCGTGTAAGGCCCGAAAAGGCCCGGGCCACCGCCTCCGGGTCCGACACGTCGGCGCAGATGGCTCTGGCCCCGGTCTCGGCGGCAACTGCCCGGGCGGCCTCGTGATGTTTCTCATATAAAAAGGTCACGTCGTCTCCCAGCCGGGCAAAGGCCCGGACGGCTGCGGCGCCGATGCCCCGGGAGCCGCCGGTAATCAGAACGGAACGCATGGGTGTCCCTCCAGACAAACGCCGGAAGCCGCCCGGCGGCAGATCGACCTGCCGGCCGGGCGGCCCGGATGTTTCAGAATAAGGCTTATCTCCGGCGGTTCTTGGTGCGGTGATCCGAATACTGCCGGATGGAAGAAATCTTACTGTCGGACTCGCTCATAAACTGCTTCAGCCGCTCCTCAAACAGCTGATCCGAGGATTTTTCCACGGTCGCCTGGGTGGGCGTGGCCGGGGCGGCGGGACGGGACTGCCTGGGACGGTCTCCGCTGCCGCCGGAGCGGGGGCGGCTGGGCTGCTTGGGCTCCAGACGCTTCATGGAGAGGTTGATCTTCCCGGCGGGGTCCACGGCAATGACCATGACCTTCACTGTCTGCCCCTCCGTGAGGTACTGGCGAATGTCGTTGACATAGGCATTGGCCACCTCTGAGATATGTACCATGCCTGTTTTGTTCTCCGGCAGCGCGATAAACGCGCCGAAGCTGGTGATGCTTTTTACCTTACCTTCGATAATGGTTCCCACTGTCAAATCCATACTGTGAAACATGTCCTCCTCAAGATATACCTGCCTGTATTTTAATCTCCGATGTCGGAGAAAATGACCTCTCCACTCTCCACCAGGCCCAATTTTTCCCTGGCGATTTTTTTGATGCTGTCATCGGTGCCGAGACCTTCGATGTCCTCCCGCAGGTTTTGATTTTCCTCCACCAGCTGAGCGGCCTGATCCTCCAGGGCCCGGGTTTTTGCCTCGTTCTCCCGGATCTGGCTCCGCTGAGACACCAGGATAACGACGGAGGAAACCACCACCATCAGCACCAACAGCTTCGTCAGAAAAGACGAACGCCGAAATTTTACCGGCATTTTCATTTCGCTTCCCTCCATGGTGGGCATTGCCATGCCTGTTGCTGATTATTTTAACCCATTTTTCTGCGAATGAAAAGAGAAATCTGAGAAATTTTTTCGATATTTTGAAAAAAATTTTTCCCGGCCAGAGAATGAACTGGAAAATTTTACCAATTATCCTCCAGAAGCCCTGAAAAACGCCCCGCAGGGCCTGTCCCAGGGTCAGCTGGAAGAGGACGGAACCTGCCAGAATGCCCAGGAGTTGAAAGGCTGCCAGAGCCCCCCGGCACAGGCCCAGGCTGTACCAGGCCAGGGAGGCGGCGGTGAGCCCAAGAAAAATCAGATCCGCCGGAACTGTGGCGGCGGGACAAACCCGGCGCAGGGCCCGTAAGAATTCGTATGCCAGGCCCAGCCCGGCCCCCAGAGCCAGGGCCCAGGCAAACCACCGGGCCTGCTCCCACACCGCCGGGGCCATCAGCCGAAGAGCCGGGAGAAAAATCCGCCCTCCCGGCGGGGCTCCTCGTAAATGAGGGCCGTCACGGTGCCGTCCACGGCCACCTGGCCTCCGTCCAGGGAGAGGGTCTTGAGGTGCAGCCCTTCCCCCCGCACCAGGAGGGTGCCCCGGCCGGTTTTCAGCACCACGGCGGTCTCATCAAAGCTCACCACCTCGGTGACCCCCGCCACCGTCAGCTTTTTCCGCTCCTCCAGACTGAGTCTGTGGGGCAGCTGCATACTCCGTTCCTCGCCCTGTGCCATAGCCCATCCTCCCCCATACCGGTTTGGTCTATCCTATGGGGAAGGATGGGCGGACAGAACCAAATTTTTTCCGGGGCCATGACCAATGTTATGAAATCAAGCAAAAGCAATTCCTGCCCGTCCGTAGTACGTTGGAACTTTTAAAATATAACTTTGGTGCATTGTAGGGGAGGGTCATGACCCTCCCGGAACAAAACGGGCCCACCCGGGCCTGTTTTGTTCCAGAGTCCAAGGCTTTTACGGATTCGCCCGGGTGCGCCGGGCTCGGACGTCCCGTACGGCGGGAGGGTCATGACCCTCCCCTACGGTTCGTAGAATCCCGGCCCTTATAGCGATCTGGTGTCGATTTTTAGAAGTTACAACGCAGCAGGGGCGGACACATGGGTCCGCCCCTACGAACAACAGAGGAAACCCTCACTTAATCCTGGGACAATGGCTGCGGCTTGCCGCAGGCCTGGAGGGTTCTTGTGAAGGCCGTCCGGTCTTTTGCCTTGAAGAAGGCGGAGCCTGCCACCAGGATGTCTGCCCCGTGGGCCACGCAGGTCTCGCAGGTGTCCA
>JALETK010000176.1 GCA_022781505.1 Clostridiales bacterium | reverse complement strand
CATGGACCGGTTCAAATCCGGGGGCAGCACCGGGATGTTCAGCTCCTTGCACTCGGCGATATAATCGGCGATCTTGTCGGCGCTGTCCAGCACGGAGGTCATGAGGGCCGCCATATACTGCCAGGGGTAGTGGCACTTGAGGTAGGCCGTCTGGTAGGCCACCACCGCATAGCAGACGGAGTGAGCCTTGTTGAAGGCGTAATCGCCGAAGTCCACAATTTCATCGTAAACCGACTGGGCAACCTCCTCCGGGATTCCCTTGGCCACAGCGCCGGGGATATTCCGCTCCTGGTCTCCATAGACAAACACCTTCCGGTCCTCCAGAATGATCTTTGTCTTCTTCTTGGAGATGGCCCGGCGAATGTTGTCCGCCTGACCCATAGAGTAGCCTGCCAGAGAGCGGAAGATTTCAATGACCTGCTCCTGATAGACGATGCAGCCATAGGTCACTCGGAGGATGGGCTCCAGAAGAGGCGTCTTATAGGTGATCTGGCTCTGATTCAGCTTGTTGGAGATGAATTTGGGAATGGAGTCCATGGGGCCCGGGCGGTAGAGGGCCACAATGGCCGTCAAGTCTTCAATGGAGGCCGGGTGCATACTGACGCACACCCCGGTCATACCGGCGGATTCCATCTGGAAGACGCCCTGGGTTTTTCCCTCGGAGAGCATGGTGTAGGTCTCCCCGTCGTCATCGGGCACGTTCTTCATAGCGAAGTCCGGCTCCGTCCGGCGAATGATGGACTCCGCCTCGGCAATTACCGTCAGGTTCCGCAGGCCCAAAAAGTCCATCTTCAAAAGGCCCAGCTCCTCGATGGTGGTCATGGGATACTGGGTCACCACGGTGTCGTCATTTTTGGAAAGGGGCACATAGTGCTCCACAGGGAGCTTGGTAATCACCACACCGGCGGCGTGGGTGGAGGTGTTCCGGGGCATACCCTCCAGGGCCTTGGCCGTGTCAATGAGGTTTTTCACCCGATCGTCCCCGTCATACAGCTCCTTCAGCCGGGGGGAGGTCTTGAGGGCCTCCTCCAGGGTGATGTGAAGGGTGGTGGGAACCAGCTTTGCCACCACGTCGGTCTCGGCGTAGCTGAAATTCAGAGCCCGGCCCACATCCCGGATGGCGCCCCGGGCGGCCATGGTGCCGAAGGTGACGATCTGAGCCACATGGTCGGCCCCATACTTCCGCATAACGTACTCGATCACCTCGCCCCGGCGCTCCTGGCAGAAGTCCGTGTCGAAATCGGGCATACTGACCCGCTCCGGATTCAGGAACCGCTCGAAGATGAGGCTGTACTTCATGGGATCCACTTCCGTGATGTGCATACAGTAGGCCGCGATGGAGGCCGCGCCGGAGCCTCTGCCGGGGCCCACGGGGATGCCGTTCTCCTTGGCATAACGGATAAAGTCCCAGACGATGAGGTAATAATTCACATACCCCATCTTGCTGATGACGCCGATCTCATACTCCAGCCGCTGGCGGTAGCTCTCCGGGGGATTGGAATACCGCTCCCGGAAGCCCTCCTCGCAGAGCTTCCGGAAATAGGCCTCGTCCGTAAAGCCCTCCGGCACCGGGAAGGAGGGCAGCTTATACTGATTGAAGACGAACTCCACGTTGCACCGCCGGGCGATGTCCACGGTGTTCTCAAAGGCCTCCTCCACCCCGGGGAACAGGCTGCGGAGCTCCTCCTCGCTTTTGACGTAAAACTCCTCCGTCTCAAACCGCATCCGGTTGGGGTCGTCCACGGTTTTGGCGGTCTGGACGCACAAAAGCACATCCTGAGTCTTGGCGTCCTCTTTTCTCAGATAGTGGGCGTCGTTGGTCACCACCATGGGAAGCCCCGTCTCCCGGGCCAGGCGGTAAATCCCCTGGTTCACCCGCTTCTGGGCGGGGATGCCATGGTCCTGAAGCTCCAGGTAAAAGTTCCCCGGGCCGAAGATCTCCGCCAAATCCAGGGCGTAGGCCTTGGCTCCCTCATAGTCCTCGCCCATGAGCCGCTGAGGAATGGCCCCTGCCAGGCAGGCGGACAGGGCGATGAGGCCCTGGGAATGCTGCCGCAGAAGGTTCAGGTCAATCCGGGGCTTTCCGTAAAAGCCGTGGAGAAAGCCCTCGGACACCAGGGTGGACAGGTTGGCATAGCCCTCCATGTCCTTGCACAGCAGCACCAGGTGATAGGACTCATTGTCAATGCCGTGAACCCGGTCGGCCATGGTTCGGGGGGCCACATAGACCTCGCAGCCGATGATGGGCTTTACCCCGGCGGCCTTGGCCGCCTTATAGAAATCGATGACGCCGTACATGACCCCATGATCCGTAATGGCCACGGCCTCCTGGCCCAGCTCCTTCACCCGGTTCATGAGGCTGCCGATGCGGCAGGCGCCGTCCAGGAGGCTGTACTCCGTGTGGATGTGCAAATGGACAAAGCCCATGGTTCATCCCTCCTCCGACAGCTCCACCAGCCGCCGGAGACGGTGGCTCATGGAGGATTTTGTAATGGGCGGCTCCATCAGGCCCGCCAGCTCCGTGAGGCTGGACTCCGGATTCTCCTGCCGGGCCCTGGCTGCCTGGAGGAGCTTTTGGGGCAGGGACTCCAGCCGGCCGCTGTCCTCCAGACGGCGAATGGCCGCCAGCTGCTCCTGGGCTGCGTCCACCACCTTGGAGGTGTTGGCGTCATCGCAATTGCAGCGGCGGTTGACCTTGTTGTTCAGTTCCTTCTCCACCTTGGCCTCCATAATCTCCATGGCAGCCACAGGGGCCCCCAGGAGGGTGAGAAAGTCCTCGATGGAGTTGCTCTGCTTGAAATACAGCACGCTGCTGCCCCCCCGCACCGTCCGCTTGGGGTAGACCCCCAGCAGCTCCTGAATGAGGGGGTAGGTCTCCCGGCACACGAAGCTGTGGGAGGTGGTGAGCTCCAGGTGGTAGCCCTTGGCGGGATTGGTCACGGAGCCCCCTGCCAGGAAGGCTCCCCGGAGAAAGGCCGTCTTGCAGCACTCCTCCTCCAGAACCCCCAGGTTCACATGGAGAGCCACGGTGTCCTCCCGGCTGAAGCCGTATGTATGCAGGATGGCCTGGAGCTTCTCCGTGCCGGTGATAACAAAGCTCTGCTTGCCTCCGTCCCCCTCCGGCAGCTCGTCGAAGCCGAAGCCGAAGGCCTTTTTGAACAGCCGGGGGAGCATGGCCCCCAGATCCCGGCTCTCGGTGACGATGCGGATGCAGTCCCCGGTGAAGGTATTGCAGTACAGGAGAATGCCGAAGCACTCCGCCCGGGCACAGCAGGTTTTGCCGGGGAAGGCCCGGCAGATCTCCGCTTTTACATTTGAGGAAAAGGACATGTCCCTCCTCCTTTCTCTGTTTTCCCGTCAGCATGAAAGAACCGCGGCACTCCCGGCTTGTCATCCTGAGCCAAAACGAAGGATTCCGCGCTTGGAGGGTTCCGGCACAGGTGGCCGAGATCCTTCGGCTTTGCCTCAGGATGACAAATGCGCTTTTCGTCTATCCGGGCCTGGCAATCCGTTGGTTCTACAGGCGGATGACCTCCGGCTCCAGGGTGATGCCGCTGGTTTCCTTTACTTTTTCCTGGATGTGGGCAATCAGGGCCAGCACATCCTCCTGGGTGGCGCCGCCCAGGTTCACCACAAATCCGGCGTGCTTTTCCGACACGGCGGCGCCGCCCACCCGGCAGCCCTTGAGGCCCGCCTGGTCAATGAGGGCGGCGGCGTAGCCCCCCACGGGGCGCTTGAAGGTGGAGCCGGCGGAGGGCAGCTCCAGAGGCTGGGAGGCCTTTCGCTTGGCCATCAGCTCCTGCATTCTGGCCCGGATGGTCTCCTCCGGGGCCGGCTCCAGGCGGAAGGTGCCAGAGACAATCACCCAGGGCTTTCCCGTAAAGGCGCTGTGCCGGTAGGAGAAGTCCTGGGCCTCCCCCTCCAGGCAGTGGAGCGCCCCTGTCATATCCAGATATTCCGTGCGCACCGCCACCTGACGGATTTCCCCTCCGTAGGCCCCGGCGTTCATATAGAGACCGCCTCCCACGGTGCCGGGAATGCCGTGGGCAAACTCCAGGCCGCTGAGGCCCAGCTCCGCAGCGAAAACCGCCGCCCGGGCCATGGTAACCCCGGACTGCACCCGGATCTCCCGGTCCGAAATCCGCTCCATGCCGTTGAGGCACCCCTTTGTACACAGAATCAGGCCCCGAACCCCCTGGTCAGGAGCCAGCACATTGGTGCCCGCGCCCAGAATCCGGGGAGAAATGCCCCGGGCCCTTGCCCAGGCCAGCATCTCCGACAGCTCCTCCACCCTGCGGGGAAAGGCCATCACCTCGGCGGGGCCGCCGATCTTAAAGGACGTGTGCCGGGCCAGGCTCTCCTCAAACCGAAGCTCCGCCTGTGGAAAGGCGGCCCGAATCTCTTGCTGCAGCTGTGTCATTTCCTTCATAAACGCCTCCGGGTGTTTGAATATTCTTACTATATCATATCCGCTTTGGTTATGCAAATGAATCGTTTGTGAAGTTTTGTCTCATGGCCGGTTGAACCCACATGAAACCGGGAGGCCGCCTGGGCGGTCTCCCGGTTTTGTCAGCTCTCCTCCGGGCGGAAGAGGATTCTCCAGTAGTCCTCATCCAGAATCTTGGCGGAGACGGTAAACTTATTGTACACGATGCTGTCGATGCTGTCCTCGTAATTCTCCGGGAGGGTCTCATCCGTGAAGGTCTTGAACTCGCCGGTGACGGAGTTGTAGCTGGCCTTATCCGTGAGCCAGCTCCGGTTGTTGAAGATAATCAGGGGCTCGGCGCCGGAGAACATGTCGTGGCCGATGTACAGCCGGGAGTCAAAGTCCAGGCCGAAGAGGTTGCACAGGGTGGGCAGCAAATCCAGAGAGGAGCAGGGCCAATCCACGGTCTCAGGGGTCATGCCCTTCTTGTAAATGATGCAGGCGTTCCGGTACTGCTCAAAGTATTCGTCCACCGGGTGGCCCGCCAGCTCGCTCTGCTCCTCCAGGGTCAGGCCGTAGGGATAGTGGTCGGCGGAAATCACAATCACCGTGTTCTCCGCCACCCCGGCCTCCTCCAGGCGCTGCAGCAGCAGCTCCATGGCCCGGTCCAGCTCGATCTGGGTGGCAAGGTAGGCCTGGACGGTCTCGCTGTAGGGAAGATCCTTCACCAGGTCATAGTTTTTGGTGCTCATTTTGTTGCCGCCGGCGAAGTTATACTCTCTGTGGCCGGAGACGGTCATGTAATAGGCGTGGAAGGGCTGGGAATTGATGTAATCCGGGGTGGTGAAGTCAATCATCTCCACATCGGACTCCGGCCACTGCTCCGTGACGCCCTCCTCCATGCCGTTGCCCATGCCCTCATAGATGTAGCCCAGGTTGGGATGGGACAGGTCACGGTCATAATAACCGTAGTCATGGTTGTGGTAGGCATAGGCGCAGTAGCCCAGCTCCTTCAGCTGGTGAACCATGGTGAGGGGCATGTAGTTTTTCTGCTCTCCCGTGCGGTAGAAGCTCCACACACCGGCCTTGGGCAGGGTGCCGGTCATGGCCACATATTCGCCGTCGGAGGTGGAAACGCCAAATATGGGCGTGTAGAAATTGGTGAAGTTGAAGCCCTCGGTCTGCATCTTATAGAGAGTGGGGGTCAGCTCCGGGTCGATGGCCAGGTGAGAGAAGCTCTCGGCGGTGATGAGAATCAGGTTGCAGCCCTCAAACATGCCGGTCTTGTCATTCTTCAGGGTGGGCGTCTGGCTGGCAAAGTACTGATGCATCTGGCGGATGTCCGCATCCCCCTCTCCGGCAATGAGGGCATCGAAGTCGATCTCCGTCACGTTGTAGGCGGGCTCCGGCTCCGTGGGCGCCGTAGTGCTCTCGGTGGAAGCGCCTTCGGAGGGCTCTCCCGTGGCCTCGGAGCTGCCGGTGTCCGGAGGCGTGGTCTGCTCCGGTCCGCCGAAGTTCAGATCCAGGCTTCCGGCCGACGGCCGGCCGAAGATCTGCCATTTGAAGTCCAGGCGGAAGGAGGTCATAAGGCCCAGCGCACCTGAGGACTCCTTAATATTATAGCTGTGATGGTACATGTCGTAGGCGCTCATGCTTCCGGTGCCCCACAGAGGAAGGGTGACCACCGTGAGGGTGTGGTAAAGGGCCAGCACCACCAGCATTAAAAGGCTGCTCTTCCAGCCTGCGCCACCCTTGAAGCTGAAAAAGCGCTTGCCTAAGCCGATGATAAACACCAGGGGAGCCGCCAGCAGCAGAAGGAGCAGAATGTTCTTTCCGATGGTGAGGAGGATGGTGCTCATAAATCCGAAGCCCTGGCCTGCATTGCCCATGGACATAACGGTGTAAAACTCCTTGAACACCTTATAATACACCAGCTGGGAGGCGTACAGGAGAAAGATCACCGCCGTATATATGGTCACAATGATCCGGTTGGCCAGGGGACGGAAGGACGTAGCCAGGATAAACACCAGCAGAGCCGGGGTCAGGGCAAACAGCATCCCCAGCCACAGGCCGGACTTCCAGAACAGGTCGGTGGCGGTGGTGGCGCGAACCAGGATTTCGGAGAACTCCAGGGTCAGCCACAGGTAGGCCAGGAGCCACAGCCGGTTTTTCCGGAACTTCCGCAGACGGGGGTTCTCCCCCTTCTTCCCAGTCTCCCTGCCCCTCTTCGGGGCTGTCTGCTGCCCGGGCTGCGGGACATGCCGGGTGCCGGCCTGCTGCCGGGAGCTGCTTTGCTGCCGCTGCCGGTTTGCCTTGGGAGAGACCAGCCGCTCCAGGGGGTCCTCCTCCGGCTTCCGCCGCTTCCTTTCTTTCACCGGAGAAACCAGCTGCTCCAGGGGGTCCTCCTCTTCCTCCCAGACCGGCTTCGGCGTATCCTCCTGCGGCCCGGCAGGCTCCGAAGATGCCTCAGGCTCCTGCCCGAGAAGAGACTGAATATCCCACAGCTCCGGGTCCAGATCCTCCGGCTCCCGGTTATCAACGACAGGCCCGGCCGGGGCGTCCGCCCGGCTCATGGCCTCATCCAGAATCCGCTCCCACTCCTGCTTTGCGCTTGCGCCGGGTGCGTTTTCCAGGTTTTCAAACTCGTTCACGTTTTTCCCTCCCGCCCGGGGTCTCAGCCCCAATGGCAAATTGATACCGTCTATTATAAACTATCCCACTCAGATTTCAAGGATTTGGAAAAAAATAAGTTTTTTTAAGAATTGCCCCGATTCAGGTCAGCCCACAATCAGGCTGTCCGTCAGGCCGTATTGCTCCGCCAGGGCGGCGAGGGTGCCGTCGGCCTGGAGGTTCTCCAGAACCTGATTTACCGCAGGGGTCAGGTCGCTGTTTTTCCGCAGGCCTACGGCCAGTTCCTCCGTGCCGAGGCTCTGGTTTTCCGCCACGGTCAGAAGCGGATTCTCATCCGCAGCTGCCCTCGCCACCAGGTAATCCACCACGGCCCCCTCGACCTTCCCCGCCAGGACGGCCTCCAGCGCCTCAAGCTGGCTGGCCACGGGATAGGTCACCGCTTCGGAAAGGCACACCGCCGCGGCGCTCTCCCCGGCGGAGCCCACCTCCACAGCAACCACAGCGCCCTGGGCGGAAATCCCCTCCCCGGTTTTCACCACCAGGGCGGGCCGGCTGGCAAGATAAGTGAGGCTGAAATCCATGGTCCCGGTCAGGTCTGACCGGGCGGTGAGGCAGCTCCAAAGGCAGTCCGCCTGGCCGCTTGCCAGGGCCTCCTCCCGGGTATCCCAGGGGAGCTCCACAAAGACGGGCTCCAGCTCCAGCTCCCGGCACACCAGCCGGGCCAGCTCCACATCAAAGCCGCTCCAGCTCCCGTCCGCCTCCTTCCGGCAGAAGGGCGGGCACTCGGTCACACCGATTTTCAGCTGTCCGGATTCCCGGGCGGCCTCCAGCTCCGGAACCCTGTTTTCCTTTTTTCCACAGCCCAGCAGAGCGGCCAGGCAGCACAGGCACAGCAGGGCTGCAATCCATCGTTTCATAAGCTAATACGCTCCAGTTCTTAATTTCCCTCCGGAAATAATCCGGTTTTGGAGATTATACCAAAAATCCTCCGGTTTCGCAATCCCCATGAAGCATCAGGCGTCTGTATCACGAATTTTTTTCCAATTTTTCCTGGTGCAACAGTATGTGAGACAGCCTCAAGACAAAGAAATACCGCCGCATATTCTGCGGCGGTATCCTTGGGGCTGGTCCGCCGGACCCGGGACTTGATCCGGCGGATGAATGGAGAGACGAAGCAACACAAAAACTGGAGGACACGGCAGGGACAGCCCTGCCATTTGCCGCACCGAATAAATCCGGCAAATTGCCGTGAACCGGATTCATCCTGTTCGCCCTACAATCACAGTGTACCATGGGAACCTTAAATTTACCTTAGAGTTCATAAAGCTCCTTCTTTAACCTCTTTCCCAAGGGCTCAGAACAGGATGCAGATCATTCCCGTGGCGCCCTCGTTGACGGTTCTGCCCAGGGAACCCCGGAATTTAACCCGCACATCCTGGGGCATCCGGCGGAGCTTGGTGGTGAAGCTGTCGTTCACCATCTCATACACGGATTTTCCGAAAATGTTGCTCTCCCAAAGCTGTTCCTTGTCCGTCTCGAACTGCTGGGTGAGGCTCCGCACCAGCTCCTGGGACTGCTTCTCATCCCCCACCATGGGGCTGATCTCCGCGTCCAGATCCACCCGCATCATGTGGATGGAGGGGGCACTGGCCTTAAGCCGCAGCCCATAGGCCCCGCCCTTGCGGATGGTCTCAGGCGGCTCCAGCTTCATCTCCCCCCGGGTGGGCATCACCACGCCGTAGCCCGTGGCCTGGGTCTCCTCCAGGGCGGAGGCAATTTTGTCATAGGATTGCTTGACCCGGGAGAGCTCCGTGAGCAGCTCCATGAGCTCCCCCTCCCCGGTGATGGAGAAGCCCGTTCTGTCGCTCAGAATCTCATAATAGAGGCTCTCCGGGAACTGAATGGTACACGACACCGTCCCCGTGCCCAGATCAATCCGGGGCACCTGCACCCCCGCCACGTTCTCCAGCTCCGTCAAAGTCTCCAGGACGCTTTTCGCCTGACACAGGGCCCCGATCTCCTCCGCCCGGGCGGCCAGACCGTCATAGAGGGCGGCCTTCACCGGGTTGTCAAACTCCAGGGCGTCCATCCATCTGGGCAGGAACACCCGCAGCTCTCCCATGGGGAAGGCGTAGAGAAGATCCTGCAAAAGCTCCCCGATCTGCCCCGCCGTGAGGGTCAGGCAGTCGGCGGCGTATACCCCCACGCCCCAGGTCTCCCGGAGCCTGGCACACAGAGCCTGGGCCTGGGCGCTTTGAGGCTCCCGGCTGTTGACCACCACCACAAAGGGCTTCCCTGTGGCCTTCATATCCGCCACCGCCCGGGCCTCCGCCTGCTCATAGTCCCCCCGGGGAATATCCGTGACGGTGCCGTCGGTGGTCACCACCAGGCCGATGGAGCAGTGCTCCTCCATGACCTTTTTGGTGCCCAGCTCCGCCGCCTCGGTCATGGGAATTTCGTGGTCATACCAGGGAGTGGTCACCATCCTGGGCGCCCCGTTCTCCATGGCTCCCACGGCTCCCTCCACCATATAGCCCACGGAGTCAATCATCCGCACCCGGAGCTTCGCCGTGCCGTCGGGACTGATCTCCACCGCCTCCTCGGGCACAAACTTGGGCTCCGAGGTCATGATGGTCTTGCCGGAGCCGCTCTGGGGCAGCTCATCCCGGGCCCGCTCCTTCCGGTAGAGGTCGGAAATGTTGGGAATCACCAGCTCCTCCATAATTCGCTTGATGAGGGTGGACTTTCCCGTCCGCACGGGCCCCACCACCCCCACATAGATGTCGCCCCCGGTTCGGGCCGCAATCTGCTGATATAGGGATTTCTCCATGCCAGTTCTGCCTCCTTCAATCTCGGCAGGAGGGCGCTCCTGCCATGGCTTGGGAGGCGCCGCTTCCGGCACCTTCCTTACCACAAGGGTATGTCCCGGAAGCGCGGACTAGAACCGGAGGGAGGCAGGTTTGATGGTGTGTCTGTAGGGGAGGGTCATGACCCTCCCGGGCAGCAGCAAGTCTGATTGGCAGCTTCGTTCTGAGGCACCAGCCCTTGCAGGAGGGATTGGAAGCGCCCGGGTTCCGGCAAGTGCCAGGGAGGGTCATGACCCTCCCCTACGGTATGTTCTCCGGAGCGCTCCCCGATTCAAGGTGGGCTGAGGTTCAGATGTTCTCGTTTTTCAGGGCGTCGATGGGGTTCTCCCGCTTGATTTTTCTCATGGCGTAGACCATGGTGACAAACACCACCACAAAGACGCTGCACACCGCCACAGCGATAGAAGTCCAGGGGAGTCGGAAGGTCTCCTCCGTGGCTCCCAGAGCGGTCTTGTAAATCCACAGGGACATGAGCCCCGCCAGGGGAAGGCCAAAGGCCAGGGACCGGAGGCCGTAGAGCAGACACTCGTAGTTCATCATCCGGTTGAGGCCGCCCCGGGTCATGCCCACGGAGCGGAGCATGGCGAACTCCCGGCGGCGCAGGGCCACATTGGTGGAGATGGTGTTGAACACGTTGGCTGCGGAGATCAGGGAAATAAGGGCAATGAAGCCATAGGAGAAGACATTGATGATTACAATCATGCTGCGCTCCGTGGACTCGGAAGCCCGGACGTCATAGACCTGATGGGTTCCGGTGTACAGGCCCTTTTCCAGGAGCAGCTTCTCCAGATCCTCGGTGGTCTCCCGGTGGTTGGAGGAGGTGAAGCAGGCGGTGACGCTGTTGAGGCTCTCTGCCGGAGCGGCGCTGTAGGGGTACAGGAGGATGCAACCGGCGCCGTCTTCGTCCACGCCTATGGGAACCTCTGTCACATGGGCGCCCAGGGGGAGTGGCTCTGACCGGGTGGGAAGATACAGGGTTTCCTCCGTCTCCGGATTATAGAAGGAATCCACAGCCGGCCCCGCCGTCTCCTCTCCGGTTTCCAGGTTGAAAGACCAGTTTCTGGTCTCGCTGTAATAATATCCCTCCGGCGTCTGCTCCACCCGGGCCTGAACCTCACCGGCAGATGCTTTCAGAACCCGATAGCCGCAGGTCAGCCGTTGGCTGCTCTGGCCGTCCCAGACATAGTACACGCCGGTTCCCCGGCTGTACACCAGGGGCAGCGGATTTTCCGCGTCCAGATACAAGGATGCGCCCAGGCCCTGGCGCTCCAGGAAGGCCCGGTAGGACTGGTCATCCACATAGCAGACTCTGGCCCGGAGGGCAATGGGCGTGTCCCCGTCCAAAAGCTCCGTGGGAATGTCCTCCGTCTCCAAAACGGTGCCAGGCTGCTCCGACTTCCGGAGAAACTCCACAAAGCTCCCGTCCAGCTGCTCCGGGCTCACCAGGATCACCTGCCAGGTCTCCTGGAGGTAAGTACCCTGGATGACCCCCCTGGCCTCCAGGAGCGCAGGAAAGACCTCCTCCGGGTTCGTCCCATCCAGGTAACAGCACACGTCATAATTGCTCTGGGACATGGTATTGTCCACCGTATCCGTGAGATACATACAGAAGGTGCTGGCGGAGATGAACAGGGCCACGCTGAGGGTCAGGGAGACCACCGTGGCCCGGTAGCGGCTCCGGCTCCGGCGGAAGTACTTCTTGGCCAGGGTACCCTCCAGGCCGAAGAGCTTCCGGGTCAGCCGGGAGACCTTCACATCCCGCTCCCCGCCCCGAATCTCCCGGCTCTGGCGGATGGCCTCCATGGCGGTGACCCGGGTAGCCCGCTTGGCGGGAATCCACACGGAGACGGCCACGGTAATGAGGGACACCAGCACCGCCGCAGCCACGGCAATCCAGGACACATGGAGCCGGACAGGAACCTCCGAGGAGAAGACGCTCCGGAATTTCTCCTCCAGGAGGGCCAGTGTCACCCCAATGCCCCCGATGCCGCAGGCCACGCCTATGGGGATGCCCAGGGCGGAGACCACCGCCGCCTCAAAAAACACGGACCGCCGCAGCTGCTTCCGGGTGGCGCCCACGGAGCGCAGGAGGCCGAACTGCCGGGTGCGCTCAGATACGGAGATGGAAAAGGCGCTGTAAATGAGGGACACGGAGCCCACCATAATGAGAACAATTAAAATGGTGGCAAAGCCGTTGAGCACCCGGTAGAAGTTGTCATACCGAAAGCTGCCCTGGGCCGCCAGGAGATTCCAGTTCTGCTTCTCATCCAAAAGGTTATAGTCCGTCATCACCTGCTGCAAATCATCCGCCCGGGCGGTTTTATAATAGAGGGTGTAGCGCTGGGGGCCCTCCGCCTCGGGCACCGTAAGGAAGGTGTAACCCGGGGCGGAATAGTCCTCAAAGTCCGGGCGCTCATAGAAGCCCACCACGGTATAGACGGCAGTGGTTCGGACTTCCAGAGCCTCCTCTTCCGTGTAGGGGTTGTCCTGGTTCAGGGAAAAGCCCTCTGAGGTTCGCTCCCCCAGGGACAGTGTCAGGGTGTCTCCCAGCTGGACGTTGGCCCCGCCGTTTCCCAGGGAGATGTAGTGCTCCGGCACCAGAAGCTCTCCGGGGTTCTGGGGGAGGCTGCCGGTGTAGTGAATGGGCATGGCGGAGAAGAAGGTCTCGTCCGCCCCCAGGAGGTAGATATAGGGCTTGTCCTCGTTCCTGCTCTCACTTTGGGCGTAGCCCAGAATCTGGGCAGAAGCCACCTGGGAAACTCTGCTGTCATGGGACAGGCGCTCCCGAAGGGCCCCGTCTGCCTCCGAGACCATGGAATACCAGTCGCCGGAATCATATATGGCGTAGTCCTGATAGAAGCCCCGGAGGCTGGAGACGATGGTGGTCACGGCGCAGACCATGGCCGCCGAGAGAATCACACCCAGGATGGTCACCAGGGTTCGCACCCGGTTTTTCCTCATGGTGGCCAGGGTGGCTTTGTAAAAGACGTTCATCCCCGAATCACCTCGTCCCGGATGATTTTGCCGTCCTCAATGGCCATAATCCGGTCGGCCTGGAGGGCGATGGACTCGTCGTGGGTGATGACAATCAGGGTCTGGTTATACCGGCGGTTGGAGAAGCGGAGGAGCTCCACAATGTCCTGGCTGTTTTTGGAGTCCAGATTGCCCGTGGGCTCGTCCGCCAGCACCACCGCCGGGGCGTTCATGAGGGCCCGGCCGATGGACACCCGCTGCTGCTGCCCTCCTGAAAGCTGGTTGGGAAGGGCCCTCTCCCGGCCCCGGAGACCCAGGGTGTCCAGCATCTCATGGAGCCGGTCCCGGTTCACCGGCCTGCCGTCCATCAGCACCGGGAGGGTGATGTTCTCCTCCACGTTGAGGACGGGAATCAGATTGTAAAACTGGTAGATGAGCCCCACCTCCCGGCGGCGGAAGATGGCCAGCTGATCCTCGTTTCTGGCGTACACATCCTGGCCGTTTACGAAGACCTTCCCCCCGGTGGGCCGGTCCACGCCCCCCAGAATGTGCAGAAGGGTGCTCTTCCCGGAGCCGGAGGGGCCGATGATGGACACAAACTGCCCCTTCTCCACAGAGAAGGAGACTCCATCCAGGGCCCTGACCTGGTTCTCCCCCGTGCCATATATCTTTGTCAGGTTCTCCACCCGAAGCATTTCCATATTGCTCGCTCCTTTGTATTTGATACCTGCAGTATACCAGATTTTTCACGCCCCTGCGTGACAATTGGGTGACAGTTTTGTCACATTTCTGCCACACAGCCCAGCCTGTGGCGGGATTGACATTTGGGGATTGGGCCACTATACTGAAGGAAACCATCAAACAGGAAGTGGAACGAGATGCAAGTGACAATGGATGTGATTGCCAGAGTTCGGAGTGATTTTTCCGGGAAGTTTGGGATTCCCCGGCAATCGGGCCTGGTGCCGGAGCTTCGGGCCCGGGTGGTGTTTGAACCGGCGTATCGGAATCCGGACATGCTCCGGGGGCTGGAGGGCTTCTCCCACCTCTGGCTGATCTGGAATTTCTCCGCCAACGAGGGCTGGTCCCCCACGGTGCGGCCTCCCCGGCTGGGGGGAAATCAGCGCATGGGCGTCTTCGCCACCCGCTCCCCCTTCCGGCCCAATCCCGTGGGGCTCTCCTGCGTCCGCCTGGTGGAGGTGCAGCCCAACACACCGGAGGGGCCGGTGCTGGTAATCGCCGGGGCGGATCTCCTGGATGGAACCCCGGTTTTTGACATCAAGCCCTATGTTCCCTACGCGGACAGCCATCCGGAGGCCCTGGGCGGCTTTACCGACGGAGCCGGGGACTTCCTTCTGGAGGTGGACTTCCCCCCTGCCCTGCTGGAGCAAGTTCCGGAGCATTTGCGCGGGGGACTTCTGGGGGTACTGGCCCACGACCCCCGACCCTCTTATCAGCACGACCCGGCACGAATCTACGGCCTCACCTTCGGCGGCTTCAACATCCGCTTCCGGGTGGAGGAAAAGCGGCTGACGGTCTGCCAGGTGGAGAGGGCCCAATAGGCTATATACTGCTGCACCAACAAAAATAGGAGAAAGACTTAGCGGAATCGGGTAGGAGGTCACCCATTATTTGAGTGACCGACCTCCCACACCACCGTGCGTACCGTTCGGTACACGGCGGTTCAATCGCATAAGTGCTCGCTCGTACAGCTCGAGGATACTTTTGTATCCTCGCTGTGCGAGCTTTTCTCTTGAGATTGCCCTTTGCACATGGCCATTCTTCGCCATGTGCCAATAGGCTTTCCGACAATTGCTCACCGCCCATGCCTGCCATTCCGGTATCCCAAGTTGCATCAGGCTCTTCGCCCTCTTTCCTGGTTTCTTCCATTGTTTCCAGATATAGCATCTTAATACCCAAAATCCGGCTTTCTTCAGATTCCGCCTCACGACGGACACCCTTGCCTTTGGCTAATCCTTCCCGCTACCGGGCGGATTCGGGACTTTCACCCTATAGAACGTGCGCTCACTGGGCGCACATAGAAGCAGCAGTGGCTGTCACCATAGGCAGCCACTGCTGTTTTCTAAATCAAAGTTCGCCATTCCCGCCGGTTGTACAGGATACGGAATACATGCACGGCGCTTCCCGCACAGCTGCTCATATGCCTCATTGGACAGAACCACCAAATCACCGACGCCATTTTTGGTGATAAAAACAGGCTCATTGTTCCGGTGGCAGAAATCGGAAATCTCATTATAACGGTTCCGCAGATCGGAGCTGGGACGAATGGTTGCCAAAGAATTACCCCCGCAAATGATTGTATCCATATTTTATCAGAATATGGATATCTTTTCAAGGAATAACCCATGGCGCAGCCATTTAGTTTCTCCCCGTGGAGCCGAAGCCACCGGCGCCCCGGCCGGTCTCCTCCAGCTCCTCCACCAGCTCCGGCTCCGGAGTCAGCACGGGCACCAGAACCAGCTGGGCCACCCGGTCTCCGTTCAGGACGGTCTGGGGCTCCGGGCCGTGGTTGTGGAGCACCACATTGACCTCCCCCCGGTAGTCGGAGTCGATGACACCCACCTTGTTGGCCGGGGCCAGGCCCCGCTTGCAGGCCATGCCGCTGCGGGCAAACACCAGCCCCGCATAGCCCTGGGGCACTGCCACAGCCAGGCCCGTGGGAAGGAATTTGGTCTCCCCGGGCTGGAGGGTCACCGGCTCCTCTAGGCAGACGTACAGATCCGCCCCGGCGGATTGGGCCGTGGCATAGGTGGGGAGCTTTGCCCCTGGCTTCAGCTTCTTTACCTGCAGCTTCATCTCGTTTCCTCCCCGCTCTGCCAGTCGGTCCAGAGGGTGATCTCCCCTGTGGCCAGGGTCTTTTTCATGTCAATCAGCCGCTGATTCCGGGAGCCCCGGAACCGCAGGGACAGATCCTTCTCCTCCGCCATAAAGGGGCCGTCCACCAGCACATCCAGGCAGGACAGCAGCTCCCGGGTGACCTCCCAGGGGCCCAGCCTTTTGGCCAGAATGTGTCCATCCAGGGTATAGCCGGAAAAGGCCCAGATGGATTTCTCCGGGTATCTGGCCCGAACCTGGCGCAAAAGCTCCAGCACACCCGGCTGATTCTGGGGCTCGAAGGGCTCCCCGCCCAGGACCGTGAGGCCCTTGATGTAATCCGGGGCCAGGTACGTCAGAATCCGGTCGATGGTCTCCTGGGTGAAGGGCTCTCCATATTGGAAATCCCAGGCCTCCCGGTTGAAGCAGTCCTTGCAGTGCCGGGTGCAGCCGGACACAAACAGGCTCACCCGAACCCCGGGGCCGTTGGCAATGTCACAGTTTTTAATCGCAGCGTAATTCACAGGCGATGCGCCTCCTCCCTCTCCAGATTGCTCCGGAGAAATTCACTCAGCATATTTATATATCGTTCTTTCTGAACCAGATAGCTTCTGCCGTGGCCCGCGCCGGGGACGGTCAGAAGGGTCTTGGGGCACCGGGCGGCGTCATAGGCCTCCCGGCTCATCCGGCAGGGAACAAAATTATCCGCCTCCCCGTGGGCCAGGAAGACCGGCAGGCGGTTTTTCTCCATGGCCCGAACGGTGGAATTCTCCCTGGCGTCAAAGCCCCCCAGGATCCGGCACCAGAAATTCACCAGGTATAAAAGGGGGAAGGCCGGCAGATGGGCCCTGGTTCTGGCCACATCGGCCATGATCTCCCAGGGGGAGGTAAAGCCGCAGTCGGCAATGATTCCCCGGACGTTATCCGGGAGCTTCTCCCCGGCGGCCATGAGCACCGTGGTAGCACCCATGGAAAGCCCGGCCAAAAACACGGGGCAGGCTCCGAAGGTCCGGTTGTGCAGCTCCACCCAGGGAGCCACGTCCCGGCTCTCCCGGATGCCGAAGGTGATGAACCGCCCTTCGCTCCCGTTCTGGGCTCTCTGGTCGGTGAGCAGCAGATTGAAGCCCATGTCATGATACTGGGGCATACTGGGGCTGAAATCCCCCACAATGCTGCTGTGCCAGCCATGGAAGAACACAATGGTTCCCCGGGCCTTTTCCACCGGAATCCAGCGGGCGTGAAGCCGCAGACCGTCGTAGCTGGTGAGCGTAAGCTCCCGGGGGTTCTGTGCCCGAAGCCAGTCCACCCCTCCCTGAATCAGGTTGGCATAGCTCTCCCCCACGGCCTTCACCATGGATTCATGGTCCTCCCAGGGGATCTCCTTCCTGCCGCAGACGGCGAAAAACGTCACCAGGCTTATAAGAATCAGCAACAGCACAATGCCCAGCAAAATCCACAGGACAATCATGGCTTTCCCCTCCCCAGGGTCTCAAACCAGCGGAAGGTCAGGGGCCACAGAGCTCCTGCCACCAGAACCATGATGAAGTACCGGATACCATGGGCGCTGGCGTGGCCGCCGGTCAGGGCCAGGAGGGGTGCCTTCAGAACCAGGCGCACCGCCATGGTGAGACCCAGGCCCAGGGCCACCTTCAGAAGCTGGGCCCACCACACAGCTTTCACCGGGAAATGGGTCTTATGCTCATCCAGAAGGTAGGCAATGATCATGCCCAAAAGAGCCCCCAGGAGGCTGTAGGCATTTTTGACTCCCTCCGCCAGATTCTCCGGGTCCATGTCCTCCGGGAAGGCAGCCAGCTCCACATAGAGGACAAAGCCCAGGGCGCAGAGGGACATGACCCCCAGGGTGGCAGGGAACACCCACCTCTTCTCGCTGTAAACCACAGGCCGCACCAGGAGCACCAGCGCCAGGGCAATGGCCGCCGCTGTGAGCACGTCCGCAGGGGTATGTACCCCCAGGTACATCCGGGAGAAGGGCACCAGAATCATCAGCGCCACACACACAATCCGAACCCACCGCTTCTTCACGGTGGCCGCAAACACCCCAAAGGTACCCACGGAATTCTGGGTGTGGCCGCTGGGGAAGCTGTAGCCCGTGGCCCCTGCCCGGGCGGACTCCACAATGGTGAGGGAGGGGTCCCGCACCCAGGGCCTGGGAATCCGGCAGCAGAGCTTCAGAAACTGGCTGAGAATCGTCCCGAAAAAGCCCACCGTCAGAAGATAGTAGCCCTTTTTCTTATCCAGGCACCAGAACAGCACCAGCGCCGCCACCAGGAAAAACACCTCGGAGCCCAGCTCCGTAATCCCCTGCATCAGAAGATCCAGCACCGGGCAGCGGATTCCCTCCAGCAGATGTAAAAACTTCAAGTCCATCCCTCCCAAGAGAATTCTGGAACCATTATACGCAATGTTTACAGAAAAGTAAAGAATTTGCTTCCCCTAACCGGTTCCACAACCTTGCCATTCTGGTAAAATGCGGGTATAATAGGAGGAAAGAAACGATACTATATAAAAGGAGATTTGTTCTATGTTTTCTCAAGAGCCAAGACAGGCCTTTCGGAAGAATCAGCTGATGGAGGTGATTTGCCAGCTTCGCTTCCCGGAGATTCTGACCATCGCCGCCAAGGCCCCTGCGGATTTTCAGGAGCTGATCCGGGGGGACTATCCCCAGTACACCGCCCGGAAGGAGGCTCCCGCCCCCAAGCTGACTGGCGCCCCGGGGAACTTCACCCTGCAGAATCAGCCGGAGACCATCAATTATCAGTTCGCCTCTGCCGACGGCACCTGGCGGGTCAATCTCACCAGCAAGTTCATCTCCCTGGCCTGCAGCCGGTACACCAACTGGGAGGACTTTGCCCAGAAGCTGGACTTGCCCCTGGCCGCCTTTATCAAGACCTACAAGCCCGCCTACTTTGAGCGGGTTGGCCTGCGGTACATCAACGCCTTCTCCCGCAAGCAGCTGGACCTGGAGGGCGTCCCCTTCCGGGAGCTGCTCCAGCCCTGCTATCTGGGCATTCTGGCCGAGGAGGACGTCCAGGAGACTGCCACCACCCGCAGCTCTCTGGATACGGAGGTAAATCTCCGGGGCGGCTGCCGGGCCAAGATTCACGCGGGCCCCGGCATGATCCGCCGCCCCGGAAAGGCGGAGGATAAGGAGGTCTACTTCATTCTGGACAACGACCTGTTCATGAGCGGAAACGTGCCCGTGAACCTCTCCACCGGCGCCATGCAGACCCTGCACCAGCAGGCGGACAGCCTCTTCCTGGGAGCCATCACCGACCGGCTCCGGGACGCCATGGAGCCTCTGGAGTATCTGTAAAAGGAGGCTTTTGCATGTTCTATATTGACTGGACGTATATCGTCCTGGTGCTGCCTGCCGTGATACTGGCCATGTGGGCCAGCGCCAACGTCAACGGCACCTTTAGAAAATATTCCACCCAATACTCCCGGAAGGGCATCACAGGAGCCCAGGCAGCCCGCCGAGTGCTGGACGCCAACGGCCTGTACTCCGTGCAGATTCAGCACGTCAGCGGCAATCTCACCGACCACTATGACCCCCGGAGCAATGTCATCCGCCTTTCGGACAACGTGTACAACAACACCTCCACCGCTGCCATTGGCGTGGCCTGTCACGAGGCCGGCCACGCGGTGCAGCACGCCGTGGGCTATGTTCCCATCAAGCTCCGCAACGCCATTGTGCCCATCACCAACATCGGCTCCCGGCTGTCCACCCCCCTCATTCTTTTGGGCCTGATTTTCTCCGGCGGCGCCGACGGGGGGCTTTACTGGCTGGTGTATGTGGGAATCGCCTGCTTTGGCCTGTCCGCCCTCTTCCAGCTGGTGACCCTCCCCACGGAGTTCAACGCCAGCAGCCGGGCCCTGAAGGCCATCTCCTCCGGTGGACTTCTCTACGACGACGAGATGGACGGCGCAAGAAAAACCCTCCGCGCCGCCGCCCTCACCTATGTGGCCGCCCTCACCGTGGCCGTGACCCAGCTCTTCCGCCTGATCCTCCTCTTCGGCCGCAGAAGAGACGACTGACCGTCCAACCTTGCCCTTGGGCCGGCCAAACAATATTCCAATTCACCCAGCGGGGTATGCAAATGCTGCATACCCCGCTGTTTTTGCAAATGCGCGAACTTCCAGGGCGCGCCGCCCCCCCTGTCATCCTGAGGCACAGCCGAAGGATCTCGTGCAGTGGGGGCCCGTCCCGCGTTGGAACCCTGGAAGCGAGAGATCCTTCGCTTTTGGCTCAGGATGACAGGCGGGAGTTCTGGGGATGGGCCCTCCCACAGGGCGGGGAACTCTTAACACACCGGTTTGTGGAAAAGCGCCCGGGGGCCGGAGCCCTCGGGCGCTTGGGGTTAAGGGGGGAATTCCGTCAGAGCGGGTGCTCAATCGGCTTTGGCGGGGACGATGGCAAGACCGTTCATGTCATAGCCATCGGGCAGGGTGTCGATGGAGATGACATTGCCCGCCAGGTCGAAGGAGTACAGACGGCCTGCAGCGTCGGTGACGTAGAACAGATTCCGGTAGCTGTCGTAATCCATCTCCGTCTTGCCGGCAACGGTGTTCACAGCCAGATTGTTAATGACCACCGTGCGGTTGGCCATGGTGGTGGCGTCCACCCGGACCAGCTTCGTCTGAGAGGTGTAGAAGTCGTTGCCCAGGTAGTAGACATAGCCGTCAACCACTGCGATATCCTGGATGGTGCAGTAGTCACTGTCCAGGAGATAGTTGCCGCCGTTGGAAGCGGTCTGGCCGGCCTGCATGGAGGAGACCTTGAAGGCATACATGTAGAAGCCGCCGCAGGCATAGAGAATGTCGTTCTCCTTGTCGTAGGCAATGCCGTTGATGCCGGTCCAGCACTCCAGCCAGCCCATGCTGGTGACCTGCTTGGTGGTGAAGTCGTAGCGGAACAGCTCGGGATAACCGCTGCCCTCCACGGCGTAGTACAGGCAGTCATCGCCGTAGGCCATACCCTGAACATTGGAGCCGCCGCTGACAGTGGCGACCACTTCCGCCGTGGAGCCGGGGAGCTCGGGGTTGAAGGAGACCAGGGCGTCCTTCTTGGCGGAGATGGTGTAGCCCACGGACTGCGGGCCGGAGGGATCCACAACCGTCACCGTGAAGACAGCGGTAACATCGGGATTCTCCACACTGCTGATGGTGATGTCGGTGGTACCGGCGGCGACACCGGTGACCAGGCCCTTGTCATCCACCGTGGCGATGGAGGCATCGGCGGTGGTGTAGCTGAGGCTGGTGTTGGCGGCATTGGAGGGACGGGCTGCAGCGGACAGCTGCATGGTCTCGCCCATGGCCACACGGCCTGCGGTCTTGTTCATCACAATACCGTTGACCTTGCCCACGGGGACCTCGTCGGCCTCGGGAACCGCGCAAAGGAGACCCAGATATACATCGCCGTACTTGATGCTGGAGCCGGTCCGGACAAACAGACTGATGCCGCCCAGGCTTACAACATCAGGCGTCTCGTCGCCATTGAGCTGAATCAGGTACATACCGGAGCTCACGGAGTAATACTGGGAGTCTGCCGTGGCGCTGAGGTACAGGCGGTCCGTGGTGACATCGTAGGTCATCTGGGGGCTGTACTGCAGATCGCCATAGTAGTTGCTGCCGGTGTTGACCCGGGCGCCGGGGATATCGGTCACGAAGGTGGCGGCAGCTGTGGTCTTGTCCAGGGTGTAGAGCTTGGCGTCAGAGTAGGCGTCGGGGGCGCCGGCGGCGTAGAGGACGCCGTTCTGATCGGCGGCCAGAGCGTAAACCTTGGTGTCCAGCTGGGCCAGCTTGGTTACCTCGCCGTTGTCCAGGTTGATGGTGACGAGATAGCCGTAGGTGTAGTAGGTGGACAGGGTCAGGCCGTACATGGTGCCAGTGGTGTAGTCCATGGCCATGCTCACAACCTGGTCGTTCTCCAGATCCAGATTTGCCTTACCCAGGGTCACAAAGTCCGCATGGTTGTCGGCGTCAATCCGGTAGAACTCGCCCTTGTCGTTGTAGCAGTAGTAGTATCCGTCATAATACTCGCCGGTGCGCAGGGAGTAGACGGCGATCATGTTGTCGGTGACAGTGGTATGACGCAGGTCATAGTCATTGATCTCCAGCCACATGTCGTAATAGCCCGTGCCGTCCTCATCGGAATTCAGGAAGGCATCCAGCTTGCCGGCGGCAGGCAGAACCTTAACCTGGATGGAGTCGGTGAAGGGACCGCCGTCCTCGGGGTTCTTGTTGCTGATGGAGACGGTGACGGTGGCGGTGCCCACGCTCCGGAAGGTCAGGTTGCCATAGCGGTCAACGCTGACCACATCCTCGTTGTCGGAGGTCCAGGTCTTGAGCTGCACCGTGGGACGGGTGGGAACGGTGGCGGCCGTGAGCTTCATGGTGCCACCAACCAGGCCGATGACGGACTCACCGTCGGTAATCTCAATGGACTCCACGGGAATCTGCTTGGTCTCAGGCTCCTCTGTGGGGATGGTGAACATGCCAGTGAGCTCAACGCCGCTCTTGGTGGACACATCGCCGATGTCAACGATGGTAGCCTCCGGGCGGTCGGGATCCAATTCATTGGGCTCCAGCCGAACCAGGTACAGGGGAGAGCTGCCGGCGCTCATGCAAGGGTTCCAGTAGATGTTGCCGGTGTCATAATCATAGGTCATGCCCGCATAGTACCAGGCATCAGTGCTCTTGCTGCCCACCTTGGTGGTGCTGAGGGTATCGGCGTCCACGGTGTACAGGTTGGAGAACATGTCGGCAATGACAATATAACCCTCTCTGGTGACACACATGGCCGTGGCAATGGCTGCGCCGCCGATATCGCCGGAGAATGCGCCCAGGGGATCCACAATGCCGGTATCCAGGTCAATGATGGCCAGACCGCCGTTGGTGAGATCCACGCCGTACATACGGCCGGTGTTGTAATCGAAGCCCAGGTTGCCGATCTCGGGACCAATCTCGCCGCCGATCCGCTCGGGCTCGCCGATCACCGTGGTCTCGGGGGTCTCGCCCTTGGTGACCAGGCTGCGGTACAGGATGGAAGCGTTGCCGAAGGAACCGTCGCCGTCCAGCACAGGCTCTTTCTGAACGGTGTAGACATAGCCATTGTAATAGGCGCCGCCCTGCCAGATGGCGGACTGGGTCACGGTCTCGCCGTCCATCGGATTCTCAAAGGAGGTGACGGGCTTGGAGATCTGATTCACCTTGGTGGGGAGCTTATCGGAGAAGGTCACCCAGGAGAAATCATTGTCTCTGTTCTTGAAGTCGCTGATGATGTAGGCGTAGATGCCATCGTTGGAGCCAACCACCTTGATGCGGCAGGTGGCGGTTCTGTCCACCCAGCCAGGATCCCGCTGGCCGTCCACATAGCGCCAGTCATCCCAGATCTGCGTCTTGGCGTAGATTTCCACATTGCCCTCGCCCACGGCGGTGACAAAGCCATTGGACGTAACGGTGGCAACTTTCTCATCGCTGGTGCTCCAGGTCACGGCCTGAGGCTTGGCGCTCCAGGGCTGCCAGTTGAGATCCAGACGCTTGGTCTGGCCCTGAGCCATGGTCAGGCTGTAGGGGTTCAGGCTGACGTCGGTGGGATTCACGCCCATCTGGAACAGATCAGACTCCAGATCCGTGGGCACAAACAGGCAGGTCATGCCGCTGGGGCCGTAGGTACCCACCTCGGTGCAGGCGCCGGTCTTGGGGTCAACGATGTAGGTCATGCAGACGTTGATGTAGTAGTTGCCATTGGGGGTCTGGCTGTGAGCGTACCAGTAGAGGGTCTCGGTGTTGTGATCGAAGCCCATGGACTGAATGACGTTCACGCCGGAATAGTTCAGCTCCTCCACAAAGTCGGTGGTGCCGATGTAGGTGCACTCGCCGTAGTGGCTGATGCTGTAGAACCGGCCGGCGCCGTCGATACCGTAGAGGTTGCCCTCCAGGTCGCAGGCGATGGTCAGGATTTCCTCCCCGCCGGTGCCGGTGAACTCGGCCACCTCATCCACATAGACGTCACCGTTCCATCTGGAGACCCAGATGCGGAACAGGGCATTGTAGCCGTCGTCATGTCCGTCGTGGTCGTTGTCGCCGCCGTACTTCCAGCCCGTGGCGTACAGGGTGTCCTTACCGGCGGCGTTGCCCCAAGCATCATGCGTCTCGGAGCCTACGTCGGAGTAATCCAGGGCCATGTCGTACAGAACCCAGACGCCGGCGTCGCCCACCTTGCCGCTCTGGGAAACCAGGGTCTGGCTGTCCCAATAGGAGCCGCTGGGCGTGACCAGAACCAGGTCGCCGGTGACGGCGCTCTGGGCAATCAGGTAGCCGTTGACATACTCTGCGGAGTAATAGCGGTTGGTGGAGTCGAAGGTCTCGTTTCTGGGATCGGACAGGTCAGCCTTGTTGGCGCTGAACCAGCCGCCCTCCACCACAGCCTCGTCGAAGGTCTCGCAGCCATACAGGCGGTCCTTGTCCAGCTGCTTCTTCACAGGCTCCACGCTGTGGTCGCCCAGATCCAGAACCACATCCAGCTCGGTCTCGTTGCAGGCATAGTCCGCCACCACAATGGTGAACTCCATGCCGAAGCCGGTGATGTCAAAGGTCTGCTGGATTTCCACGCCGGGGGTGTTGTCCACTTCGTACTTGCCCATGATGATGCCGTCTTCATTGACGAAGATCACGGCGGCAATGTGCTGGTTCTCCTGGATATCCAGGGTCAGGTAGGTGCTGCCGTCCTCGCCGAAGGACAGGCTGTCCTGAAGGCTGTAGGCATTGAGCACCTGGGGTGCCTTGTCGTCCAGGGTGATGTCGAAGCTGAAGGAATCGTCCACTTCGTCATCCCCGTCATCCACCCAGGCCTGCACCAGGTAGGTCACCTGGGTGCCGTCGGGCAGTTTGTTGCCTTCCTTGTCCATACCGTCCCAGACCTCGCCTTCATCGGCCAGGACGTAGAAGGGAATCACCATGCCATAGGAGCTGTTATAGGTGGACTTGGTGATGTACTCGCCGGTGATATCGAAGTAGACCTCGCCGCTGACCTTGTCGGTGACGGTAAAGGTCATCTTTCTGGCGTTCCGGAGCAGGCCCATGTCGATCTCAGCCAGGGGGTTGGCATAGGAGAAGGCGTTGTACTCGTCGCCGGACTTGCCGCTGCGGAAATAGGGGTTGGTGCCGATCTGAGAATAGTTGGTGTAAACCACACGGGGATACATGGAGGCGTTTTCATCCTCGGGCTCGTCGAAGATGGGAGCGTCGGACCAGTCGCCGTAGAAGCCCACGAAGGGCAGGGACAGGTCAACGCCGTCCTCGTCGGCGGAGTTGGCGTACAGGAAGCCTTCCACATAGATGCCGTTGGGGAACTGCTCCACAACCGCCTTGTCGGCCTCGGTGAGTTGAATCCGGGCCGTGAGAGCCACGGTCTCGCCGGGTGCCACAGTGAGGGAGGTGATGGGCTCTTCCTCGGTGAGCTCTACCTTGGCGGTGAGGTCAACGGAGACCTCCAGCTCGGCGCAGTAGGCGGTGATCACGTCCACGTCGGCCTTGTCGGTCTTGCCGTCGCCGTTCACGTCGGCGTAGGGCAGGTGGGCGTCGGCCAGGGTGTCCAGGCCGTCCACATACCGCAGCAGGGCACGGGCGTCGGCGGTGGTGATTTCGCCGTCGTCATTGAAATCATACTTCAGAATCTCAGTCTCCACGGACTTGCAGACCACAACCTTGGTCTCCAGGCCGGTGGGGGTGCCGCCGATGAAAGCGTCGGCAACCAGAGTCTCCGTGAGAACGGAGGAATCAAACTCGTAGGACAGGGCCTTGTCGGCGGAGAAGTTATTCACCTCGAAGCCGAAGGAGAAGGCACCGGTGCGCTCAGGATCGTCGCCCATCTCACCCTTGGGCCGGCCCTCGAAGGTGTCGCGGCTGGAGAGGTAGCCCTGAGTGGTGGTGGCCTCGGTGAGGTTCACGAGACCGGCGCCCTGGCCTCTGGGAGAGTACTCCAGTTCTCCCTCAAAGGCGGGATCGGCGGTACTCATGAGAATGTCAGTAGCTGCCCGGCGCAGAGCGCCCTCTTCCAGACCGTAGCCGTTCTCACGCATGTATTCCACCAGGATGGCCATGGCACCGGTGACCTGGGGAGTAGCCATGGAGGTGCCGTTCCAGGAGGCGTAGTAGGAGCCGGAGATGGCAGGGTCGGTGGAGGAGTAGACGTTGCCGCCCACGCCGGCGATCTCAGGCTTCAGCTTCAGATCCGGGGTGACACCCCAGGAGGAGAAGGAGCTGAGCATTCTCTCCGTCCGGAACTTCTTGAGGGAGCCGTCACAGACGGTCAGGCTGCCGGAGCCCAGCTCCGTCAGAACCTTGCCGTCGGCCTGGGAGATGGAGATACAGGGGATATGGCTGCCGCCATCGCTGATCACCATGCCGAAGTTACCGGGCACATTGTTGTACACAATGCAGGCAACGGCGCCGGCCTTCTGGGCGTTTGCCTGCTTCTCCATGAAGGAGTTGCTGCCACGGGAGACCACGGCAACCTTACCCTCCACGTCCAGATCCACGTAGTCCTCGGCCTCGCCCACGCCGGGGATGACCACGAACTCCAGGGTCTCGGACTTGAAGTTGTTGATAAACTTGGTGGCGCTGCTGGCGGCGCTGTCGGTGTAGCCCATATCCTGGCCGTTCACCGTGAAGTACAGCATCTCGCTGGCGTCATTGTCGATGGATGCAACACCCACGGCCACAGGGCAGGTGCTGGGGGTACCGGCCACGCCGATATCCGGGTTGCCGGCCAGGGACAGGTTCAGGCCGGTGCGGTTGCCGTAGGCGCTGTTGGTGTCGTTGCCGGAGGCAATGAGCACCTCGATGTCCGTGTTCTCAAACAGGCTGAGGACCCGGTTCATCTCCACGTCACCGCCGGTAAAGCCGGAGGCACCGCCGAGAGACAGGTTGGCAACGTCCACATCCAGGCGGACGCAGTCCTCCAGAGCGGCCATGATGGTATCCCAGGGAGCGCCACCGCTGTTGGAGAAGACCTGCATCACGATGAGCTGGGCATCGGGAGCCACACCCACAGCGGTGGTGGACTCAATCTTGTTGCCAGCGGCAATGCCGGCCACATGGGTACCATGGTCATGCCGTGCCGTGCCGGTGTGGGACACGTCAAAGTTCATGGAGAAATAGTTAAAAGCGTAGGGGATCTTGGTGCTCACATAGTAGGTCTTGTTCAGGAGCGTGGTGCCGGAGGCGTTCAGCTCATCCCACACGGCCTCCACCTTTTCCTGGGTCAGGGAGCTCTCCGTGAGCTTGTCCTCGGACAGAGGTCCGAAGCTGGGATGGTCCACAACAATACCGGTATCCAGGATGGCGATCTTCATGCCCTTGCCGGTGTAGCCGGTCTCATTGAGCACGTCGGCGCCAATCATGGTGGTGGCGTTGCTGGTGAAGGGCTGGGCCTCGCCCAGGTCCACGGAGGTCTCCGTGGGCAGGTCGAAGGTGGGCGCCACATACACCTGCTCCACACCGGGCATGGCCTCGATGGCGGCCTTGTTGCCGTACTGGGTGGTCACGGACAGGCCGGTGGTAGCCACAGTGTAGGTATAGTTGATCTTGAAGTCCTCGCTGGCGCCGAAGGCCTGGGTCAGGCCCGCCTTCAGAGTGTCGAGGTTTGCCAGCTGCCGGTTCTGATAGCCGGTCACAGAGGCGGTCTGAGCGGCGATCTCATCCACGGTGTAGCCGGCGGCCAGAAGGGACGCGCCCTTCATCACAACCACCAGACGAACCACGTCGTCGGCGGCATAGGGCTCTGCGGCGGCGCTTTCGGAGAAGCGTCCGGAGGCGTCATGGACGATCTTGGGCTCGGACACAGCCTCGGCTGCCTGAGCCAGACCGGAGGTTTCCTCCGGGTCGATATCGTCCACAGGGAGCTGGACGGGGCCGGTGACGGCGGTGTCCTGGGCAGGAGCGGTGCTCTCGGTTACGAAGCCGCTCTGGGCGGCGGTGGCCATGGGAACACAGGTGAGGAGAAGGGCCAGCGCCATCATGAGAGAAAGGATTCTTTTCTTCATAATTCTATACCTGCCTTTCTCAGTTCAGAATGAGGGTTGCGAACCGGTCAATCACGGTCGCCACCTGACCACGGGTAGAATTGCCCTTGGGCTCCAGAGTGGTTTCGGTCATGCCCTGAATCAGGCCGGTCTTCACGGCCCAGGTCATGCTCTTCACAGCGTAGGGACTGACCTGCCCGGCATCTGTGAAGTCCATGAGGTCGCCCTCAGCGTCCGTGGAGATGCCCTTGAATCTGGCAAACCGGGCAAAGAAGGTGACCATCTGCTCACGGGTGACGGCCGCGTTGGGAGCAAACAGCTCCGTGGTCATGCCCTTGGCAATGCCGTTCTGGGAAGCCCACAAAATGGCGTTGTAATAATACCGGCCCTGGGCCACATCCGTAAAGGGCATGTCGCCGGAGACCTGGGGGGCGCCGGCCATGCGGTACAGGACAGTCACCAGCATTCCACGGTTCATAACCGCGTCAGGGGCAAAGAGCTCCTGGCTGATGCCGATCATGTAGCCCTGGCTCACCACATAGTCGATGCCCTTGTGGTAGAAGGCGCTGAGCTTCACATCGATGAACTGGCTGGCAGGGCACCAGACCTCAACCTGGGCCTCCCCCTCCAGGGTATAGCCGCCGGCGCCGGTGATGTAGCTGTCCTCAGGAGACAGGCTGACTGTGGACTGACCCTCGGCCACAGCGGTAAAGTACAGGTTCAGGACGCTGCCGGCTGCGGCAGCCTCGGCGCCTGCAAAGGCCACGATCACGGTGCCCAGCTTGGCTCCGTTGACCTGGAGACTGACATCCGCGTTCTCCGGCCAGGCAGCCCCTTCCTGGGCGCCCTCAAAGCTGAGAACGGCGCTGTCATAGGTAAAGACCAGCTTGCCGTCCGCCACGACATCCGCTGCCGCGGCATTCACGGACACAATAACCTCGCTGTCCTGAATGACCTTACCGGTCTCGCAGCTCAGGGTCAGCAGGGGTGTTTCCTCCGCTGCGAAGGCGGTCAGGCTCAGGGAGAAGACCAAAGCCGCTGCCAGCAGCAGTGAGAAAACCCGTTTTACGTTGTTCCTCATGTTCACTGTTTCCTCCTTATTAAATATATGTCTTGCGCCCTGCGCTGCCGCAGGGCAGGCTCCTTCCGGCCATGGGAGCGAAGGTCAGCCGCTCCCCGGCCGGTCTGACACGGCAGCCTCCTTACTGCCGTTCCGGCAGGTGAAGAGGCTCTCGTCCTGCATTTTTTGCAGGTATAGATACCATAACATAAGCAGATTCAAAAAACAAGTCCCAAAATGTTTTTCGTTGTTTTGCACAATGGGCGGACGACGTATTGTCATCATTTCTGAATGCTCTGTTAAAGCATCACGGAATTAAGGGCGCCCCCAGAGGCGGGGGCGTTGCATTTGGCGGGCTGAGGGATCATCGGGTGTCGGTGACGTATTCCAGAATCCACTGGAATACCTGCTCCATGGTGTCCAGGCGGGTGACATAATTCACCCGCTCCCCGTCGCCCTTGGTATCCAGATAACCCAGCTTAAACAGCCCGTACAGATTTCTCGACACGGTGCCGGAGTTCAGGTTCATGGCGTCGGCCAGACGGGCGGCGGAAATGGGGTCCTGGTTGCAGCGGCGGAGAATTTCCAGCTTGTCCTTGCTGCCCAGAACCCGGGCCATGCCGCACAAGGTCTCCGCATCGGGCCGGTCCTTCCGCTTGGTGGACAATTCAAAGCTGATGCACATCCCGATATAGGCAAGCCGCACCCGGCCGGAGGGCCGCTCCATCCATTCGGACCAGGCGGCGAACAGATTAAAATACCAGATTCCCAGCCAGATCTCGTGGGGGAGGTTCTCCTCCGCAAAGAGAAAGCTGGTGTCAAACATCTCGTTTTGGAAATCGTCCACCGTGTGGCAGGTGAAATACTGGCTCCACTGGGCAAAATTCTCCTCATTCATGGCCACGATGGGCTCCAGGGCTCCGTGAAGCCTCTCGGCCACCGGGCGGATCAGCTCCGTAAGCTCCCGAAGATGATGCTCAAAATCCGTCAAGGCCCGGAGAATCTGCCACTTGGCCTCCATGCTGCAGGGCAGCCGCTCCAGCTGGGCCGCCAGGGGCTCCGGCTCTCCCGGCGCGTCCCACCGCTCCATCACGAGACCCAGGGCGTTGAGATCGTTGATTTTGATGCCCTCGACCTGCATACTGCGGTAATCGCTCAGAAGCTGGGCGGCAAAATCGTCAATTTCGCTGCAGTCCACGGGCACCGCCATCAGCATCACCTGGGCCAGGCAGCAGCCGGTCTTCCGCTCCGTCCCGGACAGACGCTCAAAATAATACCGGATTCGCTCGTCCTCAGGGTTCAGCCCCTGGGTCACCTGGGCGGCCACCCGGGCCAGCTCTTCAATTTTTCCGGCGGCCTTGGTATCCTCCGGATGGAGGCACCGGCTGTAGGACTGCCGGATGCGCCGGTACTCGTCCTCAAAGGAGACATGATTCACAAAGGCATTCAACAGATAAACAGACTCCGCAAAATAGCACGGCGTCCGGAACACTCTGACGTTCACTCCACCACCCCTTTTCAGTGTATTGTAGTATATCCCATGGGGGTTTGTCAACCATCGTCCTGATTGAATTATCATTTCGCTGTTTTGTGCAAATTGTCCAGGCAGAAATCGTTGAAGCTCTTTCCCGGATGTGGTATGATGAGAACTATCATGAGCGGCTCTTTCAGCCGGTTATGGGAGGTTTTCGTATGACATCGCTTCTTTTGGTGGAGGACGACGGGGCCATCGTCTCCGCCCTGTCGGACTATCTGGCCGGGGAGGGCTTTTCTGTCACCGCCGCCGGAACCAGGGAGCAGGCTCTCATCTGCCTGGGGCAGCGGGGCTTTGACCTGGCCCTGCTGGATGTGACCCTCCCCGACGGCAGTGGTTTCTCCCTCTGCACCGAAATCAAGACAAAATACCGCATTCCGGTGATCTTCCTCACGGCCCTTGCCGACGAGAGCAGCACAGTCACAGGTCTGGAGCTGGGAGGCGACGATTACATCGCCAAGCCCTTCCGGCCCCGGGAGCTGGTGAGCCGGATTCGCAGCGTCCTCCGCCGGGCCGGAAGCAAGAGCCTCCAGCTGGGCCCCGTGCGCCTGGACCCCGCCCGGCACACCGCTGCCCGGGCAGGGCGGGAGCTCTCCCTCTCCCCTCTGGAGTACCGGCTGCTGGCTCTGTTCGCCGGGAATCCCGGAGTGGTTCTCAGCCGGGGGCGGATTCTGGATGAGATCTGGGATCTGGCGGGGGATTATGTCACGGACAACACCCTCACGGTGTACATCAAGCGGCTCCGGGAGAAGGTGGAGGAGGACCCTCAGAACCCCGTCTTCATCCGCACCGTCCGGGGCGTGGGCTATCAGGCAGGTGAAGGCTGATGCGGAGAGATCCTGTATTCCGGCGGCAGGGGCTGGCGCTGCTCCTGCTCACCGCCCTGGGAGCAGGGCTGGGGTTCTGCCTCTCCCCCTCCGCAGGGCTCCTGGCCCTGGGGCTTTGCCTTTTCTTTTTCCTTCTGCTGCTGCAGGGCTACCGGCGGCAGCGAGCCACCCTGGAGCGGCTCTGCGCCGACCTGGACCGGATTCTCCACGGGGATACCTCCGTCAATCTGGACGCCTATTCCGAGGGGAACTGGTCCGTGCTCCACAATCAGCTGGAAAAGCTCCTAGGCCAGCTGCTGGAGCAGTCGGAGCTGCTCACCCGGGACAAATCCCGGCTGGCCGCCTCCATTGCAGACATCTCCCACCAGATTCGCACGCCCCTCACGGCCCTGAATCTGCTGGCCGCCCGGCTCTCGGCCCCAGAACTTCCGGAGGAGGCTCGCCGAACTGCCGGACGGGAGCTGCGGCGGCAGCTGGAGCGGCTGGACTGGCTGGTATCCGCCCTTCTGCGCATGTCCCGTCTGGACGCGGGCACGGCGGAGCTGAAGCGGGAGCCTGTGTCCCTGCGCCGTGCGGTGGAGCAGGCCGCCGCGCCCCTGGGAATCCCCATGGAGCTCCAGGAGCAGGAGCTGGTGCTCACGGGAGACGCAGTCATTCCCGGGGATTTCTCCTGGACCGTGGAGGCTCTGGGGAATCTTTTGAAAAACGCCATGGAGCACACCCCGCCCGGCGGGACGGTGACGGTGGAAATCGGGGACAATCCTTTGTATGGGGAGGTCATTGTCCGGGACACCGGGCCGGGATTTGCCCCGGAGGACCTGCCCCACCTGTTTGAACGGTTTTACCGGGGGAAGAATGCCGGCCCTCAGAGCGTGGGCATCGGCCTGTGCCTGGCCCGGATGATTATCACCGCTCAGAACGGCACCATCCATGCCGCCAACCGCCGCACCGGCGGAGCCCAGTTCACGGTGCGGTTCTATCGCGGCGCCGTGTAGGGCGGGGCCATGACCCCCAACGGTTTGAAAGGAGAGACGCATGTTTCGTATTTTTCTTGTGGAGGACGACCCCCAGATTTCCGGGGTGCTGGTCCGGCAGCTCAGCGCCTGGGATTATGAGGTGCGGGCGGCGGAGGATTACCGGCGGGTGACGGAGGAATTCCGGGCCTTCTCCCCGCACCTGGTGCTGCTGGACATCGGGCTTCCCTACCGCAACGGCTATCACTGGTGCGAGGAGATCCGAAAAATCTCCCAGGTGCCCATCGTCTTCCTCTCCAGCGCCTCGGACAACATGAACATTGTCATGGCCATGAATCTGGGGGGCGACGACTTCATTCCCAAGCCCTTCGACCTGAATGTGCTTCTGGCGAAAATTCAGTCCATCCTCCGCCGGACCTACCGCTTCACCACTCCCGCCCCCAGGCTGGAGGCCCGGGGAGCCGCTTTGGATACGGCAGGGGCTGCCCTGGAATTTCAGGGACAGCGGATTGATCTCACCAAAAACGAGTGCCGCATTCTCCAGACCCTTCTGGAGCAGAAGGGTCGGGTGGTCAGCCGGGACCTCCTCATGGAGCGGCTGTGGCAGACCGATGCCTATGTGGATGAGAACACCCTCACTGTGAACATCGCCCGGCTCCGGCGAAAGCTGGAGGCCGCCGGGCTCCCGGGCTTCATCACCACCAAAAAAGGCCTGGGGTATATGGTGGAGGAGGCGCCATGATGCTTGCCTATCTTCGGGACCGCCGCCGGCCCATCGGTCTGTTTTTGGGCTGCTGCGCAATCTTTTTTGTTGTATTCGCCCTGTACCGGCTGCCCCTGGCCGCCGTGGGGTATGGTGCCGCCCTGTGCGCCGTAGTTCTGATTCCCGTTGCAATTTGGGACTTTCTCCGCTGGCGGCGGCTGCTGGAACGGCTGAAAGCTCTGGAGCAGGAGGTCTGCAACACCCTGGACAACCTCCCGGCTCCGGCAGACCGGATGCAGGAGGGCTATCAGGCCCTTCTGCGGCAGCTGTTTCAGACCATGGCCCGGCAGGAGGCGGAGCAGTCCCGGCGGTACCGGGACATGACGGAGTATTATACCCTGTGGGCCCACCAGATCAAGACCCCCATCGCCGCCATGCAGCTGATTCTCCAGTCCGAGGGCATCCCCGCCGGCAGCGACCTGGGCCAGGGGCTGTTTGAAATCCGGCAGTATGTGGAGATGGTGCTGTCCTACCTCCGGCTGGACAGTCCCACCACGGATTTTGTGATTCAGTCCTGTGATCTGGACCGGCTGATTCGCCAGGCTCTCAGAACCTTCGGCCCCAGCTTTATCCGCAAGCGGCTCCGTCTCAACTACGAGGGCGTCTCCTGCACCGTGGTCACCGACGAAAAGTGGCTGCTGTTCGCCCTGGAGCAGGTGCTGTCCAACGCCGTGAACTATACCGCCAGAGGCAGCGTCTCCATATTCCTTCAGGAGTCCCAAACCCTGGTGATTGCGGACACCGGCCCCGGCATTGCACCGGAGGATTTGCCCCGGATTTTTGAAAAGGGCTACACCGGCCACATGGGCCGGGCGGACCGGAGCTCCACCGGCATCGGGCTGTACCTCACCAGGCGGGCCCTCACCCAGCTGGGGCACACCATCCGGGTGGAGTCCCGCCCGGGAGAGGGCACCCGGGTGCTCATCGGCCTGGAGCGGCAGGAGCTGCTGCGGGAGTAGGCAGGCGGTTGCGGAAGGGCGCTCTCAGGAATGGGAGACAACTTCCTTCAATTGTCCATTGCTTTTTTTCGGGTAATCTGGTAAAATAATGATGTTTCTGATTTCCGGCGGCGCCCAAGCCGCCTCATGAGAGAAAGGGGAACCGTTTATGGCGAAGAAAGATAAGATTGGGCCTCTGGAGCGGGCCGTGAAGGAATTCCGCTGGAGCTTTATCATCAGCGCGCTGGTTTTTATCGTGCTGGGGCTTCTTCTGATTCTCCAGGCGGAATGGATGAAGGACGCTTTGTCCTACGCGGTGGGCATCGCCCTGACCGTCTATGGCGCCTTCAATGTGCTGAGCTTCCTGTTTGCAAGGGAGCGGTCTCTGACCTTTGAGCTGGTGATCGGCGTCATCACCCTGGCCGTCGGTATCTTTGCCCTGTCCGCGCCGGACATTATTTTCGACACCGTTCAGCTGGTTCTGGGGCTTGTGATCATCATTGACAGCCTTCTGGGCATCAAGCGGGCCTTCGCCCTCCGGGAGCTGGGGCTCAGCAGCTGGGCCGTCATGCTGTTTCTCTCCATTGTCACCTCCTTCCTGGGCATCATGTTCATGCTCAACAAGGGAATCTTCGGAAACGCTCTGATGATTGTCATCGGCGCGGTGCTCCTCTACCAGGGCATCTCCGACATGATTACGGTGATCCGCATCAGCGTGGTGGGCAAGCGTATGAAGAAGAATCTCAAGGGTCTCACCCAAAATGAAATCGTCATCGATCCTGAGGATGATTGATTCACATGGCAATGCAGCCGCCCCGACGGGGATTTCCCGCCGGGGCGGCTGCCGTACAAAGGGCCCGCTCTGCCCCAACCGCGCAGGAAGTTCAGCGCTGAGATTGGGGCTCAACCTTTCAGAATTGTAAGGTTCCCTCCGGGGATTGTAAGGTAAATCCATGGTACGGCGGCGGCTTCGGTGGTAGAATGGGGTCAGAAACGCAAAGGAGGTACCATTTTATGGCGCTTTTGGAAGTACGCAATCTGAAAAAAATTTATACCACCCGCTTCGGCGGAAATCAGGTGCAGGCGCTGACCGACGTCACCTTTGATCTGGAGGCCGGGGAGTTTGTGGCGGTCATGGGCGAGTCCGGCTCCGGCAAGACCACCCTTCTCAATATCCTGGCGGCCCTGGACCGGCCCACCGCCGGGCAGGTGCTGCTGAACGGGAAGGAGCTCACCACCATCCCGGAGGCAAAGCTGGCCGCCTTCCGGCGGGAGAACCTGGGGTTTGTGTTCCAGGACTTCAACCTTCTGGACACCTTCAGCATCCAGGACAACATTCTCCTGCCCCTGGTGCTGGCGGGGACACCCCACAGCGAGATGTTCCGGCGGCTGCCGCCTCTGGCGGACCGGCTGGGGCTCACGCAGCTTCTGGCGAAGTTCCCCTACGAGGTCTCCGGCGGACAGAAGCAGCGAACCGCCGTGGCCCGTGCCCTCATCACCGAGCCCCAGCTGATTCTGGCCGACGAGCCCACGGGAGCCCTTGACTCCCGCTCCTCCGACGAGCTGCTGCACCTGTTCACCCGGATCAATGAAGGGGGGCAAACCATCGTCATGGTGACCCACTCCGTCCGGGCGGCCAGCCGGGCGGGCCGGGTGCTGTTCATCCGGGACGGGCAGATTTTCCACCAGCTCTACCGGGGCCAGTGTACCGATGAGCAGCAATTCCAGCGAATCTCCGACACGCTGACCATGCTCCAGTCAGGCGGTGAGCGCCATGACTAAATGCTTTTACGCCAAGCTGGCCTGGAGCAATCTGGGGAAAAACCTCCGCTATTATCTCCCCTACATGCTCTCCTGCATTCTTATGGTGACCCTCCACTTCGTTCTGGGCAGCCTGGGGCTGAGCAGCGCCTGGGAGGACATGCCCGGCAGCCAGAGCGTCTATGCCATCTTGCAGCTGGGGCGGTATGTGGTGGAGATCTTCGCCCTGCTCCTTCTCTTTTACACCAACACCTATCTCATCAAGCGGAGGAAGCGGGAGTTTGGGCTCTATAATGTACTGGGCATGGAGAAACGGCACATCGGAAAAATTCTCTTCTGGGAGACCGTCTATGCCTTTGGCATCAGCATCGCCCTGGGGGTGATGCTGGGCTGCCTCATCACCAAGCTGGCGGAGCTGCTGCTGTGCAATCTCCTGCAGTTTGACATTCGATACGCTCTGGAGTTCATTCCCGCCGCATTTCTGCGCACCGTGGGTATGTTCCTCCTCTTTGCCCTGCTGGTTCTCCTCCGGAGCCTGTGGCAGATCAAGAAGGCCCGGCCCGTGGAGCTTCTGAACAGCACCCAGGCAGGGCAGAAAGAGCCCCGGGCCAACTGGCTTCTGGCCCTTTTGGGTGTGGCCCTGCTGGGAAGCGGATACTGGATGGCCTTGACCATCCGGGACCCCGTGTCCGCCATGGTCTGGTTCTTCGTGGCGGTGATTCTGGTGATTCTGGGCACCTATGCCTGCTTCGTGGCAGGGAGCGTAGTCCTTCTGAAGCTCCTGCGGCGGCTGAAGGGGTATTACTACAAGCCCAGCCACTTTATCTCCGTGGGCAGTATGGTGCACCGGATGAAGCAGAACGGGGCGGGGCTTGCCACCATCTGCATTTTGTCCACCATGGTTCTCGTCATAGTCTCCAGCACAGCCAGCCTGTACATTGGCCGGGTGGACATCCTCCAAAACCGCTATCCCCGGGATCTGGTGCTCACCTGCCGGCACGGAGGTGAGCAGGCCCTGTCCCTTATGGAGGAGGCCACCAATGAGGCTCTGGCCTCCGAGGGCCTTGGGGCGGAGCATTGCCTGGCCTACCGCTATGCCTCCCTGGCGGCCTTTGTCCAGGGGGACACCCTGATCCTGGACGAGTCCGTGAGCTACACCAGCGTTGAGAATGTGGCGGGGGTCTATGTGGTGCCCCTGGAGGATTACAACCGGGCCACCGGCCAGGCCCTGACCCTGGAGGCCGGGCAGGCGCTGCTCTACAGCAGCCAGGAGGACTTCCCCAAAAACCGCCTGGAAATCGGCGAGCTGGAGCTCCAGGTGGCGGGACTTCTGGAGGAGGGACTTCCCAACGGAAACGCCACGGCGGAGATTCTTCCCACCGTCTTTTTGATTGTGCCGGACTGGAACACCCTGGAGGACATTGCGGCCCAGGTGGATGCGGTCAACGGAGAGGGCGCCTGCAACATCCTGGGCTATTACTGCTTCGATGTCTCCGGCTCCCGGGATGATCAGATTCGCCTGTACGAGACGCTGCGGGAGTCGGTCCGGTACCGGAACGATGTGGATTTTGTCCTGGAGTCCCGGTCAGCGGAGGAACGGGATTTCTATGCCATCTTCGGCGGGCTGTTCTTCCTGGGAATTTTCCTGGGCCTCCTGTTCTTCCTGGCCACCGCCCTCATTATCTACTACAAGCAGGTGGCCGAGGGCTATGAGGATCAGCTCCGGTTCCGCACCCTGCGGCAGGTGGGCATGTCCAGGCGGGAGATCCGGAAGACCATCCACTCCCAGGTGCTCACGGTGTTCTTCCTGCCCCTCATCACCGCCGGAGTTCACATTGCCTTTGCCTTCCCCATGATTCGGAAGATGCTGCTCCTGTTCGCCCTGACCAACACTTCCCTGCTGATCTGGACTACGGCAGCAACCTATCTGATCTTCGCCCTTCTCTACTGCGCCGTGTATCTGCTCACCTCCCGGTTCTATTACCGGATCGTCAGCAGCAACGGCTAAACCGCAGC
>JALETK010000083.1 GCA_022781505.1 Clostridiales bacterium | reverse complement strand
CTCCAGCTTTTTCAGCACGGTGTAGGTGGTGTTTTTGTTCCACCCAATCCGCTCCGCCGCCAGAAGCGCCACGTCCTTTGCGTGGATGGGAGCGTTGTCCCAGATCAGCTCCATGGCCTTCATTTCACCGTCAAAGAGCTTTGGCATGAGAATCCCTCCATTCAGACGATTTCTATCGTCTATACTATCAGAATAGTCTGCATTTGTCAAGGGCCATTGGGATGGGGCCGGTGCATGAGATCCTTCGGCTGCGCCTCAGGATGACAATTGAAAGCAGCGTGGAAAAACAGTTGAAGCATTTTGAATCCTGGAAAGGATTGTTCCGTGTCCGTAGTGCGTTGTAACTTTTAAAAAATAGCTTTGGTGCATGGTAGGGGAGGGTCATGACCCGATGTCACGAACTTAAAAGCGCAGGACATGGCAGAAACCACACAAAAAATAGCGGGAAAGTGTTGAATTTCCAAAAAGCTTATGCGAAAACAAAATATTATTCATTATTTTTTGGTTTTTGAAAAGCTCCTTTCGCGTCTGTAGGGGCGGACCCATGTGTCCGCCCGCAGGGAAAGATATCGTTCCGCAAACACCCAATGCGAATTCGCACAAAATTCGGAGAAAATACGAATTCACCCAAGATTTTTACAATTTTATCCCTCCTACCGCGGGCGGACACAGGTTTAAGCCCCTACGAGTAGTCAGAGAGCTTTTCGCTTAAGTTCGTGACATTGATTTTGTTTCATGCCGGATGAGAAACGCCGCACTGGGTTGCCTCAAAGCTCGTTTTGAGACAACTCCGTGCGGCGTTTTTGTGGTGGGGGAACCGGCTCAGAAGCCACACAGGGCTTGGGCCTGGGAGATGGTAAGATTTTGCTCCCGGGCGATCCGGGCCAGATCCTCGTATTCGGGCTTACGCTTTTCCGAGGCCCCCTGGCCGGAGATTTTCACCCGGACGGGGCCGTAGGGGGTTTCCAGGGTTTCAAAGCGGCGGGGGAGGGTGGTGCGGGTGAGGGACTCCCGGCGGACGCCCAGGGTGGTGGTGTGGCGCAGGAGAAGCTCCGTCATGGCTGCCGCGTCCTCAGGCCTGCACAGGCAGGTGAGAAGCACCCCGGGGCGGGACTTTTTCATGCCGATGGCGGTGGTGTACACGTCCAGGGCCCCGGCCTCCCACAGCCGCTCCTGGGCGAAGCCCAGGGCCTCCGGGGTCATGTCGTCCAGGTTGCAGCACAGGGACACGATCTCCTCCCGGGGCGCCTCCGCTGTGCCCAGGATGGCCCGGAGGCAGTTGGCGGCCTCAAAGTCCTTCTTCCCCATGCCGTAGCCGATGGCCTGGGCGGTGATGGGGGGCATGGGGCCGAAAGCGGTGACGAAGTGCTTCAGGAGTGCCGCCCCCGTGGGGGTGCACAGCTCCCCGGAGATGCTTCCCCCGTACATGGGGACACCCCGGAGCAGCAGGGCCGTGGCGGGAGCGGGCACCGGGAGAATGCCGTGGGCGCAGCGCACCTGGCCGCTACCCACATGGACGGGGGAGGCGCAGATCTTCTCCGGGGCCAGGGCATCCAGGAGGCAGCACACGGCGGTGATGTCCGCCACGGCGTCCAGGGTGCCCACCTCATGGAAGTGAATCTGCTCCATGGGAACCCCGTGCACCTGGCTCTCCGCCTGGGCCAGCAGGTCATACACCCCCAGCACATGCTCCCGCACCGGCTCCGGCAGGCGCAGATGATCCCGAACCAGGTGGCGGATGGAGGCCAGGTCGCTGTGGTGATGGTGGTCGTGGTGGTCGTGATGGTCGTGGGAATGGCCCTCCTCCTGGCCCTTTACCAGGACGGTGAGGTGAGAGCCGGTGACGCCGCACTTCACGGCCTTCTCCAGCCGGTACTCCACCCCAGGCAGGCCCAGGGCGTTCAGCCGCGCCACAAAGACCTCCGGCTCCGGCAGCAGCTCCAGCAGGGCGGCGGCCAGCATATCCCCGGCGGCGCCCATGGAAAGATCCAGATACAGTATTCTCATTTTTTTGCCTCCATATGGTTGATCATGCTGGCGAGGTAACCTGCCCCGAAGCCGTTGTCGATGTTCACCACGGAGATGCCGCTGGCGCAGGAGTTCAGCATGGAGAGCAGGGCGGAAAGACCGTGGAAGGAGGCCCCGTAGCCCACGCTGGTGGGTACGGCGATCACCGGGCAGTCCGCAAGTCCCCCCACCACGCTGGCAAGGGCTCCCTCCATCCCCGCGATGGCGATGATCACCGAGGCATTCATAATGTACTCCACATTGGCCAGAAGCCGGTGAACCCCGGCCACCCCCACGTCATAGAGCTTCAGCACCCGGTTTCCCAGGGCCTGGGCGGTGACGGCGGCCTCCTCAGCCACGGGAAGGTCGCTGGTGCCGCCGGTGGCGATGACAATGGTGCCCAGGCCCCCGGGGGCGGGGAGCTCTCCCACGGTGGCAATGTGCCCGGTCTCATGGTAGGTGAGGGGATGGACGGCCCCAACGATACTTGCCGCCTCCGGGGACAGGCGGGTGATGAGAATGGTCTCCTGGCCCGCTGCCTTCATGGCGGTGATGATGCCGGTGATCTGCTCCGGGGTCTTCCCGGCTCCGTAGATCACCTCGGGAACTCCCTGGCGGAGCCGGCGGTGGTGGTCTACCTTGGCGTAGCCCAGATCCTGAAAGGGCTCCAGCTTCAGCTGCAGCATGGCCTCCTCCACGGTGAGGCTGCCGTCTTGCACCTGGCGGAGAATGGTTTCGGTTTTTTTGTCGCTCATGGCCGTACCTCCAGATCCAAAAGGATCTCAGAATAATATGGGCGCAGGGCCTCCAGAAGCCTGGCCCGGTTCTCCAGGGCCAGGGGAAGCTGCTCCTCCCGCAGCTGGAGCCTGGCCCGCCCGTCCAGCCAGCGCACCCGGAAGTCCCGGAAGCCCAGGGCAAAGAGGGCGGCCTCCGCCGCCTCGGTTTTGGCGAGATGTTCCCGGGTGATGGGAACTCCGGTGGGAATCCGGGTGGCAAGACAGGCGTAGGCGGGCTTGTCCCAGGTGAAGAGCCCCGCCTCCCGGGAAAGACGGCGGATCTCCGGCTTGGTGAGGCCGCACAGCCGCAGGGGGGAGAGCACCTCCAGCTCCTGCAGGGCCCGGAAGCCGGGCCGGTCGGAGACGTCGTCCGAGGCGTTGGTGCCGTCCAGCAGGACGGGGAAGCCGTCGGCCCGGGCCGCCGCCTGAATCCGGGAGAAGATTTGAATTTTGCAGAAATAGCAGCGGTTTTGAGGATTGGCCGCCACCTGGGGGTCTTCCAGGGGGTCCGCCTCCAGCACCTGCAAATCCGCCCCCAGCTCCTCCGCCAGACGCCGGGCGTCGGCCAGCTCAAAGGCGGGCTGGAAGGGAGACTTCACATAATAGGCCCTTATGGCCGCCCCGGCCCGGATGGCGGCGTACAAAAGATAGGACGAGTCCACGCCCCCGGAAAACCCCAGGGCCACCCGGGGATGCCGGACAAAGAATTCCTGCAGCGTCATGGAAGCCGCCTCCTCAATTTGGCTTTTGGTCTATTCTATCGGATTTGGGAGAAAAGTGCAACGGGTATTTTGCCCACGGCAAAGGCCCGGCCCATTGGGGCCGGGCCTCATGAGAGGATTCTTTTCCACCGCAGGGCAGTTGACTTTCCTCCGTCACCCGCTTTCCGGGACTCGGGCACTCCCGCCACACGCACCGTACCCCCAAGTCTGTCATTGCGAGACCCCGCAGGGGTCGTGGCAATCCGTCTCCCAGCAAGCCGTGAGGCTGCAGCGCCCCGGCAGGGGCGCAATACCGGCCCGGACATAGGATGGGCCTCACGACCGGTGCAATGCTGCGCATTGCA
>JALETK010000079.1 GCA_022781505.1 Clostridiales bacterium | reverse complement strand
GGATTCCTCCAGCCTCTTCCACGGCACCGTGGACAAGGAGGTTCGCAGCCTCATGAACGTTCCCTTCGTCACCGGCTCCAAGGAGCTGGACGCCCAGGTGGTTGCCTACACCAAGGCCGCCGGGTTTGACAATCTGAAGGGTCACAAGTCCGTGGGCGGCCTCCGGGCCTCCATCTACAACGCCATGCCTAAAGAGGGTGTGGAGGCCCTGGTGGAGTGCCTTAAAAAGTTTGAAGCGGAGAGGGGTTAAGTCATGAAAAAAATTCTGGTTACTGACGGCATGGACAAGGGGGCCCTGGCCTCCCTGCGCAGCGCCGGATTTGAAGTTGTGGAGCAGTTTTACGCCCCCGAGGAGCTGGGCGCGGCCCTCCGGGAGGTGGACTGCGTGGTGGTTCGCTCCGCCACCAAGGTTCGGCAGAACCACATAGACGAGGCCCTCACCACAGGCCGCCTGAAGCTCATCATCCGGGGCGGCGTGGGCGTTGACAACATCGACGTGGCCTACGCCGAGACCCACGGCATCGCCGTGCGGAACACCCCCAACGCCTCCTCCCACTCCGTGGCGGAGCTGGCGGTGGCCCACATGTTCTCCTGCGCCCGGTTCATCTCCGTGGCCGGCGCCACCATGCGGGAGGGCAAATGGGAGAAGAAGGCCTACGGCAAGGGCATCGAGCTCCGGGGCAAGACCCTGGGCATCGTGGGCTACGGCCGCATCGGCGCCTGCCTGGGTGACATTGCCCAGGCCCTGGGCATGAAGGTTCTGGCCTACCGCCGCCATCCCCAGCCGGAGCTGGAGAGCCCCACCCTCCGGTTCACCACCCTGGACGAGCTCCTGGCAAGCTCCGACTTTGTGAGCCTCCACACCCCCGCCATCCCCGGCAAGCCCCTGATGGACCGGGAGAACATCGCCAAAATGAAGGACGGGGCCGTGCTCATCAACACCTCCCGGGGCGCCAACGTAGACGAGGAGGCCCTTCTGGAGGCCCTGAACACCGGCAAGCTCCGGGCCGCTGGCCTGGACGTGTGGGCCCAGGAGCCCACCAAAAACGAAGCCCTGTACAACCACCCCAGAGTCTCCTGCACGCCTCACATCGGCGCCGCCACCGCCGAGGCTCAGGCCAGGGTGGGCTCCGAGGTCGTGGGCATCATCCGGGACTTCTTCGCCTGATTTTCGTATCCCACCAGCCGCAGGGCTGTTTTGAAATTTCCATTCCAGCAAAGCGACCCGTAATTTTTACATAATTTAAAAGGAGAAATTACTATGAACGCGTACCTGGCCAGTGTGATTGAGAACGTGAGACGGAAGCACGGCAACGAGCCGGAATTCGTCCAGACCGTGGAGGAGGTTCTCTCCTCTCTGGAGCCTGTGATCGAGAAGCACCCCGAGTATGAAAAGGTAGATCTTCTGAACCGTATGGTGGAGCCCGAGCGGATGTTCACCTTCCGCGTCTGCTGGGAAGACGATCAGGGCAACTTCCACACCAACACCGGCTACCGCTGCCAGTTCAACGGCGCCATCGGCCCCTACAAGGGCGGCATCCGCTTCCAGAAAAACGTTTACCCCGGCATCATCAAGTTCCTGGGCTTTGAGCAGACCTTTAAGAACAGCCTCACGGGCCTGCCCATCGGCGGCGCCAAGGGCGGCTCCGACTTTGACCCCGCCGGCAAGTCCGACGCGGAGATCATGCGCTTCTGCCAGAGCTTCATGACCGCCCTGTACCGCTACATCGGGCCGGACATCGACGTGCCCGCCGGTGACATGGGCGTGGGCGGCCGGGAGATCGGCTACCTGTACGGCCAGTACCGCCGCCTGAAGGGCGTGTGGGAGAACGGCGTCCTCACGGGCAAGGGCCAGAGCTACGGCGGTTCCCTGATCCGTCCCGAGGCCACGGGCTACGGCGCGGTGTACTACCTCCAGGAGGTTCTGAAGCACGAGGGCGAGGACATCAAGGGCAAGACCATCGCCTGCGCCGGCTTCGGCAACGTCACCTGGGGCATCTGCAAGAAGGCCAACCAGCTTGGCGCCAAGGTCATCACCCTGTCCGGCCCCGACGGCTATGTGTACGATCCCGACGGCGTCACCACCGACGAGAAGGTAAGCTACCTGGTGGAAATGCGGAATTCCGGCCGGAACCGGGTTCAGGACTACTCCGACAAGTTCCCCGGCGCCCAGTTCTTCCCCGGCGAGAAGCCTTGGGGCGTCAAGGCCGACATCATCATGCCCTCCGCCATGCAGAACGACGTGAAGATGGAGTCCGCCAAGAAGATTGCAGCCAACGGCATCAAGTATTACATCGAGGTGGCCAACATGCCCACCACCAATGACGCTCTGGCCTACCTCATGGCCCAGCCCGGCATGATCGTGGCCCCCTCCAAGGCCGTCAACGCCGGCGGCGTGGGCGTCTCCGCCCTGGAGATGGCCCAGAACTCCGAGCGCCTGGTGTGGACCGCCGACGAGGTGGACGCTCAGCTCCACAAGATGATGGAGAACATCCACCGGGTCTCCATGGAGGCCGCCGAGGAGTACGGCCTGGGCTACAACCTGGTGGCCGGCGCCAACATCGCAGGCTTCAAGAAGGTGGCCGAGGCCATGATGGAGCAGGGCGTGTTCTAAGGAATCCCCTTTTCCGGATATCAAAATCACAGCGGGTGTGTCTCAAAAGAAGTTTTGAGACACACCCGGCTTTTTTATAAACAGGCAGCCCGGAATCCCAAGCAGAAAACGGTCCTGGCCGGGGGTGTTGATTGCAGTTACTAAAGTTACTAAAAGTTACAATGGTTACACTGGCGCGGGAGGGACGCTTCCCGTGAATTATGACTATCTGTAACCCGAATTAACACCCCCGGTCATGACCCTCCCCGACAGACACACCACCAAGCCTTCCCTACCGCGCCCGGGCAGGAAAAATGTCGTTCCGCAAAAATCCAATGCGAATTCATACAAGATTTGGGGGAAATACGAATTTGCCCAAGATTTTACCAAATCTATCCCCGCTACCGCGGGCGGACACATGGGTCCGCCCCTACAAACGGTCAGGAAGCCTTTCTCCTAAGTTCGTGACATTGGGTCATGACCCTCTCCTACAAACCTGCCCAACCTTGCCCGGGCAGCAAAAACCGGGGGCCGCTTTCGCGGCCCCCGGGGGGGATTTGGCTTAAGCCACCAGGAAGAATTTCACCAGGAACAGGAGGGAAATGACATAGGTCAGGACGGAGACCTCCTTGGCCTTGCCGGTGAAGACCTTCATGACGGTGTAGACGATGAGGCCCAGGCCGATGGCGTGGCCGATGGAGCCGGAGATGGGCATGGCGATGAGCATGATGGCCACGGGAACCAGCTGGCTCATGTCCTTGAAGTCCACGTTCTTGAGGCCGCCCAGCATGAGGATGCCCACATAGATGAGGGCAGCGGAGGTGGCGGCGGCGGGAATCAGGGCCGCCACAGGGGCGATGAACATGCAGGCCAGGAACAGGATGCCGGTGGTGAGGGCGGTGAGGCCCGTGCGGCCGCCGGCCTCCACGCCGGAGGCGGACTCCACGAAGGTGGTGACGGTGGAGGTGCCGGTGACGGCGCCGGCCACGGTGCCCACGGCGTCAGCCAGGAGGGCTTCCTTCATCTTGGGCATGTTGCCCTGCTTGTCCACCATGCCGGCCCGGGAGGCGGTGCCCACCAGGGTGCCGATGGTGTCAAACATGTCGATGATGCAGAAGGTGATGACCAGGGAGATGACCGTGACCCAGCCCATCTCAATAAAGCCCTTGAAGTTGAACTTGAACAGGGTGGTCTCCGCCATGTCCTGGAAGGGAGGCACGAAGGAGGCGTCTGCCAGAGAGGCGAAGGGGTTCACACCCAGGAAGATGGCCTCTCCCGCCCAGTAGACCACAGAGGCGCTGAGCATACCGATGAGCACGGAGCCCTTCACCTTCTTGTGATCCAGAATCAGAATGATGAACAGGCCCACGAACATGGTGACAACCGTGAGCACCATGGTCTCGTAGCTGGCCCCGGCACTAGCCATATTATTGGCAGCGGCGGAGGGGGTCAGTGCCCCGAAGAAATCCCGCATGACATAGAACGTAGCGCTCTCATTGCCGCACTGACCGCCGGTGAAGCCCATAATTCCGGCGTTGGAGCCCAGGCCGATGTTCAGGAGCATCATGCCGATGGCGGGGGCGATGCCCATGCGGATGCCCAGGGGGATGGCCTTCACGATCTTGTCCCGGATGTTCAGGACGGAGAGCACCAGGAAGATGACGCCCTCAATGAGGATGATGCACAGGGCGGCCTGGAAGCTCTCCACATAGGTCATGCCGGTGAGGCCCACGATGTTGCCCACCACCACGGCGAAGAAGCTGTTGAGGCCCATGCCGGGAGCCATGGCAAAGGGCTTGTTGGCCACAAAGGCCATGACAAACATGCCGATGGCGGAGGCGATGCAGGTGGCCAGGAACACGGCGTTCCAGAGCTTGGGCACCGGCGCGGAGCCGTCACCTGCGCCGAAGTTGGTCAGCAGATTGGGGTTCAGGGCGATGATGTAGGCCATCGTCATGAAGGTGGTGAGACCGGCGATCAGTTCCGTGCGGACGCTGGTGCCGTTCTTCTTGAGCTGAAATAGCTTTTCCAAAATAGTTCCTCCTCATTTTTATTCGGATGGCTTGATTATAGCACCTACTCCGTCGGAACTCAACGATTTTTTTCAGAAAGGGAGAAATTCCGTATTTCCGGATTTTCGGATGAAATATCCCTTGACAAGCCGCATAGAATGTGGTAAAATACCCGGGCAAAACAAAGAAGGCCGGTTGCCCGCCTCACCTCCCGCGTATCGCTCCGGAGGTCAACATTGTCGGAACGCGCAGCTTCCTCTGCGTCGCTCCATGGTGTTTGGCGGGTGCGTTCGGCATCCGCTTTTCTGTTTGAAATTGGAGGTGTTTTCCCATCGGCAAATTAGATCATCAGCTCAACGAGGAGATCCGGGACAAGGAAGTCCGGCTCATTGGCGCAGACGGCACCATGCTGGGGATTGTCCCCGGTGCCCAGGCTCTGCAGATGGCCGAGGAGCAGGAGCTGGACCTGGTGAAAATCTCGCCCAACGCGGTTCCCCCCGTGTGCAAAATCATGGACTACCGGAAGTTCTGCTTCGACCAGAAGAAGCGGGAGAAGGAAGCCAAGAAGAACCAGCGGGTGGTGGAGATCAAGGAGATTCGCATGTCTCCCGGCATCGATACCAACGACCTGAACACCAAGGTGAAGAATGCTCAGAAGTTCCTGAACGACGGCAACCGGGTGAAGGTCTCTGTGCGGTTCCGGGGCAGAGAAATGGCCCACACCAACATTGGCGAGAAGCTCCTCATGGACTTCGCTGCCGCGTGCTCTGAGGTGGCCAACATGGAGAAGAATCCCAAGCTGGATGGTCGGTTCATGACGATGTTCCTCTCCCCCAAGAACAACAAGTAATCACGCCTATTATACGGAAGGAGTTTCAACATGCCCAAACTGAAAACCCACAGCGGTGCAAAGAAGAGATTCAACCTGACCAAGAACGGGAAGGTTAAGAGAGCCCACGCTTTCAAGAGCCATATCCTCACCAAGAAGGACACCAAGCGTACCCGCCGCCTGCGCAGCACTGCTTACGCCGACGTGACCAACGTGGAAACCATCAAAAAGATGATTCCCTACAAATAATCTGGAATTACAATAGGAGGATATTGAGCAATGGCAAGAGTAAAGGGCGCAATGATGACGCGCAAGAGAAGAAACAAGACCCTGAAGCTGGCGAAGTCCTATTGGGGTTCCAAGTCCACCCACTTCAAGATGGCCAAGCAGGCCGTGAAGAAGTCCGGCGTGTATGCCTACGCAGGCCGTAAGCAGAAGAAGAGAAACTTCCGCAGCCTGTGGATCACCCGCATCTCCGCCGCCGTGGCCCCCTACGGTCTGAACTACTCCCGGTTCATGAACGGCGTCAAGAAGGCCGGCATCGAGATGAACCGCAAGAGCCTGTCCGAGCTGGCCATCCAGGACCCCACCGCCTTCGCCGCAGTTGTGGAGCTGGCCAAGAAGGCCCTGTAATTTTAAACCCCATGTACAACGTCCCGGCGCAATTGTGCGCCGGGACGTTTTTGCCATGATATGTTCCTCATGCATCAGGCAGCCACCGGGCCGTCGCAAATCTACGGGGCTGCCCAGTCCCAGCGCACCCTCCGGACCGGTATGGCGCCCCTGCCGGGGCGCGCAAGCCTTGCGGCTTGCAGGGGAACGGATTGCCACGTCGCTGCGCTCCCCGCAATCATCATATGTTTTACGGTTCAATGAAAAAACTTGTGTGATTTACATTTTGTAACCAAATTGAATCTTGCAGCTAAAGCAGTGATTTTTGCATCCTGCGCCCCGAAAGAATGTGGACAAGGGTGTGGGATGTTCGGAATCCGACACATACTGCA
>JALETK010000077.1 GCA_022781505.1 Clostridiales bacterium | reverse complement strand
AGGCCCCCCCACCTGTCATCGGCGAGGCGCTGCCGTAGGATCTCATGCACCTGCTCCCCCCCCTGTCATCCTGAGGCGTAGCCGAAGGATCTCATGCACCAGGCTCCCCCACCTGTCATCCTGAGGCAAAGCCGAAGGATCTCACGTACCAGCCCCCCCACCTGTCATCGGCGAGGCGCAGCCGGAGGATCTCATGCACCAGGCTCCCCCACCTGTCATCCTGAGGCGTAGCCGAAGGATCTCACGCACCAGCCCCCCATTGCGCAGCCCTTCTGCATGAGATCCTTCGCCGTTGGCTCAGGATGACAGGTGGGGGGTGCGGCAGGCCTAATTGTCATCCTGAGGCAAAGCCGAGGGATCTCGCGCACCAGGCTCCCCACTGTCATCCTTCGGCGCAGCCGAAGGATCTCATGCACCAGCCCCCCACTGTCATCCTGAGGCGCAGCCGAAGGATCTCATGCACCAGGCCCCCATTTCGCAGCCCTTCTGCATGAGATCCTTCGCCGTTGGCTCAGGATGACAGGTGGGGGGCCTCCGTTTTTTTGTATAATTTCCGCCGTCCTTTGACACAATACCACGGAGGTGGTTTGTGTGAAACGGCGGATGATTTGTTTTTTTCTGGTTGTCGCCCTGCTGACGCCCAGTGTGGCGGGGGCCTCCTACATCAAGTGGGTGGACTTCAACGTGTCCTATGAGGCCATGGACAAGGCCCTGGCTCTGGACATCCGCTCCCAGGAGGAGGACCGGCCCGTGAGCTGGATTACCCTCCTGGCCCTGGGGGCCTGCCGCACCGGAGGGAAGGTGACGGCGGCCTCGGTGGAAAAGGCCTGGAAGGATCTGGGCACCGGGAAGAGCCCCCAGGAGCTTCTGGGGGAGCTGTACAAATATTATGCCTATTATCTGGAGGCCTATGAGGCCGCCCTGGGGGGCCTGGTGGGAAATTACGCCATTTTGGTGGAGGAAAACGGGGAAAAGGTGTGGAAATGCACCTACGGCCTCAAGGCCTTCTCCCCCATCGCCGCCGGCTACGGCTACAGCCACTGCGACGATTTCGGCGTGGGCCGGAGCTACGGCTTTGCCCGGAAGCACCTGGGCAATGACCTCATGGGCGGCCTGGGCACCCCCATTGTGGCAGTGGAGGGGGGCGTGGTGGAGGCCATGGGCTGGAACCAGTACGGCGGCTGGCGGGTGGGCATCCGGTCTGTCGACCGGCGGAGGTATTACTATTATGCCCACCTGCAAAAGGACACCCCCTTCGCCCCGGGCCTCAAGGAGGGGGATGTGGTGCAGGCGGGCCAGGTCATCGGCTTCATGGGCCGGACGGGGTACTCCCACAAGGAGAACGTAAACAACATTGAGACGGTGCATCTCCACTTCGGCCTGGAGCTGATCTTCGACGAGAGCCAGAAGGAGTGCAACAGCGAGATCTGGATTGACGTGTACAACATCGTCCGCCTCCTGAACCGCCACCGAAGCAGCGTCACCAAAACCCCCGGGGGCGCCTGGGAGCGGGTGTACGCCTACCGGGACCTGGACACGGAGGGCCCGGCGCCTTGGGACAAAACTGCCGGTCAAGCTTGCAGCTGCCCGGGAGGGTCATGACCCTCCCCTACAGGCCCGCCATCAAACCTGCCCGTCGGGCGGGGACAAATCCAGAGAGTAAAGCATCCCCCCAGGCCCGTGGGGCCTGGGGGGATGTGCCTGTATTTGCCTAAAACGGGCTTATCCCCGCTTTTTCATAATCTCCCGCATCCGGGCGGCGTGGTCCAGCACCCGCTTGCGGATGCGCAGGCTCTTGGGGGTGCACTCCAGAAGCTCGTCGTCCGCCAGGAACTCCAGGCACTGCTCCAGGGAGAAGACCCGGGGGGTGGTGAGGCGCAGGGCCTCGTCAGAGCCGGCGGCACGCATGTTGGTCAACTGCTTCTTCTTGCAGATGTTCACGGTCATGTCCTCGTTCCGGCTGCAGATGCCCACCACCATGCCGGCGTAGACCTCCGTGCCCGGGCCGATGAACAGCTGGCCCCGCTCCTGGGCGTTGAACAGGCCGTAGGAGCTGGCCTCTCCGGTCTCAAAGGCCACCAGAGACCCGGTGAGCCGCCGGGTGATGTCCCCCTTCATGGGGGCGTAGCTGTCCAGGACACTGGACATGATGCCCTCGCCCCGGGTGTCCGTGAGGAATTCGTTCCGGTAGCCGAAGAGGCCCCGGGAGGGAACCAAAAACTCCAGGCGGTAGCGGCTGCCCACAGGGTTCATGGACACCAGATCGCCCTTCCGCTGGCCGATTTTCTCAATCACCGCGCCCATGGTGCCGTCGGGCACGTCGCACACCAGACGCTCAATGGGCTCGCAGAGCTTCCCGTCAATCTCCTTGGTGAGGACTCTGGGGGTGGACACGGCGAACTCGTAGCCCTCCCGGCGCATGGTCTCCATGAGGATGGACAGGTGCATCTCGCCCCGGCCCGCCACGTTGAAGGCGTCGGTGCCCTGCTCCGTCACATGGAGGGACACGTCCTTGAGAAGCTCCCGCATGAGCCGGTCCCGCAGGTTCCGGGAGGTGACGTACTTGCCCTCTCTTCCGGCGAAGGGGCTGTCGTTCACGGAGAAGGTCATCTCAATGGTTGGATCGGAGATCTTCACAAAGGGCAGGGGCTCCACCGCCTCCGGGGCGCAGAGGGTGCGGCCGATGGTGATGTCCGCCATGCCGGAGAAGGCCACGATCTCACCGGCGGAGGCCTCCTGCACCGGGGCCTTGCCCAGGCCGTCGAACTCGTACAGGGCCACAATCTTGCCCTTCTGGCGAACGTCCGGATCGTGGTAGTCACAGATGGTGACTTCCTGGTTCACCTTCACGGTGCCCCGCTCAATGCGGCCGATGCCGATGCGGCCCACATACTCGTTGTAGTCGATGGAGCTCACCAGCACCTGCAGAGGGGCCTGGGCGTCTCCCGTGGGGGCGGGGATATAGTTCACAATGGTCTCAAACAAAGGGGTGAGGTCCGTGCCCAACTGGTCGGGGCCGTAGGAGGCGATGCCCTGGCGGGCGGAGCAGAACACCGTGGGGGAGTCAAACTGCTCGTCGGTGGCGTCCAGGTCCAGGAGAAGCTCCAGCACCTCGTCCATGACCTCGTGCACCCGGGCGTCGGGCCGGTCCACCTTGTTCACCACCACGATCACCTTGTGACCCAGCTCCAGGGCCTTCTGAAGGACGAACCGGGTCTGGGGCATGGGGCCCTCGGCGGCGTCCACCAGCAGCAGAACGCCGTTGACCATCTTGAGGATGCGCTCCACCTCGCCGCCGAAGTCGGCGTGGCCCGGGGTGTCCACGATGTTGATTTTTGTGCCCTTGTAGTGGACGGCGGTGTTCTTGGCCAGGATGGTGATGCCCCGCTCCCGCTCCAGATCTCCCGAGTCCATGACACGCTCCACGGTGGCCTGGTTCTCCCGGTAGATGCCGCCCTGCTTCAGCATCTGGTCAACCAGGGTGGTCTTGCCGTGGTCGACGTGGGCGATGATTGCAATGTTGCGAATGTTCTCTTGCTGCGCCATAAAAAGGTCGCTCCTTCCATACATTGACCGGTTTTCAACGACTTTAGAATATACCACATTCACAAAAAAATTGCAATGGATTTGTGGAAAAAAGAGAATTTTTACGGTCTGCACGGATTATTTGCTCCGGTATAAAAATATTTTGTGGAAAAAAGGCGGTTCCCTTTGAATTCCTCCTCCGGAGCTGGTATAATGAGAAGCACCATATGCCGGGAGCCGGCAGAAGGAAGAGAGGGATTGCCATGAAATGTCCGCAATGCGGATTCCAGCCCCGGGAGGGCGCGGCCTTTTGCCCCGCCTGCGGCGCCAGCCTTGCACCCGAGGCTCCCAAAAAGAAGCGGAGCGCCGCTCCGGTGATCGCGGCCCTGGCTTTGGCCCTGGGGTTGGCCCTGGGGGCGCTGGCCTGGGCGCTGCTCCGCCCCACCCCGGAGCCGTCTCTGTCCGTCCCGGAGACAACCGGCGGGCAGACCATTCCCTCCACCGGGGAAGCGACCGCCCCGCCGTCCACCGCTCCGGACACGGAGCCGCCTGCCGGGACGGAGCCTCCCGCCACGGCCCCATCCGACGGAACCGAGCCCCCCGTCACGGCGGTTGCCACGGAGGCCCCGCCTCCCGCCACGGCGGTGGCCCAGCCGGAGCCCACAGAGGAAGCCCCCGGAGCCGCCTCCGGCACTGGTCTGAGCCTCCAGGAGCAGTATAAGCTGAACCTGTTTCTGAGCAACTTCTCCGAGCAGTGGTTCGGAGACTGTGACTGCGCCGCAGCGCCCCTGGATCAGCTCCTGCGCTTTGCCTATCTCCACACCAAAATCAATCAGAATTCGGAAATCCAGCATGTCTCCGACGGCACCGGCGACTATTACACCATCTCCCTGGATCTGGCCAGGAGCAAGCTCCTCCGCTTTTTCAACCGCACTCTGGAGGAGCCCGGGGAAGGGACTGTCTACCCCCTGGACTCCAACCGGAGCTTCTTCTACTCCGGCGGGAGCTTTTACTTCCCGGCGGCGGACGGGGAGTCCTACAGCTGCATGTCCGTGGCGGACTCCCTCCGGAGCCTGGGAGACGGCACCTGCGAGGTCACCTTCCGGATCTACTCCGTGGATGAATTCAGCATGGGCGGGGCCATGGTGGAGGACAAGAGCTATTACTACCTGAACGCCCAGGGCGCCGCCACCCAGGCGGGCCTCACCTACTGCGGCTCCGGCACTGCCGTGGTGCGGCCCTACAACAAAGACGGCATCGATTCCTATCAGCTGATCTCCTATCAGCTGGACTGAAAACGGGCGCCCCCGTGGGTGCGGCATGGGCCGCGTCCACGGGGGCGTATTTTTACTTGCTGTATTTTTCCACATGGGACTGGATCAGAGCCCCGTCCTCGAAGTAGTTGATCCGCATGGCCCGCTTTACCTCGGCCAGGGTCTGGGCGGCGGTCTCCCGGGCGGCCTCGCTGCCCTTGCGCAGGATCTCGTAGACCCCGGGGATGTCCTGCTGCCACTGGGCCCGCCGGGCGCGGATGGGGGCCAGCTCTGCCTGGAGGATGTTGTTCAGGAGCTTTTTCACCTTCACGTCCCCCAGGCCGCCCCGCTGGTAGTGGGCCTTCAGCTCATCCAGATTCTGATACTCCGGCAGGAACTGGGCGAAGTGCTCGTCCCGGCAGAAGGCGTCTAAGTAGGTGAACACGGCGTTGCCCTCCAGGCTGCCGGGGTCGGAGACCTTCAGGTGGTTGGGGTCGGTGAACATGCTCATGACCTTCTGCTTCACCTCGGTCTCCGTGTCGGAGAGGTAGATGCAGTTGCCCAGGGACTTGCTCATCTTGGCCTTGCCGTCGGTGCCGGGGAGGCGGCAGCAGACCTGATTCTGGGGAATCAGGGCCTCCGGCTCCACCAGGGTCTCCCCGTAGGTCATGTTGAACCGGCGGACGATCTCCCGGGCCTGCTCCAGCATGGGCAGCTGATCCTCCCCCACGGGCACGTCCGTGGCCTTGAAGGCGGTGATGTCCGCCGTCTGGCTCACGGGGTAGGTGAGAAAGCCCGCGGGAATGCTGGCCTCAAAGTTCCGCAGCTGAATCTCCGCCTTCACCGTGGGGTTCCGCTGGAGCCGGGAGACAGTGACCAGGTTCATGTAGAAGAAGGTCAGCTCCGTGAGCTCAGGCACCTGGGACTGGATGAACAGGGTGGACTTGGCCGGGTCCAGGCCGCAGGAGAGGTAGTCCAGGGCCACCTCGATGATGTTCTCCCGGATTTTCTCCGGGTTGTCCGCGTTGTCCGTCAGGGCCTGGGCATCGGCGATCATGATAAACACCTTGTCATAGGCCCCGGAGTTCTGGAGCTCCACCCGCCGCTTCAGGGAGCCCACATAATGCCCCAGGTGCAGCCGCCCGGTGGGGCGGTCGCCGGTGAGAATGATTTTTTCCATATTGGTTGCCTCCTTAAAAAAATAAAGGGCCTTACCCCACAAAGGATAAAGCCACCTGTGCGCACACTCACTAACATGAGTCCTCCGGATAACGGCCGGATGCCGTCGGCGCCTACTTTTCATTCGGGCCGCCCTCCGGAGCCCATTGGGGACGCACGGTTTACAGCCCTCCCAGCTCCGGGCCGCTCTCTGGAAAACCGAATTCGTCCTTACTACCACTCCATCTGCGGTTTCATATATTACCTGGAACCATCATATCCCGCCACGGGAAAAATGTCAAGGGCCAGAGGGCAAAAATCCTGCGGGACGATTTGACAGTCTTTGCTCTTTCTGCTACAATAAACCCGGTTCCCAACGGAACCAGGCGCTGCCAGTAACGGTAGGCGGTTCGTCTCCCCTGATCCAGGGGGTGACACTTCTTGCCCCCTGTCCTCTTGCGTGGAAAGGGGGTGGTTGATGTGGTCACATATGCAGAACTTTTCCAGTTTTGCCTGACGCTGATCGGCATCATCGGTCTGGTTTACCAGATGACAAATAAGAAGAAGTAACCGCCCCGACCCCAATCAGTGCGGTTACTTCTGCAACCATAGGGGGCGAACCGTCTGCCGGCAGCGCCTTTCCCACTTATGATTATACCACGCCCCGGCCCGATGTCAAGGCCCGGGGCCCTTTGTTTTTTTCAGGGTGTCCTATGTTCTCTTTCTTAAATTTTGAAAAACAGTTGATTTTCGGGAGAATTTCCGATATAATGTGTCCTTAGATTTGAGAATGCCATTGGATTTTCGGGAGGTAAACGAAATGCTCAAAAACGAGAACAAGACCATGGAGAAAATTGTGGCCCTGTGCAAAAACCGGGGCTTTGTCTTTGCCGGGTCCGAGATTTACGGCGGCCTGGCCAACACCTGGGACTACGGCCCCCTGGGTGTGGAGCTGAAGAACAACGTGAAGAAGGCCTGGTGGAAGAAGTTCGTCCAGGAGAGCCCCTACAACGTGGGCCAGGACGCCGCCATCCTCATGAATCCCCAGGTGTGGGTGGCCTCCGGCCATGTGACCACCTTCAACGACCCCCTCATCGACTGCAAGTCCTGCAAAATGCGCCATCGGGCCGACAAGCTCATTGAGGACTACAACCACGAAAACGGCATCGAGGACGTGAACGTGGAGGCCATGGGCAACGATGACCTGGTGGCCTACATCCGGGAGAAGAAGATCCCCTGCCCCGGCTGCGGCAAGTCCGACTTCACCGACATCCGGAAGTTCAACCTGATGTTCAAGACCCACCAGGGCGTCACCGAGGACTCCGCCGCCGAGGTCTACCTGCGGCCCGAGACCGCTCAGGGCATCTTCGTGAACTTCAACAACCTCCTCCGCACCACCCGGCGGAAGCTGCCCTTCGGCGTGTGCCAGATCGGCAAGTCCTTCCGGAACGAGATCACCCCGGGCAACTTCACCTTCCGCACCCGGGAGTTTGAGCAGATGGAGCTGGAGTTCTTCTGCAAGCCCGGCACGGATCTGGAGTGGTTCCAGTACTGGCGGAACTTCTGCCACCAGTGGCTCCTGAACCTGGGGATGCGGGACGAGAACCTGCGGCTCCGGGACCACAGCGCCGAGGAGCTGTGCTTCTACTCCAAGGCCACCACGGACTTCGAGTTCCTGTTCCCCTTCGGCTGGGGCGAGCTGTGGGGCGTGGCTGACCGCACCGACTATGACCTCACCCAGCACGAGAAGACCTCCGGCCAGGATCTCAAGTATTTCGACCAGGAGACCGGGGAGCACTATGTGCCCTATGTGGTGGAGCCCTCCCTGGGCGCCGACCGGGTGACTTTGGCCTTCCTCATTGACGCCTACGACGAAGAGGTGGTGGGCCAGGACAAGAAGGGCAATGACGACATCCGCACGGTGCTGCACCTGCACCCCGCTCTCGCCCCCTACAAGGCCGCCGTGCTGCCCCTGTCCAAGAAGCTCTCCGGCAAGGCCGAGGAGATCTACCACGAGCTTCAGAAGGACTTCATGGTGGACTTCGACGATTCCGGCTCCATCGGCAAGCGCTACCGCCGCCAGGACGAGATCGGTACCCCTCTGTGCATCACCGTGGACTTCCAGACCGTGGGCGACGAGAACTCCCCCGCGGACAACTGCGTCACCGTCCGGGATCGGGACACCATGGAGCAGGTTCGCCTGCCCATCTCCCAGCTGAAGGAGTACATCACCGGCAAGCTGGCATTTTGATGGAAAATACGGAGGCGGCAGCGGCCCTGCCGCCTCCTGTATGGCCCCGGATTCGACCTTTTTCGCCACAATCGGTACCAAAACCGGCTGTATCGGCCCCAGCCCCGAATGATTCCCCCGCCCCGTGGCCAAAATAACCCCGGCCAACGGCACAGCCTTGCCCCTGCCCCCGCCGGGCAGCGGCGGTTTAATTGGCAGCCCCATCCCAACACACCCGGCCCCGACCATGCACCCGTAGGGCGGGGTCATGACATAAGCCGGGCAGCTGCGATTTGATCGGCAGCCCCGTCCCAACGCACCCGGTCCCGACTATGCACCCGTAGGGCGGGGGCTCGCCCCCGCCGGGCAGCTGCAAATTTGCCTGGCAGCCCCGTCCAAAGGCACCCGGCCCCCAAACCTGTCATTGCGAGGAGCGCAGCAACGTGGCAATCCGTATCCCCCGCAATGCGCAGCATTGCACCGGCCGCCAGGCCGGTCATATGTCCGGGCCTCCATTGCC
>JALETK010000074.1 GCA_022781505.1 Clostridiales bacterium | reverse complement strand
TGTTCTGCACCGTGATGTTGCCCAGGATACTCAGGGTCACGTCCTCAATCTCCGAAATGGTGTTTTCAATGTTTCTGGAGCAGGAGGTGGCCTCGCTGCGCATGAAATCATGGGTTCGGTCCAGCAGCACGCTGCGGGCATCTCGAAAGAAAGACACCCGCCGGGTGTTTTCAGCGGTACCAAAGCTCTCTGTGGGTAGAACGTTATAACTTGTAAAATATTACTTTGGTGCATTGTAGGGGAGGGTCATGACCCTCCCCTACGGTTCGTAGAATCGCGGCCCTTATGCTATCTTTTAGAAGTTACAACGTAGCAGGGGTGGACTTGCAGGAGAAGCACGCAAAGTCTGCCGTCCTGGCGTGATACAAGGTGTCCTCACAGGCCATACCCACAAAGGTGCCGGTGAACTCTCCGAATTTGCAGTATTCATCGGAGAAGGTGGATGTATCAAAATCCGGGCCAAGCTTTTGAAACTGCACACCGTCGGAGGACCAGGAGAACCGGGTGACCCGGCCATAGATGGTGACCCGCAGCCAGAGGGGCCCTGCCGGGACGGGGATGCCCTCCACAGGCAGGTCGGTTCGCTCTCCGTTTTCCAGGTGGCGGAGCCTCAGAACCTCTCCCCGCTCCTCCCGCCAGCTCTTTTCCAGGTAGGCATAGTTCATATTGTCATAGTATACCACAAGGCCGGCGCTGTGGCGGAAGGTCTCCGGGCTGAATTCCAGGCAGGTGGTGACCTCCGTGCACAAAGAGGTGAGCTTTCTTGCCAGCAGGCTCACCTCATGGAGAGAGCACAGGGACTCCCCGCCCCGCAGGCGCAGACGCCCGGGCCGGGCTTTCAGAGAAGCGAAGCGTCCGGGGGCCTGCCGGGGGGCGTAATAGCAGGGCTGCAGCTCCGGAGCGTCGAAGAAATCCGTCTCCGGGATCGGGGTCACAGGCCACTGGGGCAGGGCGCTCTCCGGGCAGGTCTCCCGGGCCAGGTTTCCGCCGCCGGCCAGACGCAGCCACCCGTCCTCCGTCCAGTACATCCGCTGCAGGGCCGTCTCCCGTCCCAATGTACACCGGAGCTCCGGTACAAAGGGCCGGGCGCAGAGGTGCGCCAGATAGACCTCTCCCAAAGACGTCTCCACCAGACTGCCGTGGCCGGACTTCTGGAGCAGGGAGTCCGGATTGTAGTACCGGGGTTTCAGATGATCCCAATCCCGGCGCTCGTTGTTCTCCCGGGGGTTGGAGGTGAGGATGGGGTTCTGGGGGTCCGGCTCATAGGGACCCCAGGGGCTTTTGGCGCGGGCCAGGGTGACGCAGTGGTTGTAGCCTGTGCCGCCCTCGGCGCACATGAGATAGTACCACTCCCCCCGCCGGTACAGGTGGGGCGCTTCGATGCAGCCTCGATCCGTACCGCCGGTGTAAATTCGCCTGGGGATGCCCAGGAGCTTTTTCGCCGCCGGGTCATACTCCGCCAGGCAAATGGCCCCGGGCTTTTCATAGTCCGGGCGGGTCTCCCAGTCCATGGAGACCAGGTACTTCCGCCCGTCGGTGTCGTGGAGCATGGATGCGTCAAAACCGGCGGAGTGAAGATACACCGGGGCGCTCCAGGGGCCCTCGATCTCCGGCGCGGTGATAACATAGTTGTTTACGTCAAAATAGCGGGCGTTCATGGAGTTCATGACCCCATAGACCAGGTAAAACAGTCCGTCCGCCTCACACCAGGTGAGGCAGGGGGCCCAGATTCCCTTGGCCGAGGGGAGCCGCCGCAGATCCACGGCCCGGTCGTCCGTGAGGGCGTGGGTCAGAAGCTCCCAGTTTTTCATGTCCCGGGAGTGGTAGATGGGTACCCCGGGGAACCACTCGAAGGACGACACCGCCAGATAATAGTCATCGCCCCGCCTGCACAGGCAGGGGTCCGGGTTAAAGCCCGGGAGAATTGGATTTTTCATCTGCAGCCTCCTGGTTTTTTGTGATAGGGGTGCCGCTGGGGTACAGCACTCCACTGTTTTATTTTACACCCTGGGAAGGCCTGCGCCAAGGTACATTTTTATCCTGTTTGTTTGGGATTTCAAGCGCCGGGGCGAAAAAATTTCCTGTGGGCCGGAGCCCACAGGAAATCCTTTCTGATGCTCAGATTCCGAAATTCACGCAGAAACGGTGGAGGATGGCAGCAACCTGGCAGCGGAGAGCATTTCCTTTAGGCAGGAGATACAGTCCATCCGCTTCCTTGCTGCCGCTGATGAGGCCGGAACCTACCGCCCAGCTCATGGAGGTTCTGGCCCAGCCGGAGATTTTGTCATAGTCGGCAAAGCCGGCCAGCATGACACAGTCCTCTTCATCATAGAAGCCCTTTGTCTCGGCGTACCGGCAGAAGATGGCCGCCAGCTGCTCCCGGGTGATCTTCCCATCCGGGTCAAACCTTCCCTCGCCCACGCCTTTCACGATGCCGTTCTCCTCGGCCCAGATGATGGGCTTTTCATAGTAGCGGCCGGCCTTGACGTCGGTGAAGGGGCAGCTGCCGCTCACCGCGGGAGAGCCCTCCATGCGGTAGAGCACCGTGACAATCATACCCCGGGTGGTAGGGACCTTGGGGCTGAAGAGATTGTTGCCGGTACCGGCCATAAGCCGGTTGTAATAGACATACTCCACATCCTTGTAGAACCAGTCCTTTGTTTGCACATCCTCAAAGAACATGGAGGGCAGAGGCGCCAGAAGCTCAGGGAAGGTATAGGAGATCTTCAGCTCCTGAGGGCTTTGGGAGACAATGCTCGCAGGGTGCTCGTTGACCCAGGCGGAGATGCCCCCTGCAAACACATGATCCGACTCGGCCTCCAGGGTGACAATCACGCTGTATGCCTTGCCCGGCTGGAACTCCCCGTCATTGGGCTCCCAGGAGACATTTGCAATGGTATAGCCGCTGTAGTCTCCGGGAATGGACGAGGTACCGGTGACGGGCATACCGGAAACGGGCTCATCCACAGTAACCGCCACGCTTCCAATGTCCCGTGGAACGGTGCGCTCCACCTTAACCGCATCGATGCCGATGGCAAACTCGTCAGTGACATCGTGGTGACGGAAGACAATGCGGATGGTTTTTCCGGCATAGGCACTCAAATCCAGGGTGCGAAGCGCCGGGTTGAGCCGATCCTCTCCCTCCTCCAGGGTCTCACCGAGGAGCAGGGTCATCTCCTCCCCCGGGATGTAGACATAGACGCTGTAGTGCTCCGCAGGATATTTGGGATCCTGGGCAAAGACGTAATAGGACAGCCAGGCCTCCCCCAGGGCGGGGATCTCAATCGGAGGCGAGTAAGCCCAGTTGTCCGGGGTCAGTTCACCCTCTCCGTTTTTATAGGAGAAGCTGAGCAGCGCACAGGTTCCGTCCACATGGCCAAAATCCCCGTCTTCCGTGGCTGAATCCTTCCACTCCCAATTGTAGCCGTCCTCGTCGGCGTCCCGGAATGCCCATTCATCCACTTCCTCTTCCGTCTCAAAGCCGCAGGCGTAGATGGTCTCGGTCTCAATGGCATTGGCTCTGAGGCTCAGGGAGGGCAGCAGGGTCAGGAGCATACAGACCGCCAGCAGGGTGCAAATCCATTTTTGATATTTCATAGGTTCCTCCTTTTTGGGCGGGACGGAAGCCTCCCGCATGGTTTTCAGGCCCAGGGGTCCTCCTCAACCGGAACCCGGATGCCGGAGAGAATGCTGGAATACTCCCAGAGATACCAGTTGTCTCCCTTCCGGCGCAGCTTCACAGGGCGGGGAGAATCCGCACCGGTGGTTCTGAGATACACCCGCAGATATCCGGGCTCCAGATCCTGGGGACGGGGGTCCGGCAGCACCTGCAGGGTATAGGGCTTCCGGGGGGTGTAATGGTTCTCGGGCGTAGCTCCTTCAAAGTACGCCAAGGGCAGATAGGCCTTTCCCCGAAGCCTGTCTCGAAGGAACTGGGCGTCATAGCCCGTCATGGGGCGGGGACCCCGCAGGAGATTGACCGCCGCCTCTCCGGCCGTCTTGTCATGGAGGTATAGCTGGAGGGCCGTCAGAAACAGAGCACAGGTGGTCTCCGGTCTGGATAAATCCCGGCTGGCAGCGGCAAAGTCCTCCGAATTCACGGGGAGCTCGTTCCAAAGGATTTCCATAGGATTATTTCTTGCTCAGGTCATAATCAGGAGCCAGGCCGTCCGTAGCGGTCAGCTTCAGGCTGCTGTCAGAGACCTCGTAATCATAAACAACGTCTCCGTCCCACAGGCTCAGATGGATGCTCACCTGATTGTCCGTGATGGTGTAGATTCCGTCACCTTCGAAAAAGTCGTTACTCATGGAGCATTTTCCGCTGCCGTCAAATTTCCAGGTCACGGTACCATAGTCTTCATCCTCGCAAACCCAGGTTCCCTTCAGGGCGTCGCCGCCTCCGCAGGCAGCAAGCAGGAAAATCATAGAGAGGCACAGTACAATAGATAACAGCTTTTTCATAATCATAATTCCTTTCTTTTACATAAAGTTGGTTGAATGGTTGATTTTACTTCGTAGTATTCCTTGGATTTACCCGGGACGCCCTAGCCTGCGGCTTCAGAAAAGGGCGCCAAAACCTGATAACGCCACGTCCCCCCTTCCAGTGTTCCAATGCGGGCCACCACCAGAACCACCCCGTATTCATCGACATACACAGGCATATCCAGGTTGACGGCCTCATCTGAGATCGTCCATGCCAGCTGGCGGTCATAGCCATATTCGTCCCGCTCCTCCGCGGACAGCCCGGTGAATTGCTGCTCAAAGGCTTCCCTCGCCGCGGCTCTCACGGCATCCAGGAATTCCTCCCGGGAGATTCCCATGCGCTCCAGGATGGCCCGGGTATCCAGGCACACATCGGCTTCCATATCGTAGCAGTACACCGCGCAATCCGCCAGGAAATCAGTGCTGCTGGCCGAGACCATCAGATTCAGCATTCCGTCATAGCAGCACCAGGTGTAGCCCACTATGGGAAATATCAGCTCCTGGCCCTGATCCATGCGATCCAACGCATCCCAGATCAGGGGGCCAAAGCGATCCAGGATTTCGCTGTTCAGCTCCGTCAGAACCTCCGATTCGGACAGGTACTCCGGCAAATAATAGCAGTAATAGAACTCCTGCCCATAATCGTCCGCATAAACGCCGCCGTAATCGTACAGGTCATCAAAGAAGCCGAGCATCTCATTCATGGTGTAGCCGGTGATCCACAAATCGGATGCCGGACAGAACTGCAGCTCCGTCAGATACATCTCTGTTCCCAGGGGTGCAAGGCCCTGGCCGCTGGTATCCTGTACGATTAAATCGCCGGCCTCATTCACAAACCAGGTGAGACGGAACTGACAGGCTGACTCGCTCCAGCCGACTTGCTCGGCACTGCATACCAGCTCCCCCGATTGGTTATCGCAGATCCAGGCTCCAACCAATACCTTCACCGGTGTGTTTGGCTGTTTGCAGCCATAGCAGAAGCTGCCGTCCGCGCCGAAGCGCAAGTAGGCCCTGGTGAGACTGTCACTGTATTCCCACCGGCCCACAGGGCCGGAATTTGACCCATCGGCCACATCGGCACGAAGGTACTTCAGCTGCTCTTCCGCCAGGGTGTGGACGCCTGCTCCAGGCTCCGTCCTGGAGAAATACTCCGCGTCGGATTCCGGGCGCTGCAGCGTCACTCCCTGTTCCGTCAAAATAATCGTACACAACATGGCGGGCTCCTGGTAATTGCCCAGAGCGCTGCGCATCAGAGAAATGCGCTGGCTCTTGCCGGTGACAGAGTAATTCTCCCCGTCCTCCTGAATGTCCGGATCGGGCCAGAACTCCTCCGCCCAAACACCGGCGGCGTAGCCGTCCACCCAGTAGCTGTGTTCCAGAAGCAGAATGTCGCCGAAAGCCCGGATTTCCACCAGGCGCTGGGCATCCTCCTCTCCGGCCTCCGCAAGATAGACGCCCTCCAGGCAGCTGTAATCCTCATACACCGGCGCCCCCTCGCTGGGCTCCCTCGGTTCCGTGGGGCCCTTTTGTCCTCCCAGAGGGGCTTTGCCGGTCTTCGGGGGCTCCGTTGTTTCAGCAGGTTCCGTCGGTTCGGTTTCGGTGGAGGTCGGGAGCTTACTCAGCTTATCCTTCCTTCCCGCGTCCTTGGAATTCGCGCCGCCGCAGCCGGAGAGACTCAGCAGCAGGCAAAGTGCCAGTATCAAAGCGGTCAATCGTTTCATTCTGTTTCCTCCCAATGCCTGGAGCAGCCATTTTCCTGATGCGGCACAGCAAGATTACTTCAAACGAACCGTACCCAGAACGCTCTGCACCGCGGCGGAATCCCGCAGTTCTCTGCTGTATGCACTGATGCTGACCTGGATGCCCACATACTTCCCTGCGTCATCTCCGAAGTAGATGTACACAATGGCCGCGTAGTCACCCCACTCGTCAATATAGGTGACGCGCACTGCCTCGTAGCCACCAAAGTACAGCTCCTCCTTTTGATACTCATCGTATGTGGAGTAGGAATACATGTACTGCATGGTGGTCTCCCGGTCGGCGGCATCCCAGTCGGCAACGAAGGTCATGCGCAGAGACCCGTCATCGTTCTCCAGGGCATCAATACCGAAGGTGTTGTCAAAGTGAAGCTGATCTGTGGGGTAGTCAAAGAAAATCTCTCCGTCGCTCTCATAATCATAGATCGCCATGCCCGGGGCAACGGTAGTCGAACCGGCAGAGTTGCCGCCGGGAACGGGCGCGCCGTTCTCCATCTGGGGCAGATACCAGTCATCATAGTAGAGGGGCATCATGTCATCAAAGGGCATGTCGGTGGTGTCAATCACCCGCACATCCTCCCAGGTCATGCCCCAGGGGCGCAGGAAAATGTAATAGGAGTACCAGTCGCCGTCTTCGTCATACGCCGTCCCGTCGATGCAGATCATATTCTCCAGCTCGCTGACCACACTGGCGCCCGGGTCCACAATCCAGTCCGCATAGGAGATCTCCGTAGCAAAGATGCTTCCCTCCTGGGACATCATGCAGCCGGCTTCGGTGGTTCCCGGGCCAAAGGACACATCGGCCCAGCCAAGGGCTTCCTCATCCGTGAAGGTGAGCTTCACATAGCCGGTGTCGTCATCGTAGACCTCTATGGTTGCCACACAGTCATCGCAGGTGCCAATGGCATCCTCATATGCCTCAGAGCCGTTGCTGATGGCAATCCAGCCATACCATTTTCCACTCCACCAGTTTCCGTCATCCGTGGTGGGCTCCGTGGGGGCGCCGGGGTCACCGCCGGTTGTGCCGCCCAGAGAAGACCAGTTGATTTCCGGGGCCGCGCCCTGGCCGCGGGTGAAGATGTACCGGTCGCCCTCGATCTCCACCACCATCAGCTCATCCTCAAGGGTGTAGGAGAGCGTTTCGCTCTCCTCCGGAATGGTGATCTTTCCCTGGCCCCAGGTGACTTTTACAGGCTCCTCCAGCACGAAAGCGCCGGTGCCGTCCGACTGGAGATCCATAAAGATCTCCATCCCCAGGGACTTCAGTAATTCAATGTCTTCCTTGGACACTGCATCGTCGGGATTGTCGCTCTCCACCCGAAGGAGCGTCCAGTAGCCCGCCTCCTTGGCGGTATTCCCTTCCCCTGTGGGCGCCGTGGCTCCGTCGCGCACAAAGGTGTAAATCATGGAATAGTAGTCCAGGGTCAGCACACCGTCTTTGAGGGTACCCTTGAAGATGCTGCCACCCTCGTTCAGGGTGAAGGTCTCGCCGTCCAGGGACCACTTGGCGGAGTATTCCTGCCCCATGATGCACATGCCGGCCTTGCCGTTGGCCTTCAGCTCAATCCACTCGCCCTCGGCTCCCAGGTCCACGTCTGCGACCATGCAGCTAATGCCCTCATAGCGGCCCAGATTGGGGTCGTCTTCCTTGTCCTTGCCGCCCAGCACCAGAATCAGAACCACTGCCACAATCACGGCAACGACGGCAACGCCAATGCCGGCAAACAGGGCGATTTTCTTTCCGCTGCCGGGTTTTTTCTCCTTGGGAGCCCCGGCAGGGGTCACCGGGGGGACATTGGAGCAGCCTCCCGCCTGGGTGGGCGGCGTATTGGGCTGCTGCACCGGCTGGTTATAAGCCTGCCGGAATCCCCCCTGGCTCTGCTGCCCATAGGGGGCATAGGGCTGCTGCACCGGCGGCGTCGTGTTCTGCCGGGGCGCCTCCCAGCTCTGCTGCCCGGGTTGGGCATAGGGCTGCTGTACCGGCGGCGTATCAGTCTGCCAGGCGTCCTCCCTAGTCTGCTGTGCCGGCGGGGCATAGGTCTGGGCAGGTGCTTCATAGGCGGGCTGCTCAGGTTCCCGGGCCTGCTGGGTAGTTTCTTTTACCTCGATTTTTTGGCCGCACTCAGGGCAGAACTTGGTTCCGTCCTCAATTTGGGAGCCGCAATGTTCACAAAAACGCATGTTATCCCTCCATGTTATCCGTTTACCGAACCGCCGCAATACTCACAGCAGCCCGATGCGTCCGGTGTGGTGGTGGCGCCGCACCAGGGGCAGGTAACCGCCTTCTTCGGTGCCGCAGCCGCCTTGGCCTCGTTTCTGACCTGCTGGCGAACCCGGGTCAGAACCTGTTTGATCTCCATGCCCATGGACTCATACTCCCGGTAATCCTGGTTCAGCCGGGCATTGGGAGCCCGGGTCAGAGGTACGGCATTGCCCCGGTTGAGCTCCACGCTGGAGGAATTCAGCTGGAATTTGATCTCGTCAAAATAAGGATGGTTCACCCGAATGGACATTTTGAAGTCGTAGCTGAAGGTGTACCGGGGAGGATTGTAGCTGACGAGATTGCCGTCCTTATCCCGCCGCTTCTCCTCCGTGCGTCTCTCCTGAATGTCCATATCGCAGCCTGTCACCTGGGAAAAATCCAGAACGTCCGGGTTGGCCTCAGCCAAATCCTTGGCCCGGGTGACCATGAACTTGCCCGCGTCCTCATCCAGAAGCACCTTGGTGGCGCTTCCAAGGGAGCGGGTGGTGTGGAAGGCGGCCACCGCGTTTCTGTTTTCCTCCCGGTAGGTCAGCTGCTCCCGAATCTCCTCTACGGTGCTGCTGCGCCGTTCGGAGAACCAGGGGGAGAGCTTCGCTGCGCAGGCCTTGCACAGATTTCCGTCCTCCAGCTTCCGGTTGCCCATGAGGCCAATCTCGCCGCCGCAGATATCGCAGGTTTTCTTTTCAAACAGCTTACCAAAAAAACCCATGTCAATCCTCCCTAAATATTTTTGTGCAGTAGTGCCAAAACTCACTCAATCAGAGCGATTTCGGCAACTAATCGATAGGTTTTCTCAACAACATTCAAAGCCAGTGGACGTCAACCTGCATCA
>JALETK010000037.1 GCA_022781505.1 Clostridiales bacterium | reverse complement strand
GGGTATATAGTAAGAATACCCCTTGGGGGTATTTTGAACGGAGGTGTGACCATGGAGCAGGAGAAGAGGTGCTGCTGTCACAAAACCACCCAGCGGTCTCAGGAGGAGACCCGGAAGCTGGTAAACCGGCTGAACCGGATTGAGGGGCAGATTCGTGGGATTCGGGTCATGGTGGAGAGCGAGGCCTACTGCAACGACATCCTCACCCAATCCGCCGCCGTATCCGCCGCCATGAACGCCTTTAACCGGGAGTTGCTGGCGGCCCACATTCGCTCCTGCGTGGTGCGGGACATCCGCGCCGGGGACGATGCCGTGGTGGACGAGCTGGTGAACACCCTGCAAAAGCTGATGAAATAGTCCCGATTGTACAAAGGAGGTTCCGACTTTATGGAGCAATATTCCGTGACCGGCATGAGCTGCGCCGCCTGCAGCGCCCGGGTGGAGAAGGCCGTCTCCCAGGTGCCCGGGGTCACCGGCTGCTCGGTCAGTCTGCTCACCAATTCCATGGGAGTGGAGGGCACCGCCTCCCCCCAGAGCATCATTGCCGCCGTGGAGGCGGCAGGCTACGGGGCCGCCCCAAAGGGCGCAGGGAAAGGGGCCCCTCCGGCGGAGGACGGGCTTCAGGATCGGGAGACCCCGGCCCTGAAACGGCGGCTTGTGGCGTCCCTGGGCTTTTTGCTGGTTCTTATGTATGTGTCCATGGGGCACATGATGTGGGGCTGGCCGCTGCCGGCCTTTTTTGAGGGCAACCATGTGGCCATGGGCCTTTTGCAGCTGCTGCTCACAGCAGCGGTGATGGTGATTAACCAGAAGTTCTTCGTCAGCGGCTACAAGGCCCTGTGGCGGCGCTCCCCCAACATGGACACCCTGGTGGCCCTGGGAGCCACCGCCGCCTTTGGGTACAGCACCTTTGCCCTCTTCGCCATGACGGACGCCCAGGTTCGGGGAGACAGCCAGGCGGTGATGGGCTATATGCACGAGTTTTATTTTGAGTCCGCCGCCATGATTCTGGCCCTCATCACCGTGGGCAAAATGCTGGAGGCCCGCTCCAAGGGGCGCACCACCGACGCCCTCAAAAGCCTCATGAATTTGGCGCCCAAGACCGCTACCGTCCTGCGGCAGGGTGTGGAGGCGACCATCCCCATTGACCAGGTGCAAAAGGAGGATATCTTTGTGGTGCGCCCCGGGGAGAGCATTCCCGTGGACGGGGTGGTTCTGGAGGGCAGCAGCGCCGTGAACGAGGCCGCCCTCACGGGAGAGAGCATCCCCGTGGACAAGGAGGCGGGAAGCACCGTCTCCGCTGCCACCATCAATCAGTCCGGCTTCCTCAAGTGCCGGGCCACCCGGGTTGGTGAGGACACCACCTTGTCTCAGATCATCCGCATGGTCAGCGACGCCGCCGCCACCAAGGCCCCCATTGCCAAGGTTGCGGACAAGGTCTCCGGGGTGTTTGTCCCGGCGGTCATGGGCATTGCCGCCGTCACCGTGGCCCTGTGGCTGCTTCTGGGGCAGTCCGTGGGCTATGCCCTGGCCCGGGGCATTTCCGTGCTGGTGATCAGCTGCCCCTGCGCCCTGGGCCTGGCCACCCCCGTGGCCATTATGGTGGGCAACGGCATGGGCGCCAAAAACGGCATTCTGTTCAAAACCGCCGTGTCCCTGGAGGAGGCCGGCAAGGGAGAGATTGTGGTGCTGGACAAGACCGGCACCATCACCGCCGGAACCCCCAGGGTCACGGATCTGATTCCCGTAGACGTGACCGAGGCGGAGCTTCTGGCCCTGGCCTGCGCCCTGGAGCAGAAAAGCGAGCATCCCCTGGCCAAGGCCATTTTGGAGCGGGGCCGGGAGGCGGGCGCAGACCTCCGGGAGGTGACGGATTTCCGGGCCCTGCCCGGAAACGGCCTCACCGCCCTCTGGGAGGGAAGCTACCTGGCGGGGGGCAGCCTCTCCTTCATCGGCGGTCAGGTTCCCCTCTCCCCTGCTCTGCAGGCCCGGGCCGAGGCGCTGGCCCAGGACGGAAAGACGCCCCTGCTCTTCAGCCGGGACGGGAAGCTCGTGGGTATCATTGCCGTGGCGGACGTCATCAAGAAGGACAGCCCCCAGGCCATCCGGGAGCTGCGGAATATGGGCCTCCGGGTGGTGATGCTCACGGGAGACAATGAAAAGACCGCCCGGGCCATGGGTGCCCAGGCGGGGGTGGATGAGGTGATTGCCGGTGTGCTGCCCGATGGCAAGGAGGCGGTGATCCGGAAGCTCCAGGCCCAGGGCAAGGTGATTATGGTGGGCGACGGCATCAACGATGCCCCTGCCCTCACCCGGGCGAATCTGGGAATCGCCATTGGGGCGGGCGCCGACGTGGCCATTGACGCGGCGGATGTGGTTCTCATGAAGAGCCGCCTGTCCGACGTCCCCGCCGCCATCCGCCTGAGCCGGGCTACCCTGCGAAACATCCATGAAAACCTCTTCTGGGCCTTCTTTTACAATACCATCGGGATTCCCCTGGCTGCAGGCGTCTTCATCCCGCTGGGCCTGACCCTGAATCCCATGTTCGGGGCAGCCGCCATGAGCCTGTCCAGCTTCTGCGTCGTTACCAATGCCCTCCGGCTGAATCTCTTCCGGATTCACGACGGGAGCAGAGATAAAAAAATCAAGCATCATCACACAAAGGAGAAGAAAGCCATGACAAAGACACTGACCATCGAAGGAATGATGTGCGGCCACTGCGAGGCCCGGGTGAAGAAGGTGCTGGAGGCCCTGCCCCAGGTGTCCGAAGCCCTTGTGAGCCACACGGCGGGCACCGCCGTGGTCACCCTCACGGAGAGCGTCTCCGATGAGTTCCTGAAAAAGGCCGTGGAGGATCAGGATTACAAGGTGCTGGAAATCCGGTGAGCCGGAGTTAAAAAGAAATGGCCCTGTCACGGGGCCATTTCCTTTTAACAGGTACCTGTTTCCATCCCGTAGGGAACGGTCTTGACCGTTCCGCCGGAAAGGTACCCCACTGTCACAGATTCATGGGCGTGGTGTAGGCCTAGCCCTGGTTGGTTCCGGCCCGGAGGGACTCCAGGAGGGGCCAGAGGTGTTCGGCGGTCTGGGTGAGGTTCAGGGTGCAGCTTCGAATCTCCCGGATGTAGCCGTTTTTCTGGGGAATCTCCGCGCTGAGGGTCAGGGACTGACCATAGCCCTCCGGGGTGGTGCCGTAATAGATGTGGCCCTCCTGAAGATCCTGCCACAGGGCTTCCAGGAGTGCATCCAGCTCCGGGCCTGTGACGGTCTTTCCGGAAAACTCCAGGCTCGTCACCTTCTCCTGAAGAGCCTCCAGGGTGACCTCCTGGTTCAGCAGATACCGGAGGTGTGCCTGGGGCAGGCGCATTACTGTCTGTGCCGCCTGCTGCACAGGATCGCTTTCCCCGGAATATCTCACCAAATAGCTCCGGGTAAGAACAGAGCCGTCTTTCATGGTGTAATGGATATGAATCCAATCGTCCACGAAGGCATCGGACTTCAGTCTGTCTTTATTATCCACAATCTCCCGGTGAAGGGACGTAACAGCCCCAATGGAGCTTTCGTCTGAGACAGGTACATCCTCCCACCAGTAGCCCATCTCTTCGTTCCACAGAGAGCAGCTCACGCTGGCCACCTCTCCGGGGTCGGGAACCCGGCCTGCAATGCCGAACACATCCATGCTCATCAGGGTCATCGCCCCCGAGGCGATGGCAATGCACAGCGCGTACCGAGCCAGGCGCTTTCCGGAGAACACCCGCACCGTCCGGCTCACCAGCATCTCCGCCCCAATCCGGGCAATGAGCAGGCCGGGAATCAGCCAGGCCAGGGTCTGGGCCAGGGTCGCACTTCCCTCAAGGTTAATCTCCATGACGGATGCCAGCATATTACCCAACAAAATGCCGCCCATCAGCGTCAGGAGAATCTTAATCACCGGCGTCAGCCAGGTAAAGGCAATGAAATCTCCCGTGGCTTCGGTCTTCCGGAGCCGGTACAAAAACAACGCCAGGATCAAAAGCCCCAGACAGACCGCATCCACCCAGAGCATGTAGGTCACATTTCCGGCGCCGTAGATCATGGGACACAAAAATTCCAGCGCCAGAGAGTTGATCTCCACGCCCCACAGCACCGCAGAGGCGGCGATTTTCAGCAAGCCCTCCAGAACAACATGCCCAAAGGCCAGCAGGCACCACATGATAATGGCCCCCAGGCGGGTGCCGGCCAGCACCGAGGCCATGGTTCCCAGGGAAAAGCCGTAGAAGTAGCACATGGCCACCTTGCCCATCCACACAAGAACGGAGAACCAGTCATGCAACCGCAGCAGGGCCACCAATCCCGTCAGGATCAGGGGCAGGGCCATGAGCGAGAGGCCCGAGAGCACATTGGTGAGAAACAGGCCCTCCCGGCCCACAGGGAGGCTGTGCATGGTGTTCACATGCCGGGGCACGAAGAGATAGCCAAAGACCAGCATTGCCGCCACCAGGCCGCAGAGCGGCACAAAAATGAGCGCGGGCTGAAGCAGTCCGCTTACAGTCAGGCGTTCCGCGTCCCAGCAGGACAGCTCCCAGATCAGAAGAAACAGGCCGAAGCCCGCCCAGGCAGGCCAGAACCGGGTGAGATTCCGGCGGATGAGGTATGGCTTACAGAACCATGTTTCGCACTTCATCGCTGATACCTCCCAATTCGTAAATAAAAATCTCCTCCAGGGACAGGGGCAGCAGGTCAAAATACACCGGCTGGGCCGCTGCCACCCGCTCCCGAATCTCCTCCGGACGGCCCCGGACCACCAGGGTCAGAAGGCGGCCGGAGCGGCTCTCGTGGAGCACATCCAGGCCCTGGGGCGCCCCATTCTCCCCGGGCACCATCTGAATCTTTGCCATATTCTCCTGGAGGTCCGAAAGGCTCCGCTCCAGCAGCATCCTGCCCTTGTCCAAAATGCCCACCCGGTCGCACACGTCCTCCAGCTCCCGGAGGTTGTGAGAGGAAACCAGCACGGTAGTGCCGTTCTGGGCCACGTCTCCCAGGAGGAGCTGCCACACCTGGCGGCGCATCATGGGATCCAGGCCGTCCACCGGCTCGTCCAGAATCAGCACCTCCGGGCGGCAGGCCAGGGCCAGCCAGAAGGCCGCCTGTTTCTGCATTCCCTTGGAGAACCGCCGCAGGGGCGTTTTCCGGGGCAGCTGAAACACCGGCTCCAGCCGTCCCCACAGCTCTTTGTCAAAGCCCGGATAGAAACCGGCGTAAAACCGCTGCAGATCTGTCAGATTGGATTGGGGATAGAAGAAAATCTCATCGGGGATGTGGGCCATCCGGGCCTTGACCCTGGGATTCTCCCACACATTTTCCCCTTCCAGGGTGATCTCCCCCTGCTCCGGCCGAAATGCGCCGGTGATGCAGCGAATAAGGGTGGACTTGCCCGCGCCGTTGGGGCCCACCAGGCCGTACACCGAGCCCTTGGGCACCGTGAGGCTCAGGCCGTCCAGGGCCCGAAAGCTTCCGTATTGCTTGACAACGCCTGTGGCTTGAATCATGGCTGCACGCCTCCTTTCAAATAAGAGATGATCTCCTCCCGGGAAAGACCCGCCGTCTCCAGCTCCGCCACCAGCTTGTCCAGCTGGGAGAGGAGCTGCCTCTGCCGGACCGCCCCGGGATTTGCCACGTTGCGGACGAAGGTTCCCTTTCCGGGAATGGAGACCACCCAATCCTGGGCCTCCAGCTCCCGGTAGGCCCGCTGGATGGTGTTGGGGTTGATGGCCAGCTGGGCCGCCAGCTCCCGCACCGAGGGCAGCCGCTCCCCCTCCCCCAGAATTCCCTCCAGAATCTCCCGGCGAAGCCGGTCAACCAGCTGGAGGTATATGGGCCGGGAGTCCCGATAATCCAGTTCCATCTCATCCCTCCTTGGATTTATTTGTACTAAGTGTACTATGTGTGTTGGTACAGTTAGGATAGCACAAGAAACAGCCCTTGTCAAGAGGGCTGTTTCTGTTTTCAGATGTTCCGGGCACAGGCGGTTACTCCGGCAGGCCCACGCCGCCGGTTCCCATTTCCACGCAGTGCCAGAGGCCGTCCTCCTGGCGCTGGAGGCAGAACTGCAGCTCCATCACCAGCCAACCCTGGTACTCCCCTTCTCCTCCTCTGGTGTTGCCGGCCCAGAGATCGGTGCCGGCGTAGTCTACAGGCTTCACCCCATAGGTCATGCCGCCGACCACAGCCCTGCCGTCCTCGCTGATCAGCAGGTAAGCGGCCCGCTCCATCAGTTGATACTGGGTAATCTCATAGGTACTCCCCGGTGTGAGGCCCAGCATCATTTCACCGTAAGCGGTTTCCGCGAAATAGGCTGCCGCATCCGTCGCATCCGCGGCGGAGAACGGCGCTGCACCGGCGCTCAACTCCAGATTGTCATACTCCGCCCGCAGGACGTGCCAGAGGGACACGGCGCTGAAGTCCTCATTTTGAGACTTCCCTGCCGTCCAGTAGCTCTCCTCCCCGCCGTCCCGGAGGCACAGAAGGCCGGGATCTCCGCTGTCATAGTAGGTCAGGCTGCATGAGCCCTCCGGGTCGGAGAGAGACAGCCAGGAGCAATCCGGCTGCGCCTGAGGCGCCTGGGTCTGCTCCCATGAGAATTGACTCAGGACATAGTCCAATCTGCCCGGGTAATAGCTGTCCTCCGTGGAAAGGATCTTGCCGGAAACCCCCGGATCCGCAACGTACAGGGAGAACAAAAGCTGATTTTTCTTCCCATAGATGGAGGAGGCGGGGCTGGAACCCAGCACCAAGGGCTGAGAGGTCCCGGCTGTATCCTCCGGGGGCGCTTCAGGCGCCGTTGTTTCCACAGGCTCCACCGTCTCTATGGGCTGGGTGGGCGTTTCCGGAGCCATGGGCTCCGCAGGGCCGGAGGCCAGGAAGGCGGTCAGGAGGACGCTCCCCAGCAGCGCCAAAACCGTGACCGCTGCCAGGGGCTTTTTGCGTCGGAGGACGCCGGTGATCCGCTCCTTGGTGGTGTTCTCCCCAAAGGCAATGGGACTGGGCACAATGGCCCGCTGCCGCTTTGCCAGGGCCAGAAGGGCCTCGCTGTAATCCGCCCGGGCCTGAACGCCCAGCCCCTTCAATACCCGCTCATCACATGCCATTTCCAGATCCTGCTGAAACCGGCGGTACTGCACCCAAACCAGGGGATTGAACCAGTGAATGGAGAGTATCAAATAGGACGCCAGCTTCCAGAGATGATCCCCATTTCGGATGTGGGCGCGCTCATGGGCGACGGTATACCGCCGCTGGAGCTCCGTCAGGCCCACAGGGAGATATACCTTTGGCCGGAGAAATCCCGCCACACAGGGGGTGGAGACCGTATCCACCTCGTAAACGCTCTTCTCCAGGCGCACGGCAAAGCGCAGCCTTCTGCGGAACAGGACATAGGACACCCCACCCCAGAGAAGAAGCAGGCCCACGCCCCCTGCCCAAACAGTGGTAAGAATGGAGGTCAGGCTGACGGCCCCTGCCCCCTGGGTTTGGCCTTTCTCCGTGGAAGGTGCCGTGCCGTCTTGCACAATCTGCGCCTGCGCGCCTCCGCCTGTGGGAGCCTTCTGTTCCGTCTGCACCGTCTGCGCCCAGGGAGCCGTCTGCCAGACGCTAAACCCGGAGGTCAGCTCCAGCGGACACAGCAGCCGCAGTCCGGCCAGGGCCCACACTGCCAGAACCACCCCCCGGGAGGCCCGGATGTGCCTCATGCCCAGGCTCAGAGCCAGGGCGGCCAGCCCGGCCAGGGAGCCGTAAAAGCTCATGGTCAGCACGGTTCTCAGCATGACGGATCTCCTCCCCTCCGGCTGTCGTCAATCAGGCGCTGAATGGCTTCCGCCTCCTGATCGGACAAGGGGCGGCTGCGGGTGAATGCTGCGATGAATGCAGGCAGGGAGCCACCGAAGGATTCGTCCACAAAGCTCTCGCTTCGGGCGGCCAGGAAAGCCTCCCTGGAGACGAGAACGGTGACGAGGCCATTGTCCAGCCGGAACAGTCCCCGCTGGCACAGGCGCTTGAGCATGGTATAGGTGGTGGTGCGCTTCCAGTCGAAGGCCTCCCCGCACAGGCGAACCAGTTCCGCCGTGGTGACTGGGGCGTGCTCCCAGATCACATCAGCAAAGCGGCTCTCCATGGCGCCCAGCGTGTAGGTTTCCATGAGACATCTTTCCTTTCTTGTCTAATGTCTTTAGACACTTATAGTCTAATATATGTAGACACATTTGTCAAGAGAAACTTTCTTCCCCCCGGGACTTTTCCCCGCCGGGCTTGCATCCGGAGCGAATTCCTGCTATACTGGATGATATCCATATCCGAAAGCAGGTGGATTTGATATGCACACGCCCCTCACCCCGGAGGCCCTTCAGCGGGATGCGCTGATTCAGTCGCTCCTGGGGAAGACTGTCAACGTTGTCATTGACCGGCCCATCGGGTTCGTCCATGTGACCCACGGGATTACCCTGCGTTATACCGTCAATTACGGATACATTCCCGGGCTTCTGGCCGGGGACGGGGAGGAGCAGGACGTGTACGTTCTGGGGGTGAACCGGCCCCTCACCCAATTCACCGGGCGAGTCATCGGCGCAGTCCGTCGGGCGGACGACGTGGAGGACAAGCTGGTGGCCGCGCCGGAGGGGATGGTCTTTCATCAGGGGCAGATCGCCCAGGCGGTTCATTTTGTGGAGCAATACTTCACGGTCACCATCGACTCCGTCTTCCGGAAGTCCTGCGGGGTGATCGTCTTCCGCCGGCAGCAGGGCAAGGCCCAATACCTGCTGCTCCTCCAGCAAAGAACCCGAACCTGGAGCTTTCCCAAGGGGCACATGGAAGCCGGCGAGACGGAACGGGAGACAGCCCTCCGGGAGCTTTCCGAGGAGACTGGCCTCACCGCCACCCTCTGCCCGGGGTTCCGGGCTTCGGTGGAGTACCGGGTAGCCCCCCACATCCGCAAGCAGGTGGTTCTCTTTCTGGGAGAAATCCAGGGGACGCCCTGCCTCCAGGAATCCGAGATCAAGCGCTGCTGCTGGGTGAGTCTG
>JALETK010000019.1 GCA_022781505.1 Clostridiales bacterium | reverse complement strand
GCAGAGTCCCTTCTCCTCCAGGGTCTGAATGACGCCCTTCAGCTGCCGGGCGGAGGCGTGGAGGGCCTCTTTTTCCTCGGGGCTCAGGGGGATTTCCAGCACGGTCTCCACCCCGTCCTTGCCCACCACGGAGGGGACGCTGAGGGCCAGGCCCCGAAGGCCGTAGGCGCCCCGGAGGACGGTGGACACCGGCAGAACCGCCTGCTCGTCCTTCACGATGCACTCGGCAATGCGGCTGACGGCCATGGCGATGCCGTAGTAGGTGGCGCCCTTCCGGGAGATAATCTCATAGGCGCTGTCCCGCACCTCCTCATAGATCTTCTGCATGGCCTCCTGGCTGTAGGGACGGCCCCGGAGCTGGCAGAAGTGATCCAGATCGATGCCGGAGACGTTGGCCCCGCTCCACACGGCCAGCTCGCTGTCCCCGTGCTCGCCGATGATGGTGGCGTGGACGCTGCGGCTGTCCACATTCAGGTAGCGGCTGAGGAGCTGGCGCAGCCGGGCGCTATCCAGCACCGTGCCGGAGCCGATGACCCGGTGGGCGGGATACCCGGAGATCCGCTGGGCCTCATAGGTGAGGATGTCCACAGGGTTGGAGACCACCATCAGAATGCCCTCAAAGGAGGTGGCGGTGATCTGGGGGACAATGGACTGGAGAATCTTCACATTCTTCTCAATGAGATCCAGCCGGGTCTCCCCCGGCTTCTGGTTGGCGCCGGCGGTGATGATGGCGAGGGAGCAGTCCGCCAGATCCTGGTAGCCCCCGGCGTAAATGTCCATGGCGGAGGCATAGGGCAGGCCGTGGCTCATATCCATGGCCTCTCCCTCGGCCTTGGCCCGGTTGGAGTCAATGAGCACCATCTCGGAATAGAGCCCCTTCTGCATCAGGGCAAAGGCAATGGAGGCCCCCACAAAGCCGCAGCCCACCACGGCAACTTTTCTCGGATTCAGCATTGATCATACATCCTTTCTTCCTGCCCGGAGGGCAGCTATGTTTCCTATATTGTACGCAATTTCCCGGAGAAAATCAATAATAAATCGGTTCTCTCCATTTCTTCCCAGGAGTGCGTCCCGCCGTTGCAAACTGAGGGAAAACCGGCTATAATGGGCGTATCTTGTAACAGGAGGGAGCTTCCCATGAAGCTGATGCATCTTTCCGACCTGCATCTGGGAAAGCGGGTCAGTGCGTTCTCCATGCTGGAGGATCAGGAATACATTCTCTCCCAGATTCTGGAGCGTATCACGGAGGAGGCCCCGGAGGCGGTGCTGATTGCCGGGGACGTGTACGACAAGTCCGTGCCCCCGGCGGAGGCGGTGCAGCTCTTTGACCGGTTTTTGTGCCGTCTTTCCGGCCTGGGCACCCAGGTGTTCGTCATCAGCGGCAATCACGACTCTCCGGAGCGCATTGCCTTCGGCGGGCGGCTCATGGAGAAAAGCGGCATTCACATGTCCCCGGTGTACACCGGGGCGGTGGAGCCGGTGACCCTCCGGGACGAATACGGCCCCGTGGACATTTACATGCTCCCCTTCCTGAAGCCCGCCCAGGTGCGCCGGTTTTTCCCGGAGGCGGAGATCGAGTCCTACACGGACGCTTTGGAGGCGGCCATCGGGGCCCTGCCTTTGCGGCAGGATCGGCGAAACGTCCTGGTCACCCACCAGTTTGTCACCGGAGCCGCCCGCTCCGACTCGGAGGAGGTTTCCGTGGGCGGGGTGGACAATGTGGAGGCTTCCGTGTTCCAGCCCTTTGACTATGTGGCCCTGGGCCACATCCACGGCCCCCAGAGTGTGGGCCGGGAGACCCTGCGCTACTGCGGGACGCCTCTCAAATACTCCTTTTCCGAGGCAAAGCATCAAAAATCCATCACCGTGGCGGAGCTTTTGGAGAAGGGAACGGTGCGCCTGCGCACCCTGCCCCTGATTCCAAAGCGGGAGCTGCGGGAGCTGCGGGGAACCTATCTGGAGCTCACCGCCAAATCCTTCTATGAGGGAACCTGCCGGGAGGACTATCTCCACATCACCCTCACCGACGAGGAGGACATTCCCGAGGTCCTGGGAAAGCTCCGGGCCGTCTACCCCAACCTCATGAAGCTGGACTATGACAATGCCCGAACCCGGGCGTCGGCCAGGCTCCCGGAGGCGGGAACCCCGGAGCGGCGGTCTCCCCTGGAGCTGTTCTCCCAATTCTATGAAATACAGAACAACCGGCCCATGGACGAGGCACAGCTGCGGCTGTGCAAATCGCTCATGGAGGAAATCTGGGAGGGAAATCCATGAGACCATGTGCGCTGACCATCTCCGCCTTCGGCCCCTATGCCGGGAAAGTCCACCTGGATCTGGAGCGGCTGGGAGACCGGGGCCTTTACCTCATCACCGGAGACACCGGCGCGGGGAAGACCACCATTTTTGACGCCATCACCTTCGCCCTCTACGGCGAGGCCAGCGGGGAGAACCGGAAGTCCTCCATGCTCCGCTCCAAGTACGCCCTGGCGGACACCCCCACCTATGTGGAGCTGACCTTCTCCTACGGCGGCAGCCGCTACACCGTCCGGCGGAATCCCCAGTACACCCGCCCCGCCCTCCGGGGCACGGGCACCACAGAGCAGCGTGCGGAGGCCCTGCTCACCTGCCCCGACGGCCGGGTGATCACCAGGCGGCAGGAGGTGGATCAGGCCATCCGGGAGATTCTGGGGGTGAACCGAACCCAGTTCTCCCAGATCGCCATGGTGGCCCAGGGGGACTTCCTGAAGCTGCTCCTGGCCTCCACGGAGGAGCGGCAGGAGATCTTCCGGGAGATTTTCAAAACGGACTACTACCGCCTCTTCCAGGAGCGGCTGAAGGCCAAGTCCGGAGAACTCCGGGACCGGTGCCAGGAGCTGCGCCGGAGCGTGGCCCAGGACATCCGCTCTTTGCGCTGGCCGGAGAACAATCTGGCCTCCCAGTTGAGCGACTATCTGCCCATGGAGCAGCTGGAAGAGCGGATCGGATCCGCCATGGCCCGGGACGAGGCCCGGGAGGCGTCTCTCAACGAGGCCATTCAGACCCTGGAAGGCCGGCTGAAAACCGTTCACGGCAACCTGGAGAAGGCCAAAGAGCGGGAAACCCTTCTGAAAAAGCTGGAGGAGGCCCGGACTGTCTTAGCCCGGCGGGAGGCGGAGCTGGCCCGGAAGCGAACCCGGCTGGAGGAGGCCGCCGCCCTGGCTCCCCAGGCGGAGGCTCTGAACACGGAGCTGGCCGCCCTGGAGCAGACCCTTCCCCAGTACGACATTCTGGAGCAAAAGGCCCGGGACGCCAAGGCCCTGGAGAAAAAGGCCCGGCAGTCTGCCGCAGCCCTCAAAGAACAAACCGCCCTGCTGGAGCAGCTGAACGGCCAGGCCCTTGCCCTCCGGCAGGAGCGGCAGTCCCTGGAGCACGCGGGAGAGGAGCGCCTCCGCCTGACCCATGCGCTGCAGGAGACCCGGGAGCGCCTGTCCCGGCTGGAGGAGCTTCAGGGAGAGCTCCGGGAGCTGTCCCGCCTGCAGGGGGCGCTGGAGCAGGCCCAGGAGGCCTATCTGGGAGCCTCCCAGAAGGCCCAGTCCCTTTTGACCGACTACAGCGCCAAGAACCAGGCCTTTCTGGACGGTCAGGCGGGAATTCTGGCCCAGGGGCTGGTTCCCGGGCTCCCCTGCCCCGTCTGCGGCGCTCTGGAGCATCCCGCCCCGGCCCAAAGGCCCCGCTCCGTCCCCACCCAGGCTCAGCTGGAGCGGGCAAAAAAGGCCAGCGACCAGGCCCAGGGGGAGGCCATGGAGCTGAGCCGCCAGGCGGGGATTCAAAAAAGCAGCCTGGAGACCAGGCAGCGCCAGGTGGAGGCCACCCTCTCCCGGCTGCTGGAGGGATGCCCCCTGGAGGATGCTCCGGGCCGGGTGGCCGCCTCCATCCTGGTTGCTCGAGAAACCCTGGATGCGCTGGAGCAGAAGCTCCTTCTGGAGGAGGCCCGCACCCGCCGGAGGGCGGAGCTGGACCGGCTGCTTCCGGAGCGCGAGGCGGCTGCAAAGGCCGCCGAGGTGGCGCTCTCCCGGCTGAAGGAGCAGCATCTCACAGAGAAAACCCGGCAGGAGGAGGCGGAGGCACGGCTGATGGAGCTGGGGCAGTCCCTGCAGTACGGCAGCCGCCGGGAGGCAAAGGCCCGGCAGGACAGCCTCACCCGGCAGCGGGACGCCCTGTTGGAGGCCCGGCGACAGGCCCAGGCCGAATTTGACGCCAGCGACAAAGCCCTGGCCGGGCAGCAGAGCGTGCTCCGGCTTCTGGAGCAGCAGGAGCAGGAGGCCCCCAGCCTGGACGGTCAGGAGGAGCGGGCAAAGGAGGCGGCTCTCAACGAGGAGAAGGCCCGGAACGCCGCCGCCCTCCGGGAGATTCAGGACCGGCTCTCCTCCAACCGCCGGGCCCTGGCCCACATCCGCGAGACCGCCGGTGAACTGGAGGCCCTGGAGGCAGACTGGAGCCGGGTGCGCTCCCTCTCCGACACCGCCTGCGGCACTCTGGCGGACAGGGACAAGGTTCGGCTGGAGGCCTACGTCCAAACCACCTACCTGGACCGGATTCTGGCCCGGGCCAACGTCCGCTTCATGGTCATGTCCGACGGACAGTATGAGCTGGTTCGCCGCACCACGGCGGAAAACCGAAAGAGCCAGACCGGACTGGAGCTGGACGTCATCGACCATTACAACGGCTCCGTGCGAAGCGTGGCCACCTTGTCAGGAGGCGAGTCCTTCAAGGCCTCCCTGTGCCTGGCCCTGGGTCTCTCCGACGAGGTGCAGTCCTCCGCCGGAGGCATCCGCCTGGACAGCATGTTCATTGACGAGGGCTTCGGCTCCCTGGACGAGGACTCCCTCCAACAGGCCCTCCAGGCCCTGGCCGACCTGGGAGAGGGCAGCCGCCTGGTGGGCATCATCTCCCATGTGGGCGCCCTGAAGGAACGCATCGACCGTCAAATCCTCGTCACCAAAGACCGCACCGGCGGCAGCCGGGCGGTGATTCGGGTATAACATCCCCCATCAGGGAGGGACGCTTCGGAAAGGAGTGTCCCTCCCTTCCATAATAAAGCGG
>JALETK010000062.1 GCA_022781505.1 Clostridiales bacterium | reverse complement strand
TGGCAATCGGTATGCCCCAGGTCCATGCCTCTGCCTTATAATATATGCAGGGCTGGGCTATTGCCCAGCCCTGCATGGTTACATGGTTGGATTTGCAGCGGGATCAGCCGTTCTGCATGGCGTACTCGATGGCCCAGCCGTCCACGAAAGCGGTCACAACCTCTTCCCAGTTGGCGTCGGAGGGATCGGTGGTGTAAGCGGCCAGAGCGGTGACAACACCGGCTCTCCAGGAGTCCACGTTGGGGGTGTAGTTGAAGGCCCAGGTCACAACGTAGTTGCCGGCAGCGGTGTAGTCGTTGGCAGCGGCAAAGAACTTGTTCTCGGGGGTCTTGGCATTCTTGAAGGGGATGGGGCCAAACTGCTCAGCCATCATGGTGGTGCCCTCGTCGGAGGTGACAACCCACTTCAGGAAGTCCAGGGTGGCCTGGATGTCAGCCTCGGAGGCCTTGGCGTTCACAGCCCAGCAGTTCTCGGTGCCGCAGCACAGGCCGGACTTCTCCTCGCCGGAAACGCCGCAGTAGATGGGGATCATGGTGAGGTCATCGGGGTTCATGCCGTACTTCCCGGCGTCGATCAGGTTGGCGTACTCCCAGGAGCCGTTCTGCCAGAACACGGCCTTGCCGGTGCCGAACTCAGCCTGAGCCTGGTCGCCGGTGGCGGTGGACAGGGAGGTGGGGTCAGCGGCGGAGTCGGTGATGTACAGATCCCAGATGTTCTTGAAGTTGTCCAGATAAGCGCCGGTGATGGTGGCGGGCTGCTCGGTCACACCGTCGTCCCGGAACTCATAGAACAGAGGCATGTTGGCCAGGTGGCCGGAGAATCTCCAGGAAGAGGAGCTGTCCAGACCGGCGGAGGCGAAGGCGTCAAAGCCCAGGGTGGCGGCATTGGCGTGGATGTCGTCGGCAACGGCCTTCAGAGAGGCGAAGTCCTTGATCTCATCCAGGGAGTGGCCGGCCTGCTGGAGCAGAGCCTTGTTCACGATGATGCCGTAGCACTCGTAGCAGTAGCCGATGGCCTTCACGGCGCCGGACTCATCTTTCAGGTTGAAATCGTCGGTGGTCATTTCCTTGTAAACATCGGTGTCGCTGAGGTCCAGGCAGTACTCATTCCAGTTCAGCAGAGCCTGGGCGTTGCCGCACTGGAACAGGGTGGGCGCGGAGGCCTTGCCCATTTCGGCGGTCAGGGTGTCCTCGTAGGTGCCGGAAGCGGCGGTGACGACCTTCACGGTCACACCGGTCTTCTCGGTGTAGGTGGCGGCCAGATCCTGCCAGGCCTGGTCAGCCTCGGGCTTGAAGTTCAGGTAGTACACGGAACCGGTGGCGTTTTCCTTGCTGCCGTTGGAGCAGGCTGCGAACAGGCCCAGCACCAGAACGGACGCAAGCAGCAGAGCAATGATCTTTTTCACAATACTTTCCTCCTGTTTTTTAGGTTGGACGCCTCCGCAATAGCACTGGAAACGTTTCCAACCGGGATGACAATAGTATAACGCAGCAAAGTCGTTTTTTCAATTGTTTCCTGGAAACTTTTTCATTTTCCACGATTTCGACAAAACAGGCAATTCGTTTTTGTGCATCTTGATTCTGCCCCTGAAGCCGCGCACCGGTGCCTTTGGGCAGGGCCGACAGCCGGGAGGTTCCTTTCCCGAGGCCTCCCGGCAAAAAAAGAAAAATTCCCTATTGACAAACCCCCGCCCCGGTGCTAGAATACCACCAGTTGCTCTTTAGTCCACTTTCAAGGAAAGGAGAAAGCACTATGAAGAAGTTCAACGCAGCTGCCATGAATATGATGGAAATGTGCATGTGCCCCATGTGCATGCTTTGCTGCGCCGATTTTCCGATGTGCTTTCTGTCAAATCCATGAGCAGCCTGCCCGCTTCTGAGGGCAGCCTATGAATTTGTTACAGCAGAGGGAAGCTTCATCGGAGGCTTCCCTCATTTTTTGTTGAAAGGAGCACACCCTATGCTGACCATGGCCCGCATTCTGGTGGTGACCAATCTGACGCACGAGCGAATGTGCCGGTAGCGTCTGACAAAACCACCCACACATAAAATCAAAACAAACAAATCAAAGAGGAGATTGTAACGAGGAGATTGTAACAATGAAAAAGATTATTTCCCTGATTCTCACTGCGGTTCTGACCCTGTCCCTGGTATTTGCCTTCGCCGGCTGCAATAAGGAAGCCGAGGGCGTCACCATTGCCATCCCCAACGACACTACCAACGAAGCCCGTGCCCTGCTGCTCCTGGAGGCAAACGGCATCATCACCCTGAAAGAGGGCGCCGGCATCACCGCCACGCCCCGGGACGTGGAGTCCAACCCCCACAACATCAACTTCAAGGAAGTGGAGGCCGCTCAGCTGCCCAGCATCCTGCAGGACGTGGACTACGCCATCATCAACTCCAACTATGCCATTGACGCCGGCATCAACCCCGTGGAGAAGTCCCTGGTCATCGAGGGCTCCGCTTCCGCCTACGGCAACATCCTGGCTGTGAAGGCCGGCAACGAATCCTCCCCCAAGACCCTGGCCCTGAAGGCCGCTCTGGAGAGCCAGCAGGTGGCCGACTTCATCACCGCCACCTACGGCGGCGCCGTTGTCAGCGTGGTGGAGAACCCCACCGACGGCTATGACGCCTCCGTGGACTATGACGCCCTGGCCGGTCAGGTGATCACCGTGGCCGCCTCCCCCGCGCCTCATGCCGAGATTCTGGAGATTGCCAAAGAGATCCTGGCCGCCAAGAACGTGACCCTGGACATCAAGGAGTTCACCGACTACGTCCAGCCCAACAACGTGGTGGACAGCGGCGACATTGACGCCAACTACTTCCAGCATCTTCCCTATCTGGAGGACTTCAACGCCGAGAACGGCACCAGCATCGTCTCCGTGGCCACCATCCATGTGGAGCCCCTGGGCCTCTACGGCGGCAAGCAGACCACCCTGGATCCCCTGAAGTAAGAAAAACATACACTGTGGGCCGTCCGCCGGTTTGACGGGCGGCCCACCGGACTGTCCGGAGGAAGCTATGATTGAAATCAAAAATCTGTCCAAAACCTTTCCCGGGGCGGACGGCCAGGTGGAGGCCCTGAAAAATGTCTCCCTCACCATTGAGGATGGGGACATTTTCGGCATCATCGGCATGAGCGGCGCGGGAAAAAGCACTCTGGTGCGATGCATCAACATGCTGGAGCGGCCCACGGAGGGCAGCGTCCGGATCGACGGCAGGGACATGGGCGCCCTCAGCCAGGCGGAGCTCCGGCAGGTTCGCCGGAATGTGACCATGATTTTCCAGAATTTCAACCTGCTCATGCAGCGGACCTGCCTGAAAAACATCTGCTTTCCTCTGGAGCTGGCCGGTGTGAAAAAGGTGGAGGCCCGGAAGCGGGCCAGGGAGCTCCTGGAGATTGTGGGCCTGCCCGACAAGGCGGAGGCCTACCCCGCCCAGCTCTCCGGGGGCCAGCAGCAGCGCATTGCCATCGCCCGGGCCCTGGCCACAGATCCCAAGGTTCTTCTGTGCGACGAGGCCACCTCCGCCCTGGACCCCAACACCACCCACGCCATTCTGGAGCTGATCCGGGACATCAACCGGAAGCTGGGCATTACGGTGATCATCATTACCCACCAGATGAGCGTGGTGGAGGAGATCTGCAACCATGTGGCCATTCTGGACGGGGGCTGCGTGGTGGAGACCGGGGACGTGGGGGCCGTGTTCTCCAGCCCCAAGTCCGCCGCTGCCCGGCGGCTGGTGTTCCCCGAGGGAGCCCAGGAAATCCTGAACCCCTGCCCCGGGGAGCACCGGCTCCGGGTGGTGTTCAACGGAGCCCCCACCACCAGAACCCCCCTCATCGCCCAGATGGCCATTGAGCTGAACATCCCCGCCAACATTCTCTCCGCCTCCACCCGTCCCATTGGTGACAAGGTCTACGGCAACGTGCTCCTGGGCATTCCGGGAGACCAGGGGAATCTGAAAAAGGCCATTCAATATTTCACCGGCTTCCCCGGCGTTCTGGCACAGGAGGTAACCGACCATGCTGAGTAACATTTTCGCCCCGGACAAGGTGGCCGAGGCCCTGGACATTCTGAAAACCGAGTTCCCCCTGGCCCTGTGGGAGACCTTTTATGTGACCATCCTCTCCACCGCCCTGGCCATCGTCATCGGCCTGCCCCTGGGGGTGCTGCTGGTGGCGGGAGAGAAGGACGGCGTCCGGCCTCTGCCCCGGTGGGTGATGCATACATTAAATATTGTCATCAACCTCCTGCGCTCCGTGCCCTTCCTGATTCTCATGATTATGCTGATTCCCGTGACCCGGTTCATCATCGGCACTCCCGTGGGCACCGTGGCCTCCATCGTGCCTCTGGTGGTGGCGGCCTTCCCCTTTGTGGCCCGGCTGGCCGAGAGCAGCCTCCGGGAGGTGAGCCCCAACATCATTGAGGCGGCTCAGAGCATGGGCGCCTCCCCCTTCCAGATTATCTGTAAGGTGATGATCCCTGAGAGCGTCCCCAGCCTCCTGTCCAATGGCACCATTGCCATCACCACCATCCTGGGCTACTCCGCCATGAGCGGCATCATCGGCGGCGGCGGCCTGGGTAAGATCGCCATCAACTACGGATATTATCGCTATAAGGACCTGGTGATGCTCCTGGCGGTGATTCTCCTCATTGCCCTGGTGCAGCTGTTCCAGTCCCTGGGCACCCGCCTGGCGACCAAGTCCGACAAGCGGCTGAAGAAAAAGAGCTGAAAAACGCCATACCCCCTTGGGGAGGAATGGATTTCCCATCCCTCCCCAAGGGGGTATTTCTTATCCAAAAGCAGCGACCTGCCGCGCACAGCGCAGGACGGCTGTCTGTCCCCCCGCCGCCCGTTTCCCGGAACCCGGGCACTCCCGCTACACGCGCTGCACCTCCAAGCCTGTCATTGCGAACCAGCGTGCACGCTGGTGTGGCAATCCGTTCCCCTGCAAGCCGCAGGCTTGCGCGCCCCGGCAGGGGCGCAATACTGGCCCGGGCGTATGACCGGCCTCACGGCCGGTGCAATGCATTCGCATTGCGGGAGAACGGATTGCCACGTCGCTGCGCTCCTCGCAATGACAGTTTTGGGGGCCTGATC
>JALETK010000182.1 GCA_022781505.1 Clostridiales bacterium | reverse complement strand
TAGATCTTGGACTCCACCTTCATGGGCTTCTGAGGATCGGTGAAGATGTTCTGCCGCAGGCCGTACAGAGGCAGGGCCTCAGCGTAGGTCATGTTCTCCATGACGATGATGGAACCGTACTTCTCGGTGAACATGGCGGCGTAAGCGGTCTGCAAACGGCTGTCGCCCTTGGCAAACCGGGTGAGGTTCACGATGGAGGGATAGCCGAAGGAACGGTCGCCGTCCTTCAGAGCGGTGCGGCGGACGATCACGGCATTGGCCAGGGTCTCCTTGGCGGTCTTGCCGGTGACGTCCAGCACCAGGTTCTTGTTGCCGGCGTTCTCCAGCTTCTTCACCAGGTCGTACAGGTCGGAGATGTTCTCCGCGTACAGGCCCAGGGTCACGCCGTAGGTCTTCGCCAGCTCGTTCATAGCCTCCCAGTTCTGGGCGGTGCAGCCGTCCAGGATGGGCTTTACGTCCTTGCAGACCTCCAGAGCGGCCTTTGCGGCCTCCACGTCCCAGCACTCCAGGACGATGGCCCGGTCAGCGGCCACGGCCTTCTTCACCAGGTCCACATACTTGTCAACACCGTTGCCCACATAGGAGCAGAACAGGAACTCCACATACATCCGCTCGCCGATGCGCTCATAGTCCACCTTCTTCATCTCGGCCAGCTTGGCATCGATGACCTCAGGCTCCATGCAGGTGCACAGGTTCACGGCGTACAGGTTCTTGTTCACCAGGGTCTTCTCATGGCGGAACAGCACCGTCTCGCCGCCCAGCTTGTGGGCGTTGGCGCCGGTACCGACCTCGATGGTCTTCATGGGAGGCGCAGTGGCCTCGGAGAGCTTCGCCACAGCGTCGGGGGCGAAGTAGGGGCATTTATCCAGGGGCAGAGCGCCCTGGGCGACCTTCATGCAGAAGGCCATACAGGTGGGGCAGCCGCACTCCTTGCAGTTCTTCTTGGGAGACAGCTTAAAAATGTCAAGACCTTTCAAAGCCATTGTATGTATCCTCCTTCCCGATTACACAAGTTCCGTAATGAACTTCTTGATGGTGGCAACGGCAGCGGGATGGCGCATGACAACGGCGTCGGCGCCGCCGGTCAGGTCGGCAGCGGCGGTGGCAACTTCCATGTCAATGCCCCGCTCCTCCTGGTTGCCCCACTCGGGAGCGTCTTCCTCCGTGGCCACGGACTCCTTCACGCCCCAGGTGTCGGGGGAGACGGGAGCCACGATGGGCATCTGGAGATCGGCGTCGGACTGGGCCAGGGCCGCAGCGCGGACGCGATCCAGGGTGGAGGCCACATACTCATAGCCATAGCCCACGGCGGCGGTGCCAACGTTCATGACGATGGAGCCGGGGGCCACACCCAGGCCCTTCAGCATGATGTTCAGCTGCTTGGCCAGGTTAATGTCGTCAGCGGACTCGGCGCCAACCTTCTGGCCGTAGGCCAGGGCGACGGAAGCGCCGACCGCCTTGTAATCCTCTTCACGGGCGGACAGAACCAGGATGTTTCTGCCCTGGAGGGCCTCAGCGATCTTGCTGAACAGCTGGCCGTCCTTTTCCACATTCTTGCAGCCCATCACGGCGATGGGCATGGTGACCACCTCGGCCACGGCCTTGGCGTCGGCCACGCACTCCTCCACGGAGCGGTTCAGGCCGTTGGGGTCGGCGGACTCGAAGTGCAGCACCAGGAAGTCGGCGCCGGGCATGGTCTCGGCCTTCTTGGCGAAGTCGGCCATGGTCTCGCAGCCGGCATAGAACTCCTTCAGCTGGGGAGCGGTCCACTCCTTGGCCAGGTCGGAAATTTCCACACCGATCTTGGGCGCGTTCTCAATGGGAGCGTCAAAGGTGTAGAAGGGCAGAACGTTCTGACCGCCCAGAACCACGGCCTTGTCGCCGGTGCCCAGGGTCACTGCGTTGATTTTCGCATTGAACGCCTGCTTCTTGGGAACAAAAGACATAATTGGTATCCCCCTTGTGTATTTGAATCAAAGAATTCCGAAGGTTACAGCCCCAGGGTATCCAGAATGCCGTGAAGTGCGGTTTTCACGGGGTTGGAATCCGGGAGCTTGGCGGAGGGCTCTCCCGCACAGTCGCAGCGGTAGACCGCCTCATCCTGGGGCAGAACGCCCAGGAGCTTCAGGCCGTGCTTCTCGATCTCCTGACGGACGCCCTCATCCAGGACGCCGCCGGGGGCGCGATTCACAATGAGGCCCATGAGACCGGGCTTCAGGTCCATCTCGCCAATCATCTCCGCCAGCCGGGCCACAGCCTGCACGCCCCGGCGGGAGCAGTCGGAGATCAGAAGCATGGTGTCCACATGGGGAAGGGTTCCCCGGGCCACATGCTCCAGCCCCGCCTCGTTGTCCATGACGAGATAGCGATAATTTTTGGCGTATTTGTCAATCTGGGTCTTGAGAACCCCGTTGACATAGCAATAGCAGCCCTTGCCCTGGGTGCGGCCCATGACAAGCATATCGAAATCGTCTTCCTCCACGAGAGCGGAGTTGAATTTAAATTCGGCGTAATCCGCCTTGGTCATGCCCGTGGGAATGGTGTCCCCACGGAGCTCCGCCTGGGCCATCTCCTCCCGGATATCGCCCAGGGTGGTCTCAACCTCCACGCCCAGAACCTCGTTGAGGTTGCTGTTGGCGTCCGCGTCCACAACCAGAACGGGGCCCTGCTTTTTCTTGCAGAGATAATCAATGATCATGCCGCAGGTCGTGGTCTTGCCCACGCCGCCCTTACCGGCCACGGCGATGGTGTGAGGTGTAGCCATAAGAAAAACTCCTTACAAAATGGATTGCGCGGCAGACGCCCCCAGGGGGAAACTGGGCCCAGGAGGGCGCCTGCCGATGTAGGGTTTAGATCAGGTCCAGCAGACCGGCTTCCTTGGCGATCCGGGCCACGTCGTCAAACTTGTTGAGGGCGTACAGGTGGATGCCGTTAATGCCGCAGGCGCGGTACTCGTCGATCTGACGGATGGTGTACTCGATGCCGGCTTCCTTGAAGCTGGCCTTCTTCTCGGCCACGTTGGCGTCGAAGGGCTCCTTCTCGAAGGGGTTGGGGAAGATCCAGTTCTTGGAGATGATCTCGCACAGCTCCCGGGGCATGACGCAGCCGTTGCGGCTGAGGGCCATGTTGATGGTAGCGGCCTGATCCAGGATGGGCATGATACCCACGTCCACAGGCATCCAGATACCGGCGGCGCGGATGGCGTCCAGCCAGTAACGGAACTGATCCATATCCCAGCACAGCTGGGTCATGATGTAGTCAGCGCCGTTGTCCTGCTTCTGCTTCAGGAAGGCGATGTCAGCCTCCAGGGAGCGGCAGGCGATGTGGCCCTCGGGAGAGCCGGCCACAGCGATGGTGAACTTGTCGCCAAACTCCTGGCGGACAAACTTCACAAGCTCGGTGGCGTAGTGCAGATCGCCGCCGGTGCCGGTCCAGCCAAAGGGCAGGTCGCCGCGCAGGGCCAGCATATGGTCAATGCCATTGTCCAGGTAGGTCTGCAGCTGCTCCTTGATGCCTTCCTTGGTGTTGCCAATGCAGGTGAAGTGGGTCACGGGGATGCACTTGCCGTCGGCCTTGATCTTCTTCAGAACCTCCAGGTTCTTGCCCACATTGGTGCCGCCTGCGCCGTAGGTGCAGGAAATGTAGTCGGGGTTCAGGGTGTACAGCTGATCCAGCACGCCGCCCTCACCGCACAGCTTCTCCATGCCGACGTCCGTCTTGGGGGGGAAAACCTCGAATGAAAATGCATTGCGGGTCTCCAGAATGTCAGAAACGCTCATAATGTGATTTACCTCCTAATGAATGTAAATATGGGCTGCAAATATAGACCTTTCTGGGCGCACTGCGCCCATACCGATACAAACATATCGTATCACAGTTTGCCGGTAATTTCAACCTGAAATTTCATATTTCAGTCCGGTGTAAAGAGAAAACGCTGGTTCAGTCCGTCGCATACCGCCCGAACCACCACGGTTCCGTCGGAACCGGCCTCCGACCAGATTTCCACCTCTCTGCCCCGGAGCATCCCCCGGACGTAGGCCTCCGGGTCCTCCGTCTCCACCTCCTGGAAGAACACGTCCCGCATCTGGTTGTTGGGGCAGCTGTTGAGAATCTCCCGCACCATTTCGTAAGTCATTGCCGTCACCTCCCCGGCCCGTTTTATCCTGTCTATCATATCACACACGGGGCCTTTGGGAAAGGCTCCGAAAAAATTTTCCCGGCTTCCCTTTTTCGCGGGCATTCGCCCCGGGAGATGGTGTATGGTGTAAGCGCAGCTTATCCAATGCGGGCATTCAGCTTGGCGAGTACCGCAACAAATCCCACTTCTTTGGGGCAACCCCACCGCACCGGCGGCGGGCTTGCCCCGCTTTTTTGTCATTCTCGGAAGCAGACCATGCCAGAAAACCTCTGCACCCTCCCGGCTGTCATCCAGCACCAATGGCGCAGGACGGCAACCGGGAGGGTGCAGAATTGCTTTCAGAAAGGGCTCTGGGTAGGCTCAGGCCTTCTCCGCCTCTCCCCCGGAAGATGAAATCATCGGGGGAATCAGAAGCATCGATTCTTTGGCCTTACCAACCACGGCGCCAACTTGGGATGCTGTGGAGCATGGGAAATCGTATCCCATATGCCTATGGTGAGGGACACGGAGATCAGGAACAGGCACCAGCAGCCGGCCATAACCATTTTCCTCTGTTTTAAAACCCGCTGGACTTCGTCTTCCAGGTGTACATAGACAGTCCCTCCGTCCCGCTCCAGGGCATAAATTGTATGATCCTGACCATAATAAATCGAAAAAGTGGCGCCGGTGTTGATCGCATGTTTCAGCTCATTATCGTCCTCCACTGCACTTTTTCGGAGCCGGTACACCTCATCCCCCCGCAGAAGCTCCAGATATTCCGAGGATGGAGAATCCCGGAAACCGCTGAACTGA
>JALETK010000174.1 GCA_022781505.1 Clostridiales bacterium | reverse complement strand
CCATCACAATATTACCCAGGAACTGCTTACCTACACAGAAGATCTTCTGCAATTTGGCTTTACCAATAAGCAGATTTCTGAAGTGACCGGACTGGGACAGCATACTGTCAAGGATATTGACAAGGCACGGCTGGAACGGCTATATACCGTTCAGACCGAGAGTGGAAAAGCGTTGCAAAAGCCTGAAAAGCAGGCAAAATATCTGGCTATCGACGAATTCAAGCTCCATAACGGTTACAAATATGCCACCCATATTATTGATCTGGAAACAGGACACATCCTCTGGATTCAGGAGGGCAAGAAGAAACAGGTGGTCTATGACTTCATCGACCATGTTGGTCTGGAATGGATGGACGGTGTGGAAGCGGTGGCCTGTGACATGAATTCGGATTTTCAGGAAGCGTTTGAGGAAAAATGTCCCCATATTCAGCCTGTATTTGACCATTTCCACATCATCAAGAACTTCAACGACAAGGTTATCAGTCAGGTCCGCAAGGACGAACAGAAGAGACTGCTGGCAGAGGGAAATAAGGAGGCGTACAGAGCCTTAAAGGGCTCCCGGTATATCCTGACCTCTAACAGAGAAACCCTGGCTCAAAAGGATCAGGAAGCCTCCAAGGCAGTGGAAGAAACAACAGCAGGTACGCTGTTCCCAGTTCACTCCGTGGCCCCGAGGGGTGGTAATCAAGAGAGGTATGAGGCCCTGCTGAAATCCAACCGTCTGCTTTTTGCCGCAGACCTAGTCAAAGAAATGCTGATCGATGCTTACAAATGCGATAGCGAAATTCGTATGGCTGAAAAGATAACCTCAATCATTGACACCTGTAACGCCACCGGCAACAGCCACTTCTTATGGTTTGCCAAACTGCTAGATTCCCACTTTGAGGGAATTATTGCCCACGCCTCGCTACCGATCTCGTCCGGCAGGATGGAGGGGATCAACAACAAAATCAAAACCCTACGCCGCCAAGCTTATGGATTTCCTGATGATGAGTATTTCTTCCTCAAGTTGATTGATTCTAGTAGACGTGGGTATGTCAGGAACCCTGTATCACACAAACTTTTTCATTGAGGCTATGAATCTCACATCTTCCGGTTGGATGTCACCACCGGCGAAAGCCGGGAGCTGCCGGTCAGTGCGGAAAGCGCGCTGTGTGCAAATGCCAGCATGTCCCAGTTTGACGGAAGCAAATGGTATTTTACCGGCGGGAAGTTTTTGGAGGACGGAAATACGGAAAACAAACTGGTATGTGTGGATATGGAGGCGGGAACCTACACGCCCCTCACAGAGGCAACCGGTCAGCGCTTTTTCCGTTATGCCGCAGAAGACGGAACCATCTTCCACTATCAGCCCTGCAAAGGATTCTTTGAATTCGATCCGGAAACCGGCGAAGACCTGTGTATGCTGAGCCTCACGGAGGAAGGCGCCTATGAGGGTTCCTGGGCTCACTATGACTCGGATTACATCTACTGTACGGAAGTGAACACCGATGGGGGCAGGGCTGTGCAGATTTATGACCGATCTTATGCGCTGGCAGACCAGATAGAGATTTCCTCCGGACTTCACTATATCACAGCCACCCGGGACTATGTATTTTTCGGCAGCTACTCCTCGGAGGGCATGGGCATGACCCCAAGGGCCTTCCTTCGCAAAAGCGATATCGGCACCGGAAACCTGGAGCTGATTTCCATTGACGGCTGACCTCCCGCTCCCCAAAGGGCGAAGGACGGCAAGCCGGGGGAACTCTCCCTGTAACCTGCAACAACAGCGGAACGGAAATGCTCCGGGCCGCACAGAGAAGGAGGAACTTATGGAACTGGAAATTCGTCATTTGTCTAAGAAATATGGTCAGAAGCAGGCTCTGCTGGATTTCAGCTATTGCTTCACCCCCGGGATTTACGCCATCCTGGGCCCCAATGGCGCGGGAAAGACCACCCTGATGCATCTCATCTGTGACATCATCACCCGGCAGGAGGGAGAAATCCTCTATGACGGCCAGGAGATTCTGAAGCAGAAGGGGGCCTTCCGTGGAAAGCTTGGGTTCATGCCCCAGAGCCAGGCCATGTATGAAAACATGAGCGCCTACGGCTTCCTGTGCTACATGGCCCAAATCAAGGGGCTGCAGTCCCGGGAGGCCCGGCGGCAGATCGGAACCCTCCTGGAGGTTGTGAATCTGGCGGATGTGGCGAACAAGAAGGTGGGGGGCTTCTCCGGTGGTATGCGCCAGCGGGTGCAGCTGGCCCAGGCCCTGCTGGGAAACCCCGAGGTGCTGATTCTGGACGAGCCCACCGCCGGTCTGGACCCGGAGGAGCGGGTCCGGCTGCGGGAGTACATCGCCCGGCTGGGCCGGGACAAAATTGTTCTCATCACCACCCACATCACCAGCGACATTGAGACCATCGCCGGGCACATTCTCCTCATGCGCCGGGGTCAGCTGAAAGAGGCCGCCAGGCCGGAGGACTTCCTGGCCCTGGCCGGGGCGGAGGATCTGGAAACGGCCTACATCCGCCTGCTCCACCGGGAGGAGGGATGAGCCATGGCAGAGTGCAAGCGTGTATTCCGCTCCAAAGCCATTCTGGGGCTGCTAGTGTTCCTGGTGGCCCTAAACGTCTTCCTCTTTGTCTACCAGTGCCGGGAAACGGGGTATGACATGGGGGAATACCGGGCCGTCTACCTGGAGGAGCTGAAGCGGTATCAGGCCATGACTCCCGAAGGGGCGCTGGCCGATCTGGCAGCCCGGGAGGAGGATGCCGCCCGGTGGAATACCCTCTCGGCTTACCGGAGCGCCACAGACCCCTGGCTCCGGGAGCTGCTTGGAGAGCAGTGCGCCGAAGCCTTCGGCCCGGACTTCGAGGCGCGGCTGGAGGCGGGCACCCTGACGCTCCCGGAGGCGGAGGACAGCGCCCTGCGCCAGGAGATCTGGGGGGTTCTCCGGGAGCAGCTGAACCACCTGGCGGAGTACCCCGGCTATCTGGACACCGTCCACCAAAACGCCCGGCAGATGTCCGCCATGTCCATTTTTTACGGGGAAAACAGCTTCAGCAGCCGGAACATCCAAAAGACCGACGGGGATTTTCCGGAGGCCGTGGAGATCCGGCTGGACAATGACCTGGCCATCACCAAGGCCCTGGGCGACAATCTCCCCAGCTACTCAGCCCTGGTGTTTATGACCGCCCTGGCCCTGTGCTTTGTGCAGGAGCGGAAGCGGGGGCTGTGGAGCCTGATTTACGGCTCCAGGGCCGGGCGCAGCGCCCTGGCCCTTCGGCGGATCTTTCTCATGCTCCTGGGCGCTGTCCTGGCCACGGTGACCATCGCTGGCGGGCGGCTCCTCACCGCCGCCCTGGTCTACGGCGGACTGGGGGATCTGAGCCGAAACGTCCAGTCCATCTCTATCTTCCGGGGTCTGCCGGAGGTCATGACCCTGGGGCAGTTTCTCCTATATGACCTCCTCTTCCGCATCGTTGGCATGTGGCTCCTGGGTCTGATTCTCTGGGCCGTGCTCCAGGCGGTTTCCAACCTGCAGCTGGCCATTGTGGCCGCCGGGCTGCTGCTGGGCGCGGAGTACGCGGTGTTTACCCTGATTCCCGACAGCTATTCTCTGGTAATTTTACGTTATGTCAACCTGTTTGCTCTGGTGGACATTCCGCGAATTTTCCTGCGCTATTTGAATCTCAACCTCTTCGGCCATGCCGTCCGGGGCTGTGGGCTGACCCTAATGCTTTTGGCTCCGGGACTTCTGGGAGCGGGGGCCGCGTGTGTGGCACTCCAGGCCAAAAAACGTCCGGTGTCCAGCCCCAATCCCCTGCTGCGGCTCTTTGGCAAGCTGCAAAAGCCCGTCTCCTGGCTTCTGGGCCGCCTGCGCCTGTTCGGGCTGGAAGTGCACAAGCTCCTGTGGCAGCAGCGGGGCGCCCTGGTGCTCCTGGCGGCGGTCATCTGGATGGTCTGGTATCTGGACGCCCCTCCCGTGGACACCCAGCTCTACGACACCGGCGCGGCAGCCTATGAAATCCAGTACCAGGGCCTTGTGACCCAGGACACCCTGGATTCTCTCCGGCAGGAGCTGGAGCGGTTGAAGCTCCGGGAGGACAGCTTCGGCGTTGGGGAGACCATGGAGAGCTTAACGGGCCTCATCTCCCGGGTGGAGGGGATGCTGGCAGAGGGCGGGGATCATTACCTGGTAAACCCTGTCCCCTACGCCGCCCTCATGAACGCCAATTCCGGAAATGCCCAGCGCTCCAGAGGTCTATTCCTGATGCTGTTTCTTGTGCTGGGGCTGTCCGGCCTGTTCGCATTTGAAAACCAGTCCCGCATGACCGCCCAGCTCCGCAGCAGTCCCAGCGCCAGGAGGCTGTGGAGAAAGAAAATGACTCTGGCGGCAACTGTGGCCCTTCTGCTCTGGCTGGTCTTTACGGCCCGGGAGCTGACCCTGATTGGGGCAACCTACTCCGGCTTCGGCGGGCTGAGGGCGCCCATGGGGAGCCTTGCCATGTTCGAGCCCTTCTCCTGGGCGCTTCCCCTGTGGGCGGCCCTTCTCGGATACCTGCTTCTGCGGCTGCTGGTGCTTTTGTGCCTGGCCATGGGCATCTGCGCCCTGTCCCTCTGCTGCCCCGGTCAGAATCAGGCTCTTCTGGTAAACGCGGCAGTCTTCCTCCTGCCCGCCGCCCTGGCCTCCCTGGGGATCCCCCTCTTTGACCGGATCTCCATTCTCCGGCTCCTGTCCCCCATGGAGTGCGGCATGGGGAGCTACATCCTCTGCGCCCTCTTCGGCACAGCCGCCCTGCTGTGCAGCCGCCCCCTGTGGCTCCGTCTGCACAAGGCCTGAGGGAGGCGCGCTCTAAGCCGCCTCTTTGCCTCCGGCAGACAAACCGCTCCCTCCCGGAAGACAGCATTTCCACTGTCTTCCGGGAGGGAGCATCGATTTTTTCAGCGCACCACCCGGCCGGAGCCGTCGCCCTGGATCAGCTGGTATACCTCCTCCGGGGTGGAGAGGTTGAAGTCAAACTCAATGGAGTGCTTCAGGCAGGAGGCTCCTGCCGCGAACTCCACGGTTTTCTGGGGATCAAAATCCCACAGCATGGCGTAAATCAATCCGGAGGCAAAGGAGTCTCCCCCGCCCACCCGGTCCACAATCTGCATGGTGTATTTCCGGGAGTGGTAGGCCCGGCCGCCGGTGTACAAAAGCGCCGACCAATTGTTCACCGACGCGGAGATGGACTCCCGGAGGGTGATGGCCACGGCCTGGAAGCCATAGCTTTCCGTCAGCTTCTCCGCCAGCTCCCGGTAGCCCTCCACATCCAGCTTTCCGGCAATCACATCGGTGCGGGCGGCGCTGACGCCCAGAACCTTCTCCGAATCCTCCTCATTGGCAATGAGCACATCCACATACTCCATGAGAGGGCGCATCACCGCCTGGGCCCGCTCCGTGGTCCAGAGGCTCTTGCGGTAGTTGAGGTCGCAGCTCACCCGGACACCGTGGCGCTTTGCAGCGGCGCAGGCCTCCCGGCAGGCTGCGGCGGTCTTATCGCTGAGGGCAGCGGTGATACCCGTAAAGTGGAACCAACCGGCGTCCTGAAAAATCTCATCCCAGTCGTACTCCCCGGGCTCCGCCTCGGCGAAGGAGGAGTGCTTCCGGTCGTAGATAATCTTGGAGGGCCGCTGGGAGGCGCCCCGCTCCAGGTAATACACCCCAAGCCGCTCTCCCCCATAGGCGATGTGGCCCGTCTGCACCCCGTACTTTGCCAGGGTTCGCTGGGCGCAGCGGCCGATCTCATGGTCCGGCAGCTTGGTCACCAGCTCGGCGGGCATACCCATGTAGGCCAGGGTCACCGCCATATTTCCCTCCGCGCCGGTGTAGTTGAGGTTGAAGCGCTCCGCCTGGGGAAAGCGCAGGTAGCCGTCGGGGGCCAGCCGGAGCAGCAGCTCTCCGAAGCCCACAAATTTTTTCCGCTCCATCTGCAGGCCCCTTCCTCAGCGCTGTCCCGCGCAGATGGCCGCAAAGGCCCGGGCCCGGGCGGTGATCTCCTCAAAATTCCCGGCGGCAATCAGCTTCCGGTCCGCCAGGCGGCTGGATACGCCAGCGCCCACAAACCCGGCGTCCAGATAGCCGCCGAAGTTCGTCTCGTTGACGCCGCCGGTGGCCAGGAGCTTCACATGGCTGATGGGGGCGGTGATGTCCTTCACATAGGACATGCCCAGGTAGGAGGCGGGGAACAGCTTCACAAAGTCCGCCCCCGCGTCGTGGGCGGTGAGAATTTCCGTAGGGGTCATGGCGCCTGGAATGGAGACCAGGCCCAGCTCCTTGGTTCTGGCAATGACCTGGAGGTTGGTGTTGGGAGAGATCATATACTCTCCCCCTGCCTCGCAGGCCGCATCCACCTGCTCCGTGGTCAGCACCGTGCCGGCCCCGAACCGCATGGCGCCCCGGAACCGCTCCTGCAGCATTCTCATGGCGCCGGTGGTCTTCTCCGTGCAGTCCGGGTCCGCCTGGTCAAAGGTCACCTCAATCATCTTTACGCCGCCGTCGTACAGAGCCTCGGCCAGCCTCAGGAGGCTGTCTCCATACACCTTGCGGCAAATCACAATGACCTTGTTTTCAACAATGAATTCCTTCGTATTCATGATGTAAGCGCTCCTTTACAGTCTTTGTTTGCTGGATTTCCAGTGCTTTCCGAAATAGGTGGCAATCACCTGGTCATCGTGAATCAGCTTCTGGGACCGGCCCTCCATGCTGATTTTTCCCTGGCTGATCACATAGGCATAGTCCGAAACCTTTAGGGCCTTCCGGGCATTCTGCTCCACCATCAGCACGGGCAGACCCGTGTTGTTGATTTCCATGATTTTATCAAACAGCTCGTCAATCACCAGCGGCGCAAGGCCCATGGAGGGCTCGTCCAGCAGCAGGATCTTGGGGCGGCCCATGAGGGCCCGGCCAATGGCCAGCATCTGCTGCTCGCCGCCGGAAAGGCTCCAGGCCAGCTGATTCCGGCGCTCTTTCAGCCGGGGGAACATGGTGTAGACATATTCCAGTTCCTTTTCATAGTCCGGCTTGCCGAAGTAGCCCCGCCAGTTGATGCAGCCTACCTCCAGGTTCTCAAACACCGTCAGTCCGGGGAACACCTGCCGGCCCTCGGGCACATGCTGAACTCCCCGCTTGGCAATGCTCACGCTGTTATAGCTGGAGATGTTTTCCCCGTTCCACTCCACCACGCCTGTGTGCTCCACCATGCCGGAAATGGCCTTCAGAAGGGAGGTCTTTCCCGCGCCGTTGCTGCCGATGAGGCAGACGATGGAGTGGTCACCCACCTCCAGATCAATGCCCTTTACCGCCTCGATGGAGCCGTATTTTACATGCAAGTCCTTAATCTTCAGCATCCGTATCTCTCCCCAAATACGCGGTAATGACGTCTTCATTTCCGGCGATCTCGTCCGGCGTGCCGCAGGCAATCACGCAGCCGAAGTTCAGCACGGTTATGGTCTGGCAGACGCTCATGATCATGTCCATGGAGTGCTCAATGAGCAAAATGCCCACGCCCATGTGTCCGGTGGCCCACTGGAGCAGCCGGATCTCATTCTGAATCTCCGCGCCGTTCAGGCCTGCCGCAGGCTCGTCAATGAGGATGGCCTTGGGCCGGGCCAGAATGGCCCGGATGATCTCCAGCAGCTTCCGCTGTCCAAAGGTCAGGCTGGAGATGTCGTCCTCCAGGTGGAAGGTAAAGCCCGCGATTCCCGTCAGCTCCTCCAGCAGCCTCAAATAGCTCCTGTCCTTTTTGGAGCAGAAGGAGCGGAAGAAGGAAATCCTGTGAGACAGGTCGTTGGCAATCATCAGGTTTTCTTCGATGTCCGTCTTATCCAGAAAGCGGGGGGTCTGGAAGGTGCGGCCCAGGCCCATCCGCGCCCGGTTGTGGGCCGGCATTTTGCTGATATCCTTCCCGCAGAATTCAATTTTTCCGCTGTCCATCTCATAAATGCCGGAGATGAGGTTCAGCAGGGTGGTTTTCCCCGCGCCGTTGGGGCCGATCAGGCCGTGGATTTCTCCCGGCAGCAGGGAGAGGTTGACGTGATCCGCAACCACAACACCGCCGAAGCTCTTGTTTACATCGGTCAGCTTCAGAATAGGGTTCATTGCGTCTCAGCCTCCTGTGCAAAAGTTCCGCAGCCTATGGTAGTCATCTTGCTCCGGATGTGCAGCTTCCGTTTGATTCTCTTTACCAGGGCGCTCATGGAGCCCCACATTCCCATGGGCATAAAGATCATCAGCAGAATCACGCCCAGACCGTAGACCAGCCGGATGTACTCCTGGAGGGGCCGCAGCCACTCCGGCAGCATGGTGATGAGGATGGTACCCAGGAACACGCCCACCACATTGTACACGCCGCCCACCATCACCTGGATGATATAGGTGGTGGCATTGTCAAAGGTGAAGTAGGTGGACACCACATAGTGGCTGCTGTGCACCAGGGCCGCTCCCGCGAAACCGGCGTAGGCGGCGGAGATGGCGAAGGCCACCACCTTCGTCCGAAACACGTTGACGCCCATGCTCATGGCAACCAGCTCATTGTCCCGGACGGAGCTCATGGCCCGGCCCAGGTTGGTTTTCTTCAGCCGGATGGCAACCGCCGCGGCCACAATGCAGAGGGTTATTAATATGTAGTAATTGGCAAAATAGGTCTTTGCCTCCCACCCAAACAGGCGAAAGCCGGGAATCTGGGGGATGCCGTTGGGGCCGCCGGTCACTTCCTTCCAGCCGTTAAAAATGGTGTAGCAGATCTGCACCAGGGCAATGGTGGAGAAGGTGAAGAAGGTTCCGTTCAGCCGCATCAGCGCAAGGCCCAGGAGCCAGGCAGCCGCCATGGCCAGCGCGGCGGCCAGCACCATGGAGGCAAAGGGGTTGAGTCCCAGCCGGACAGAGAGCAGGGCGCTGGCATAGCCGCCGATGCCCATAAAGGCCACAGAGGCAAAGGACACAAGGCCGCACTGCCCCAGCATCAGGGCACAGCCGATGTTGGCCACATAATAGATGAGCGCCCCGTTGAGGACCGTGATGGTATAGGTTCCGGAGATCCGGGGGATGAGACCATAGAACAGGAACAATACCCCCAGGCTCAGAACCAAGACCAGAATAAGCCGCTTCCAGTTCATCTTCTTTGTTTTTGTCATGGCGCTCACGCTTTCTCGGAAATCTTGGGACGGAACAGGCCCTTTGGCTTCACGATCAGGAAAATAATGAGAATCAGGAATACGATTGCGTTTTTGTAGGTGGAGGTAATCAGAACGGAGAAGGACTCGGCAATTCCCACGAAAATGCTGCCGATTACGGCGCCCTTGATGCTACCGTAGCCGCCGATCACCATGCCCGCGAAGCCCTTCAGCAGGAAATCTCCCAGGGATGTGCTCACCAGAAACAGCGGGGCCACCAGCCAGCCGCCCACGCCGACCAGCGTGGCGCTGAGGGCGTAGGTCACCGCCACAGTGACAACGGTGGCAATGCCCAGAAGCTCCGCGGCATATTTATTCTGCGCGGCCGCCTGCATAATGCGGCCCACATATAATTTTTCAAACAAAAGTTCCACGCCAATGATCATCACAATACAAATGGCGATGATAAACAGATACTGATACTCCAGCTTTGCGCCGGCAATGGAAATGGTTCCCTTTACCAGGGGCTCATACACCAGGGGATTGCTCCCCCAGATCAGCTTCGCCACCTCTTTAATCACCGTGGAGGCTCCAAGGCAGCTGATGATAATGGTAGCCCCCCAGGTGGATTTCCGCAGGGGCCAGTACACGGAGAACATGAACAGCACGCCAAACAGGGCAAAAATCACAATCGCAATGATCAGCGTGGCATAGAGCGGCAGTCCCGCCTGATAGGTCAGCGCATAGGTGACGTAGGCGCCGAGCATAAAGAGCTGGCCCTCCGCAAAGTTCAGAACGCCCACGGCGCGAACCAGCAGCACAATGCCCAGGGACAAAAGGGCATAGATCATACCCATGGCAATGCCTACAATGAGAAGTTGAAGATACATAATGGGGCACCCTTTCAAACAAAATACGGTGGATTGCTGCTTCGGCGATTTCCGCATACGGCCTTAGCCGTATGCGGAAATCGCCTGGGTAAAAGGGGTTCATGGAGGAAAGGATCGAAGAAAATCAGCGCTTGGCAATATCAATCAGCTTGCCGGAGCCATTCACGGTCTGGGTGAGGAAAATGCTCTGGCCGAGGCAGTGGGAAGCGGTCTCGGAGTTGGGGTCGCAGGTGTAGGTGGTCATGGCGCCCACCACGTTGTTGGTCTCATACAGGGCTGCGTTGATGGCAGCGGGATCGTCGGTTCCGGCTCTCTCAATGGCGTCCTGGAGCAGCAGCATGGCATCATAGGAGCAGACGGACTGCATGTCGGGGTCACGGCCGTACTTTTCCCGGTAAGCGTTCACAAAGGCGGCGCCGGATTCGGAATTGACCTCGCAGGTCCAGTCAGCCAGAGAATACCAGCCGTCGGCGGTCTCACCGGCAGTGTCAATGGCCAGGGAGGTGGCGAACTGGGAGCAGCCCATGAGGGGAACATCAAAGCCAAGGGCGTCCACCTGCATCATCAGCAGAGCGGCCTGATCCTGGTGGGCAATGGCGATGATGCCGTCCACACCGGCGTTCTGCACCTGGGCCAGGTAGGAGTTGAACTGGGTCTCCTCGGCGTCGAAGCTCAGCCGGAGGGCCACATTCACGTTCTTCCCCTCCAGGGCCTTCACCACATACTCGGCCATGCCGTCGCCGTAGCTGTCATTGACCTGCAGCAGCGCCACATTGGTCATGGACAGCAGGTCAACACAGGCGTTGGCCATGGTGGGGGAGACAATGGCGTCGGACAGGCGGAGCATCCAGTAATAGTCATATCCGCTGTCCAGGCAGGCCTGGGAGCTGTTGCCCGCCAGGAAGGGGATTCCATAGCTCTCCACATCGGGGGAAACCAGGGTGACCTGATCGGAATAGCCGTTGCTGTAGATGGCGCTGACATTGTCCTCGCTGAGCATCTTAATGAAAGCGTTCTGGTATTCCTGGTTGGTCTCGCCGTTGTCCTCGTAGACAATTTCTACGGGGCGGCCCAGAATACCGCCGTTGGCATTCACATTGTCCAGCCAGAGCTCCACGCCCTCCTTGCAATACTGGCCGTGGCCGGAGTTGGAGCCGGAGAAGGTGGAGACCACGCCGATCCGAATGGGGTCAGAGGAGGCAGGCTCCGTGGTGTCCTCATTGCCGGAGGTGGTGTCTTTGGATGTGTCACCGGTGCTGGCGGTTGTGGAATCGGGGGTGCCGGGTTCTTTGTTGGTGGCGCAGGCTGTCAAAGCGAACAGCATTGCAAATACCAACAGCATTGCGAACAGTTTTTTCATTTTGACTTCCTCCTGTTTATTTTTTTAGGGGTCTTCATGGCCCTTATTATAGCGCAGGAGTACGCTCCTTGTAATTAAATAATGTTGGCAAAGTTCCTGAGCCGCTGCTGGAACGATCTTGCACCCATGTGCATTTTGCTTAAAACGCGAAATCGAATTTTGCCGTTTTGAACAACTTAAATCGGATTTTTTCCAGGTTGTTTGGTATAAATTGAACGATTTTGCGAAATCACCCGCCAATTTCCGCAAAATACTCCATTTTCCGCCTCCCTCCTTCCGCCTTTTCTGTCTTCATTTTTGCCTTGTATTTTGCATACATTTTAGATATAATGGTGACAGCTGCCGAAACCGCCCGAACAGGGCCCCGGCAGCTGCAGCACAGAATGTTTTTTCAGCCGGAGGTCTCATATGATTCAGAAAATGCGCAGGAGCCTGAGAAACATGTCCCTCTCCACCCTGGTGTGCCTTTCGGTTTCCCTCGCCGTGGCGGTTCCCCTTCTGGTGGCTTCTCTTCTGTTTTATTTCAAGAGTCAGAGCTATCTTCTCCGGCTGGAGGGCAGCACCCTCCACGCGGCCCTGGTCACCCTCTCCCCTCCGGACGGAGCGGAGCTGGGGGATATCTCCCCCGCCGTGGAGCAGACCGTGGCCCGTCTCTCCGGGGGGGAGCCCTGCTCCTGGTACATTCTGGATTCCGGAGACGCCATCGCCGCTTCGGGCTGCACCAGCGGCAATATCTTTCCACTGGAGCAGTATCCCTCCGCCGGGAACCTGAACGCCGGCTATCTGGTGCACACCAACCCCTACCGGGGAAAGGCCCTCTACCTCTTCTCCCGGCTGAATGCCGCCTATTCCCTGGTGGTCATCTACCCCACCTCCAACCTCTCCGGCGCCTGGCAGGAGTTTGCCCCCCTGATTCCCGCCGCCCTGCTGCTGGCTCTGATCTTTACGGGGCTGGCCCTCCTCCTTCTGCGCGTTTATTTCATCACCCCCGCCAAAAACCTGCTGCACACCATGCGCAATCCCTCCATGGAGGCCAAAATCACCGCGTACACCGGCTGGAGCAGCGAGATCGGCACCATGTGCACCTCCTATCTGGAGCGGTTCCGGGAATACCACGACTCCCTGGAGGAGATCAACCGCCTGAACGCGGAGCAGCGGACCTCGGAAATTGAGGTGCTCCAGAATCAGATCAACGCCCATTTCATTTACAACACCCTGAACAACATTCAGTGGCTGGCCTCCGCCAACCGGATGGACGACGTGGTTCACACCGCCCAGTCTCTGGACATTCTCCTCCGGGCCTGTGCCCGGAATGATTCCGACTATGTGACCATTGAGGAGGAGATGACCTATGTGGACGCCTATCTCTCCTCCCAGAAAATCCGCTTCAACGACGTGTTTGACTATGAATTCCGGCTGGACCCTCTCCAGATGCAGATGAAGATTCCCAAGTTCATCGTTCAGCCCATTGTGGAAAACAGCATTTACCACGGTTTTCTGGACGCGGGCCGCACCAACGGCCACATCCGGGTCAGTCTCTTCCGCCGGGGATACCGCATTGTCATTGAGGTATTCGACAACGGCGTGGGCATCGCCGCGGAGGATATCTTCCCGATTCTGAACAACACCCAAAAAAGCTCGGACCGCTACATGGGCGTGGCCATCGGCAACATCAACAAGCGAATCCGGCTTCTGTGCGGCAGAGAATACGGCATCGGAATTGAGAGTCAAAAGGAACAATTCACCAAGGTACAAATCATTGTGCCCATCATTCCCTGAGGAGGCAAGTCATGTATAAGGTAATTCTGGTAGATGACGATGAGCTGGTCCGGGTGGGTCTGGAATCCCTGGTCTGCTTTGCGAAAAAGGGCTTTCAGATTATCGACACCCTCTCCAGCGCCAAGGCGGCCCTGGAGTCCATCCACAAGAATCAGCCGGATGTTGTAATCACCGACATGTACATGCCGGAGTTCAACGGCATTCAGCTGATCCGGGAGGGAAAGCAGCTGTGCCCCACCGCGATTTTTATCGTCCTCAGCTGTCACAATAACATCGACTTCATTAAGGAGGCCTTCCGGGCCGGAGCCTACGACTATCTGCTGAAAAGCACCATTGTAAACCCCAAAAACGCGGAGCAGCTTCTGGACAAAATTGCCAGCGCCTGCGACATGCGCTCCCATCTGCCCGCCGCCACCCAGGACGCCGGGGCCAATTTCAAAGAGCTTCTGCTCTCCTACCTCCAGGGAAGGACTATCTCTCCGGACACCGTGCAGCAGAGCCTGTACATAAAGGGCTTTGACGTCACCGGCAGCGGCTTCTACCTCTCCGGCCTGCAGTTTGACAATTACGGCGCCCTGCGCTCCGTGGTGGGAAACGAGGAGGAGCTTCTGTCCAAGCTGGAACAGTACATTGACGGGTTCCTGTCGGAATACGGCACCGGCTTCTCCGTCTATTATGAAAACGGCGGCTTCCTGCTTCTGCAGCAGGTAAAGGCCAGCACCCTGGCCATCTCCCCCGACGACCGGCTTCTCAGCATCTGTGAGCGGCTTCGCATCTGCATCAAGAACCAGTTCCTTCACACCTGTAGCATCCATGTGAGCACACAGCACACCCTGGAGCAGCTCCCCGCCGCAGCCCAGGCGCTGCTCTCCTCCATGGCAGGGCCCCTCCACGCCGATTCCATTGTGCGGGTGGCCCCTGAGCCTCCGGAGGCCTGCTCCGCCGGAGAGCGGAACACACCGCCCGATCCCATTGAGAGCGTCATTCGCTATATTGAGGAGAATTACACCTCCGCCATCACCCTGGACGAGCTGGCCAACATTGCCAACTTCAGCAAATACCACCTGTGCAGAAAGTTCAAGGACGTGATGCACATGGGAATCATCAACTACATTCTCATGCTGCGGATTGACAAGGCGAAGGAGCTGCTTCTGGAGTCGGACTGCGGTTATATCTTTGAAATTGCCGAAAAAGTGGGCTTCAACGATACCTCCTACTTCAACCGCACCTTCAAGCGAATCACCGGATACACCCCCAATGAGTTTCAGCGCATGAACAACAAATAAAAAACAGGGGGCTATCTCAAAACTCTTTTTGAGACAGCCCCCGGCTCCCGCCGATTGCGGCAGTTGCTTTGCAGGGAGATTTTATTCACATCAGGAATCCCGGATCACCTGGGCGGATACAAAATAGCCCTGATCCCGGAGCTTCAGCATATCCCGCAGCGCCCGGTCCAAATGCTGGAACATGGCGTTTTTGGCTCCCTCCGGGTCGTGCTGCTCCAGCCGGTCCAGAATCGCCTTGTGCTCCGCCAGGCTCCCCGCCATGCGGGATTCGCTTCCCACGGACAGGTAGCGGATCCGCTGCTGCTGATCCCGCATCCGGTTCATCCAGTTGATGATCACCTGATTCCCGCAAATCTCCAGGATTTTGTTGTGAAATGCCATATCATGCTCAAAGGACGCCTGGAAATCCCGGCGCTCATAGCAGCGCTCCATGGCGGACACCAGCTTTTTCAGAGCGGCAATCTGCGTCTTGGTCACAACCGGCGCCACCTCTGCCACCGCGTAGAGCTCAATGGCTTTCCGGGCCTCGTAGAGGTCGCTGATCATCTTCCAGGTAATCTGGGTCACCCGGAACTTCCGGCCGTCCGCGTCCTCCAGCAGGTTCTCCTCCCGCAGGCGGACCAGCGCCTCCCGGACCGGCGTTCTGCTGATGCCGTTTTCATCGGAAATATGCTGTACCATCAGCAGTTGACCGGGAAGCAGCTGCATGGTAATGATCTGCTCCTTTACAATCGCGTATATCTCGTTTGTAACCGCAACCTTTTTTTCTGACAAGTCGCACCACACCCATCTTTTCTATATCGTAATCTATACATCCGGAGCACTCCGGCTTTGCTCACTCAATAAAGCTTCCCATTATTATGAACGATTGTACCACATTATTCCAGAAACTACAAGGGATTTCAAAGAATTTCCCTTCAATATACTTTCATCAGGGGGAATTAAGCAATGGTAACCGGTCTCGCACACGGCGGCATTTCCACCCGGGATATGGAGAAAAGCATCCGGTTCTACACCGGACTTTTGGGTGGCCGCATCATCATGGAAATCGAAGAACCCAAGGGAACACCCTGGATTGTCACGGTGCAGTTCCCGGACGGCTCCTGTGTGGAGCTGTTTTATCCCCGTCCGGAGCAGTTCCCTCTGGGCACGGCTCTAGGCCGAAACCACCTGGCCTTCCGGGTGGAGGACATTCAGGCCCTTTACCGGCGGCTGCAGGAATCGGGCGTGCCGGTTACCACCCCGCCCCGGATTGCCCGGGATGGAAACTGGCAGATGTGGTGCCAGGACCCAAACGGCTATCCGGTAGAATTTCTCCAGTACGTTCCGGACTGTCCCCAGCTGCGGCAGGGTCCCGCTGTGAAGCTGTACTAATCTGATGGCAAAACCGGCGTGGGGCTGGCTCAAAACCTCCTTTTGAGCCAGCCCCTAATACGTTGTAACTTTTAAAATATAACTTTGGTGCATGGTAGGGTAGGGTCATGACCCTCCCGGAACCAAACGGGCCCACCCGGGCCTGTTTGGTTCCAGAGTGAAAGGATTTTCGGATTCGCCCGGGTGCGCCGGGAAAGGACGTCCCGTACTGCGGGAGGGTCATGACCCTCCCCTACGGTTCGTAGAATCACGGCCCTTATAGCGATCCGTAGTCGATTTTAAGAAGTTACAACGCACTAAGGTTTTGGTCCGGGAGAGGCCTTGAGGAACCCCCGGGCCTTTCTCAGTGCCTCACAGATCCACGCGGTACTTTTGAATGGTGTCCTCCCGGAGCTCGATGCCCAGGCCCGGCTTGTCGCTCATGTGAATGTAGCCGTCCGGAGCCACCACAATGGGCTCCTCCAGCAACTCATCCCGCAGGGGGTAGACGTTCCGGTCCAGCTCCAGAATGCCGGCGTTACAGATGGAGGCCAGGAAGTGGGCGTTGGCCGCCAGGCTGACAGCGGAGGAGAACACATGGGGAAGGCAGGGCATGTTGTGGGCATGGGCAAAGTTTGCGATCTTGCGGCACTCCGTAAAGCCGCCGCTCCAGATGACGTCCGGCTGCACGATGTCCACCGCATGGCGCCGGATCAGCTCCCGGAAGCGGTACAGGCCCACCTCGGACTCATAGCCTGCCACCGGCATATCCAGTGCCGCCGCCAGCTCCACGGAGCCCTCGATGTTGTCCAGGTGCAGCGGCTCTTCCAGCCAGAAAACCCCCAGCTTCTGAAAGATTTTGCCCATTTTAATGGCGGTAAAGGTGTTCCAGGTGTTGTTGGCGTCCACAATCAGCTTTGCGCCGAACTCGTCGGCCACCTTGCAGCAGGCCTCCACCCGCTCCAGATCCTCCTCCAGGGAGTAGTTGCACTCCTGGGTGAAGGGCATGTTGGGCAACGGGGAGAGGAACACCTCGGGGTTGCGGCCCACCTTGATTTTGGCGTAGCGGAAGCCCTGCTCGAAATAATTCCCCACCTCCTGGGCCAGGGCCTTGGTGTCCTTGCCTCTGGAGTAGAAGCCGGAGCTGGCGTAGGGCAGCAGCTTGTCGGTATAGCCCCCCAGGAGCTTGTACACCGGCAGACCTGCGATTTTTCCCAGAATGTCCCACAGCGCCACATCGATGCCGCTCATGGCAGCCATAATGATGCCGCCTCTGCCGTGCTGGCGGGTCCGGTCAAAGATTTTCTTCCAGATATACTCGATGTTGGTGGGGTCCTCCCCCACAATCAGCGGCGCCAGCTCCCGCTCCACAATGTACTTGGTGCTCTCCGCCGGGCCCCCAAAGCAGGCGGATTCTCCGATGCCCCGGAGGCCGGTGTCCGTCTCCACCTCCACCAGCACCGCGTTGCGGGTGGAGAAGTAGTTCTGGGCGTCCGCGATGCCGTTTTCGTACTGATACCGCAGGATCATGGCTGTGACCTGTTTGATTTTCATGGCAGTCTCCCTCACACTTCCTCTAAGATTTTTTCAATGGCCTCGATGCACCAGCGGCCTGTGGGATAGACCGGCGTCTTCACCTGGGAGAAGTCCACCTCCTCGGCGGAAATGTGCCCCAGCACAATGGCGTCAAAGCCCTCCGGGATGGCCTCCGCCCCGGCCTTCATCAGGGCGCGGAACTCCTCCAGCCGTCCGGCGTTGAATGCATCCCCCGCTCCCGCCACCGGGAACAGCTCCACCTGCACCTGGGGATTCTCCGCCAGAAGGCGGCGGCGGATGGTCATGGCGTTGATGGGTGTGTGGCTCAGGACGGCAATTTTCTTTTTTCCGTCGGCCAGCACCCTCTGAATCACAGGCTCATCCACACTGAGCACCGGGATATCCATCAGGCCAGCCACCTTTTTGGTGGCTGTGTTCACCGCCGTGCAGCCCACAACAATGCAGTCCGCCCCGGCGCACTCGCAGCTCTCGGCAAAGTGGAGAAGCCGCCGCTCCACCGCCGCCGTCGGCTCCGCCCCGTTGGCCAGGGTGTCCAGCAGGAGGCTGCTGTCCATCAGAAAGCGAACCTCCACGTCCTCCCGGTGGTCAAAGGCCCGGGCCATCACCGGCTGATAGAGCCCGTTATAAAAGCCAGGAATGGTATAAATAAAGTACAGTCTCTTCATTGCTTACTCCTCAATATATTGACTCAGCTGCTCGATGCCGGATTTCAGGCTGGTGAGCACCGGAACCGGCAAATCCTCCAGCAGCCCGGCTGCATCCACCATGCTGACCTGTGCCAGGGCAATCACGTCATGGGTCAGGGCCGCCTTCCGGGCCGCCCCGGCAATCAGCCGGTCGTGAAGGGCCTTGTCGTGGGCCTGGTTCAGGGCCTCGAAAGCCCCCTCCACCAGAATGGTGTCAATCTCCACCTGCTCCCGGCCGGTCCGGATGGCTGCCTGCCGCGCGGAGCGGCTGGAGGCCCGGAAGGTGGTATTGGCCGTAATCAGCAGAGCGACCCGCTCCCCCTCCGTCACCGCCTGGGCCAGCATGGGGCCGTCAATGGTGATAAAGGGGATGTCCAGGGCCAGCCCCGCCTGGGCCACCGCTTCGGTGAGGGTGGTGCACATGCACACCGCAACGGACGCTCCCTGCATCTGCACATTGCTCCCGAAGCTGACCAGCCGGCGCACAATCCCGGGGGTAAAGCTCCCGCCGTTGGCAATAACCTCCGGCAGGACGCTGTCATCCATCACCGTGATGAGACTGGCCCCGGGGAAGCGGCTGTGAAAGGCCTGCTTCAGGGGCAGAGGCGTATTCATGGTGGTGTGAAAAAAGGCAACGGTTTTCTCCATCTTTCTCAGCCCTCCTGATCCATCCGTTCAAACCGGGCAATCAGCGCCTCCACCGCGTCCCTGGACGGCTCCCTGCCGGTCCAGATGGCCATAGCCCGGATGCCCTGGCAGGCGGTCATGCGCCGGCCCTTAAAGGCGGGCATTCCCTTGGACAGAGCGGCGGGCACCAGCTTGGAGTTGGGGTTGGAGTAATTCACATCAAATACCGCCGCGCCCGGCACCAGGCCGTCCAGGAAGGAGAGGGTCTGGAACTCGTCATAGCCGATTTGCCCCATGACGGAGGCATTGATAAACAGGTCCGCCCCCTTGCAGCGCTCCTCCAGCACTTCATAGTCCAGGGGGTAGGGAGTGAAGCCCGCTCCGAACTTCCGGCACAGCGCCTCCGCCTGCTCCAGGAAGAGGTTCACCACATCCACCTGGGCAGCCTGGTTCACGCTGAGGTTATAGGCGATGGAGCAGGCCACGCCTCCGGCTCCCAGCATCACAATCCGCTTTCCCTTTACGGGAATCCCCTGGTCCGCCAGGGCACGGATCAGCCCCCAGCCGTCGGTATTGTAGGCAATGAGCTTTCCCTCCCGGACCAGCACGGTGTTGGTGGAGCCGCACTTCACGGCGCTCTCGTCCAGCTCATCCATGTACGGAAGGGCCGCCTGCTTGTAGGGCATGGTGATGTTGAAGCCATTGAAATTGGCCCGGGCATACTCCAGGGTCTCCCGGAGTCTGTCCTCGGGGATGTTGAGAATCTCGAAGTGCTCCTCCAGGCCCAGATCCCCGGCAAAGGCCTGATAGACCAGCGGCGTGACAGAGTTTTTTATGTCCTTAGCAATGAGACCGAATTTGTAGTTCATAGCAATCTCCCTTCCGCCGCCGGACCGTTCCCGGAGAAGGGGCCCGGCGGCTCCATGTTCTTTTGTCCGGGCCGCCGGCCTAGGGTTCCGGCTTTCCCAGTCTGGACTTCATAATGCAGCGGAGCATTTTTCCGCTCTTTTTGATCAGGTTGGTGCAGCCGCAGCAGGTGACGCAGCAGTTTTCCCGCCGGAGCGCTCCGGTCTGCAGAATCTCATTGGCATAATTGGGATAGGCGATGGACTCCCTGCCAAAGCCGGCGATGTCATACCACCCCGCCTCAATTCCCCCCGCCGCCACCGGCGGAGCGGCCTCCCGAAGCCAGGAGAAGGCCGAGGCAATGACCACCGCCTCCGGGGCGGCCTCCTTCACCAGCCGCGCACAGGTCTGCATCCGTCCAATCCCCTCCAGGGGATGCTCCCAGGGCGTGGGGCCGCCGGTGTCATAGGGCCGGATGACAAAGGGGGCGTAGGCCCCCACGCCGCAGCTCACATTGAGCAGGCGGACGCCGTGGGCATAGAGCAGCGCAATGAGGCGCAGCGGCTCCGCCAGGTCCATTTTCCTCCCGTCCCGGATATCCACCCCCCAGCCGTCGGGGTAGGGAATGCCGTCATACAGATTGATGCGCACCCCAACGGTGACGGAGGACACCTTGTGAATCCGGTCCACAATGTTTAGAAGCAGACGGGTCCGGTTTTCAAAGGAGCCCCCATACCGGCCGGGGCGGTTGACCGCCGCAAACAGCTCGTTGATGAGGTAGCCATGGCAGGCCCGGACATCCACGGCGTCAAAGCCCGCCCGCTCCGCCAGCAGCGCGGCCTGGACATAGTCCTCCTCCAGAGCCTCCAGGGCCTCGTCCGGGATGATGGTCTCGTTTTCCTTGGGAATGGCCCGGCTGTGGAATGCGCAAATGGGGGTGGGCGTTCCATCCGGATTGCTGTTTCTGCCGGAATGGGTCAGCTGGAGCACCAGATACACCGGCCCCGGGGCGCTCTCCCGAATCCGGGCGGCCAGGTCCCGGAAGGACTGCCAGTTTTCCCGGGTGATCCAGAGCTGCATGGGATTGGAGCGGCCCTGGTGATTCACGGACACGGACTCCAGCCACAGCGCCCCGGAGCCGCCTCTGGCCAGCTCGCAGTACCGGTCCACGGACCGCTGGCTGGGAGAGCCGTCGGGGTTGGCGTCGAAGCCCTCAATGGGCTGGGCCAGCAGCCTGTTCCGGAGGGTGATGCCGGACAGGGTGACCGGTGCTGCCAGCGCCTCCGTTCGCTCGCTCCAGGGCAGGGCCACCCCCATGCGCCGGGCCTCCTCCAGAAGGGCCCGGGCCGATGGATAAGAGAATTTTTCGTGTTCCATATGCACCTCCCGCTGTACAATTATGTATTTATTTTTGGATACATTTATGGCTCAAAAAAGAAGCGCGTCACCGCTGCACCCGGCCGGAGCCGTTTCCATCCGCCAGGGCCTGAACCTCGTTGAGCGACACCATGTTGTAGTCCTGCTCAATGGTGTGCTTCAGGCAGGAGGCAGCCACCGCAAAGTCAATGGCCCGCTGGTCGTCATATCCCATGAGCTGGCTGTAAATCAGGCCGCCGCCAAAGCTGTCGCCCCCGCCCACCCGGTCCACAATATGAATCCGGTAGGTTCTGGAGAAGCTGGCCGTGCCATTGGAGTAGAGCATCCCGGCCCAATCGTTATCCGTAGCGGAAATACTTCCCCGCAGGGTGAAGGCCACCTTCCGGAAGCCGAAGCGCTCCGTGAGCTGCTTTGCCACGCTCACATAGCCCGCCCGGTCCAGCTTGCCGCCCTCAATGTCGGTGTTCTCCGCCGCGATGCCGAACACGTCCTTTGCGTCCTCCTCATTGGAGATGCACACATCCACATAGGGCATCAGGCCCGTCATAACCGCTCTGGCAGATTCCCTGGTCCACAGCTTCTTCCGGTAATTGAGGTCACAGCTCACCGTGAGCCCCAGCTCCTTGGCCGCCTTGCAGGCCTCCAGGCAGATGGCAGGCAGCGCCCCACCCAGGGCCGGAGTGATGCCTGTGAAGTGGAACCAATCGGCTCCTGCGAAAATGGCGCTCCAGTCAAAGTCCTCCGGCTTCGCCAGGGCAATGGCCGAGGCCGCCCGGTCGTAAATCACCTTGGAGGCCCGCTGAGACGCTCCCTTTTCCAGGAAGAACAGGCCCATTCTTCCGCCGCCCCGGACAATGCGCGTGGTGTCCACACCCACCCGGCGCAGATCGTTCACCGCCATCTGGCCGATCTCACTGTCCGGCAGCTTTGTGACGAAGAGGGCGTCCACCCCATAATTTGCCAGGGAAACCGCCACATTGGCCTCTCCTCCCGCGAAGCTGACCTGGAAGCTGTGCGCCTGGAGGAACCGCTCATAGCCCGCCGGATTCAGGCGCATCATAATTTCGCCGAAGGTTATTACTTTTGCCATGGTATACCTCCTTGTATCATCGTACTCAGGTGTACAACGCAGATTTTTCCCGGCGGCAGACCCAATACAGCTGCCGCTTTACTTCAATTATGGATAGAATTCCCGGGAATGTCAATAGAATAAAATTGTTGAAATCACCACCTGAAATCAGGGCAAAAAAGTTCAAACCCAAGGGAGGCCCGGAGAATATTGCTGAGGAGAATCCGGGATTTTCTGGAGCCTCCGTATAGTTTTTCTGGAATTAGCAAACAATACCTCTGCACACGTTAAATAGGAGGTTTTTTCCATGTCTGATTCCAGTTATCCCAAATGGGGCCGGCGCCTCTTGGCGCTGGCCCTGGCGGCCCTGCTGTGTGTCACAGCCGCCTCCCCCATGGCGGCGGAGGTGGACACCGGCGCCGTGTATTGCTTCCAGTCCTCGGACTTCCCCACCGGCTCCTCGGCGGAGCTCACCGGCATCTGCATCACCGGCCTTCCCCAGTCCGGCATTGTCCGCATCGGACGCCGGCAAATTGTCCCTGGTGACATTCTCACCGCGGAGCAGGTGGACAACATGACCTTCCACCCCACCACGGACCTGGCCCAGGAGGCACAAATCACCTACCTGCCCATCTGTGAAAACCGGGTGGAGAAAGAGGCCGTCATGACCATCTCCATCCGCAAGCAGGAGAACCAGGCTCCCGTGGCGGAAAACGGCTCTCTGGAGACCTATAAAAACATTGCCAACACCGGCACCCTGCAGGTCACAGACCCCGAGGGGAGCGCCCTTACCTTCACCGTGGTGAAAGCGCCCAAGCGGGGCGAGGTGACCATCAACGCCGACGGCACCTTCACCTACACCCCTAAGAAGAACAAGGTGGGCAAGGACGCCTTCACCTTCACCGCCACCGATGAGGCGGGGGCCGTGTCCAACGAGGCCACCATCACCATTGAGATTCTGAAGCCTCTGGACAGCACCACCTACAAGGATGTGAACACCAGCCAGTTTGAAGCCCTGTGGATGCGGAACACGGGCCTGTTTGCCGGCACCCAGGTGGCCGGCTCCGACTGCTTTGGCCCGGAGGAGACCGTCACCCGTGGGGATTTCCTGGCCATGGTCATGAAGCTTCTGGAGATCCCCGTGGAGGAATCCCTCACCGCCTCCGGCTTTGCCGATGAGGAGGAGGCCGCCTCCTGGCTCCGGCCCTATCTGGCCGCCGCCATGCGCCTGGGCATCGTGTCCGGCTCCCGGGAAAATGGCCAGGTGGTCTTCCGCCCCAATGACCCCATCACCGGCGCCGAGGCGGCGGTGATGCTCCAGAACGTCCTGCTGCTCCCCAAGGGCGCCGCCTCCCCGGAGGTTCCCACCTGGGCCCAGGACGCCGTTTCCGCCATGGCGGAGGGCGGCATCACCCTGACCACCGGCACCCTCACCCGCCTGGAGGCCGCCCGGGTGCTCTATCAGGTGAGCAAGCTCTCCGACACCGCCCCCGGCCTGGAGGTCTTCCGTCAGAACGGCTGACGCTCTTCCCATAACGAAAGCTGACCCTCCCAAAGTGGATGGTCAGCTTTCTCCATACATACCCGGCTTTGTCACCAGGTATCGCTATTTTATTCTGCCTCCGGATTTCCCTGCAGGCACCATTTTCATATCATTGGCGTTGGGGAGAGGCGTTCTACAGGCCGGCAGCTGATTTGAATGAATTGGATTGCTTACAGGTATTCCTTCAATTTACGCAGCCTGCCCAGCGCCTCCTGCAAAGACGCCTCACTTCTTGCAAAATGGAGCCGGATGAGATGATTGACCGGCTCTGCAAAGAAGCTGGAACCGGGGACGGCTGCAACTCCCACCGCTTTGACCATCCACTCACAGAACTGCAAATCCGTCCACCCGCGGAACATCTCCTTCTCCAGGAAGGCGGAGATATCCACCATGACGAAGTAAGAGCCCTGGGGTACGGAGTGGGGCAGGCCAATCTCATGGAGTCCCTGGCAGAAAAGCGTCCGCTTGCGTGTGTAGGATGCCAGCAGCTCCGTGTAATAGGCGTCGCCCAGGGTAAAGGCGGAGCAGATGGCCTCCTGCAGAGGGCCGGGGGCGCCGATGGTCAGGAAGTCGTGAACCTTCTTGACACACTCCGCCACCTCATAGGGGGCAATGACAAAGCCAATTCGCCAGCCGGTGATGGAAAAGGTTTTGGAGAGGGAGTTACAGGTGATGGTCCGCTCATAGGCTCCGGGCAGGGAGGCTGCCATGGTGTGCACATAGGGTTCAAACACGATGTGCTCATACACCTCGTCGGTGACCACGAAGGCGTCATATTGTTCCGCAAGGGCCTCAATGAAGGTCAGCTCCTCCCGGGTGAACACCTTCCCGCAGGGATTGGAGGGGTTGCACACAATAATGGCCTTTGCCCCCTGCCGGAAGGCCTCCTCCAGCACGGCGGGGTCGAATTCATAGGTTGGCGGAACCAGCGGGACGTAAATGGGGGTGGCCCCGCTGAGAATGGCGTCCGCACCATAGTTTTCATAAAAAGGCGAGAAAATGATAACCTTGTCTCCCGGATTGCAGATGGACAGCATGGCGGCCATCATGGCCTCTGTGCCGCCGCAGGTGACCACCACCTCCTTCTCCGGGTCAATCTGCCGCCCCAGCCGGGGGCTGTATTTGTCCGCAATGCACTTCCTCAGATTCTCTGAGCCGAAGGTGATGGGATACTGATGCTGGGGGCCTCCGGCGGACATCTCCTGCAACGCGTCCAGCACAATCCGGGGCGGGTCAAAATCCGGGAAGCCCTGGGAGAGATTGATGCTGCCAGGGGTTTCGTCACTGATGCGGGTCATGCGCCGGATGACGGAATCCGTGAATCCGCCGACTCTCTTGCAAAGCTCCGGCATGGCCGTCACTCCTCTACGCCGGCCAGCTGCTGCGCCTCCACAATGTACCCCTCAATGGCGCCCGCCTCCTGGAGCTCCGCCAGAACGCCGTTGACGTATTCCACCAGCTCGGTGTTGCCCTTCTGAATGGCAACGCAGTAGCCCAGCTCGCTGCTGGGGATGTTGACATCCAGGGCCTCCAGATCCTCGTTGACGGCTGCATAGGTCAGCACGGTCATGTAGTCCAGAAATACCACATCCAGCTTGCCCGCCCGGAGCTCCATGATCAGATCCTGCACCTTGGCCAGGCCCACGGTGTTCTCCTCGCCGCAGTAGGTCAGGCAGCGCTCGTAGGGCTTGGAGCCGGTCTGCGCGCCGCCTTTGGCTCCCATGAGATCATCTGTGCCGGAATACTTCCCCGCATCCTCACTGCGGACAAGTACCAGGTTCTTGGACTCCAGATAGGGGTCAGAGAAGTCGGTGGTCTTCATGCGCTCCTCGTCTGCAGACATGGCGGCAATGACCATATCGAACTCACCGTTGGCCAGGCTCATCAGCAGGTTGTCAAAGGACATGTCCACCAGCTTCAGCTGAACGCCCAGGTCATCGGCAATGGCCTGCGCAATGGCGATATCGAAGCCCACAATGGTGTCCTCCCCGTTGATCTCGGTGTGGAACTCATAGGGAGGATAGTCGGCGGAGGTGCCCACCACCAGCTGTCCCTTTTCCTTGATTGCCTCAATGGTGGAGGTGGGAGCGTTGCTCTTGCCGCCGCAGGCGGCGAGGCTGAACATCATGGAGAGCCCCAGCAGGAGCGCCGCAAGTTTTTTCATCTTTTTCATCGTTTGTACCTTCCTTTCGTTTCTGTGCCTTTTTCTTATTCCCAAAGGGGCTTGTCCCAGAGTCTGACCTTGGTGCCCAGACCCAGCTTGACCGCGTTCTGATAGAGCGAATAAGCGATGGTGATATCCAGCGCCCCCAGGCCCATGGAGCAGGCGTAAATGAATTGGTCATCGGAGGTTCTGGCAGGCTTTCCCAGCACCAGGTCGCTGGTTTCCAGCACCTGCTCTCTGGCAATCTCCCCGGCGTCAAAGACCTGGGTGATGGCTTTGTATTTAAATGTGACGATCTGATCCCAGTAGTCCACCACGTTCACATCCGCCAGCTTGACAATGTCACAGGTGGCCTCGTTGGACACGCAGACAATGGCGCTGTGGGGCTTCACCCAGGTCTTGTCAATGAAGGGGGTCCGGGCGGTGGTCTCGCCCACAATCAGCTGGGATTTGGCAGCGGCAGCCTTGCTGTCCGTGGTGGGAATGATTTCCACATCATACATCCCCGCGGAGTCCTTGGCCAGAGCTTCGGCCTTCCCCAGGTCAATGTCACACAGATAGATGGTCTTGAGGGTGGGAATCGCCTCGCAGACCGCCATGATCATGGTTCTGCCGATGACCCCCGCGCCAATCAGAGTGGCGGTGGTGGTATCGGAGGGAGCGCAGTACCTGGCCTGGAGCGCCGCCACGGCGGAGGTGCGCATGGCCGTGATGATGGTGCCGTCCTGAATGCAGAAGGGCAGAACCGTCTCCGGGTCGCTGAGAATGGAGATGTCGATGCCGTAAGGAATCCCGGGCGTCGTGGCGTTCTTCTTGGACTCCGCCGCCCATTTGACGCCTGCGATGTTCAGATTGCCCCCAATGTGGCAGGGCATGGTGTTGAAGAAGGACTCCCAGACCTGACCGGCGGGGATGCCCAAATGGGTTTTCGGCGGATTCTGGATCTGCCCCTTTCCCAGGAGCTTATAGGTCTCCTCCGTGATTTCCAGGGTCTTTTTCATATCCAGAAGGCCAGCCTGAATCTGATCCTCCTGCTGCAAAAACAGAATTTCGGGGTTGATGCTACCAAGCATACTTCGTTCCTCCCATAAAATAATTTCAAATCACATGAATCACCTTGGACAGAAAATCCCGGGTTCTCTCGTTTTGGGGATTCTCAAAAATCTCCTGGGGCGTGCCCTCCTCGGCAATGACGCCCTCATCCATAAACAGCACCCGGGTGCCAACCTTTCGGGCGAAGGCCATTTCATGGGTCACAACCACCATGGTCACCCCATCCTGGGCCAGATCCTGAATGACCTTGAGCACCTCCCCCACCATCTCCGGGTCCAGGGCTGAGGTGGGCTCGTCAAAGAGCAGCACGTCCGGCTCCAGGGCCATGGCCCGCACAATGGCAATCCGCTGCTTCTGCCCGCCGGAGAGCTGGGCAGGATAAGCCGACGCCTTGTCCTCCAGGCCCACCCGCTGAAGCAGCGCCATGGCCGTCTCCCGGGCCTGAGCCTTGCCCACCTTCTTCACCTTTCTCAGGGAAATCGTGACATTTTCCAGCACGGACAGATTGTTGAACAGGTTAAACTGCTGGAACACCATGCCCACTTTCTCCCGGTGGGCAATGACGTTGAAGCCCTTCTGGGTGATATCCTTGCCTTCAAAGAGGATTCGTCCCCCGGTGGGCGCCTCCAACAGATTCAGGCATCGGATGAAGGTGGATTTCCCGGAGCCCGATGGGCCGATGACCACAACGGCCTCTCCCTTGCTGATGGTGGTGCTGATGCCCTTGAGCACCTCCAGGCTTCCAAAGCTCTTTCGCAGATCCTTGATATCAAACAGAACTTCTTTCCCGCTCACTGCGCTTCATCCTCCTTTCAAAAATGTCCAGTCCCTTTCCAAGCGCCACATTGATGATCAGGTAAATGATGGCGGAGATATAATAGCAGGGCAGCGGATTATATGTGGCAGTGACCACGATTCCGTTGTTGTACATCAGGTCGCCGATTCCCAGATACTGAATGATGGAGGTCTCCTTGATCATGGTGACCAGCTCGTTGCCCAGGGCCGGGAGAATGTTTTTGATGGCCTGGGGGAGCACAATGTGAATCATGGTCTGTCCATAGGTCATGCCGCAGGACATGGCCGCTTCCGTCTGGCCGTAATCCACCGCCTGAATGCCGGAGCGGATTACCTCGGCCACATAAGCCGCGGAGTTCATGGACAGGGCCAGAATACAGGGCATCACCCGCGCCAGCTCCACCCCCAGGAAGGTGCCCTCGGGATAGTGGATGAAGTTGAGCTGGTAGTACACGATGTACAGCTGAACCAGCAGAGGCGTTCCCCGCATGACCGTGGTATACAGCTTCGCAAACGCGGAAAAGGGCTTAAACCCAGAGAGCCGCAGGAGCGCAATCACCGCGCCCAGTACACTGCCCAGCAGAACCGTAATGATGGAAACCACAATGGTGGTCTGTGTGCCTCTGAGGAAGTATTTATAATAATTCAGGAATATCTCAAGAATATTCACTATTTTCACCTCTCTGTTTTCTTTTCTCAGGACCCCTGTCAAATTACGGCGCTATTATACCTCCCTCTTCCCGGAATGTCAACACCCAATTTGGATTTTTATTCATGTTTGTCGCATAAGCCATTTTATTTATTCACAAATAATGTATATTTGTGAATATACATAAAATCCAGGGAAGGGCACCATTTGAATCTGCGCCCACCGGGCGCATGACAGAAAAACACCCTGGAATTGCTTCCAGAGTGTTTTTCTGTCATGAAAAAAGAAAGAAAGAAAGGAACACAGGAGAAAAACGCGATCTATGTGAAGCAGCATTTGAGCCGCTGCATGGCTGTCAGGGGTTGGGGAAGATATAGTCGTACCAGGAGCCGGGATCAGGCGTCTGCTCCTCAGGCTGGGTAGGCTCCGTGGGGGTGGTGTTGGCGGGCTTCTCGTCCAGGGTGACATCCAAAGTCAGGGTCTGGCCGCCCCGGTAGACGGTGATGGTGGTGGAGTCCCCGGCATGGAAGGAGCGGAGGGCATAGGCCAGGTCAGAGTAGCTGGCCACGTCAATCTCCCCAATGGCGACAATAATATCATTCACCTGGACGCCTGCCTTCTCCGCGCAGGAGCCGGCCACCACGGAGTTGACCTTGGGGCCCGTGGGCAGGCCGTAGGCCTCCGCCACGGCGGCGTCCATTTCCAGGACGGTGATGCCCAGATAGGCCTGGCCTTTGACATAGCCGTACTCCATCAGGTCGTCCATCAGGGCCATCACGTCATTGATGGGAATGGCAAAGCCAATGCCCTCGATGGAGGCGCCGGAGGAGGTGGAGCCGGAGTACTTGGCCGTGGTGATGCCCACCACCTGGCCGTACATGTTAAACAGGGGGCCGCCGGAGTTGCCGGAGTTAATGGCGGCGTCGGTCTGAATCATGTTGAGAATGGTTCCGTCGGTGTTCACCGTACGGTCCTTGGCGCTGACGTAGCCGATGGTCTGGCTGGAGGTCAGCTCCCCCAGGGGGTTGCCAATGGCGGCCACCTGGTCGCCCACCACCAGGGCGTCGGAATCGCCCACGGTGACGGCGGGCAGGTCTGTGGCGTCCACCTTTAAAAGAGCCACATCGCTGAAGGAGTCATAGCCCACCAGCTCCGCCTCATATTCCGTACCTGCGTAGGTGGACACGGTGAGGGTGACAGCATTCTCCACCACATGGTAATTGGTCAGCACATAGCCGTTGGCGGTGAGAATGAAGCCGGAGCCGGAGCCCACAAATTCCTGCTGTCCCCAGCCGCTGGAGATCACGCCCTTGTTGGTGATGGAGACCACCGACGCCACATTCTGGGCGTACACCTGCCTGGGCGTCAGCTCTCCGGAGGTGGCTACGGAATTCACAGCCGCCCCCGTCTCTGGACTGGGCGCCACGTTGAACTGGGGAGCGGCGCTCTGCTGCTCCTTCAATTGATCCAGCTGGCTTTGGAAATCCGCCTGGAGCGCCTGCGTAGTTTTCTCCCACCGGTTTCCGGTGAGCCAGGCGCCCAGGATGCCGCCGCCTGTCCCCGCCAGAATCAGGGCCAGCACTGCCGCAATCACCTTGGGAGCTTTCTTTCCCTTGCCGGTCTTTTTGGCCTTGGGGGGCTTGGGCTTCTTGGGAGGAGGCGGCGTGTAGGCCGCTCCCCAGTCGCCCATGGGCTGTCCGCCGGTGACATAGGGGGACTGGGCATAGGGGGATTCCCGTCTGCCTGCGCCCGCATTCCGGTAGACGCCGTCGGTGTTTCCGTAATAGCCGTTGTTATAATGGTTATACCCGTTGTAATAGCCCGGGTTGGGCGGGGTCTGGGGAGCCCAGGCGCCCTGGCTGGGCTGACTTTGGGGCTGGGGGTTCACCGTCTGCACCGGTTCTCCGGCAGCCCCGGCCTCTGGGGGCTCCGCCACGGGAGGCACGGAAGCCGCTTCCGCCTCCTGGGCGGAAGGCAGTTCCTCCGCCTCCGGGACAAAAGGCTGCTCCTCCGCCTCCAAAGCTGCGGGAGGCGCCGCTTCCTCCCCCGGCTCAAAGGCCCCTTCCATGGGTTTGTTCTCTGCCGGGGCCGCAAGATCCTCCGGTACCGGGCTCCGGTTCACGGAACCGGGCTCCCGGAAAAAGATGCCGCTGCTCTCACAGCCATTCCGGCTGTCCTCCTGGAATTGATCCACGATCTTCCATCTCCTCATTGGGTTTTTCTGGTGTTATCATACTTCGGACTTGTGAAAAATGTGTGTACACAATCCAAACGAACTATAAACTTCTGAGGGATTTTTTGTAAACAGAGGGGGCCCGGGGGTTGATTTTCCGGCGCTCCTGGGGTAAAGTAAAGGCCAGAACTGCGGCCCTCCGGGAGGGCCGCCCCGAAAGAAGGCATCTCATGAACGATTCCCCCACCGTCTCCCGGCACACCCGGTTCGGCGATGTGCTGCGCCTCCCCGGTCTGGCCCCCTTCAAAAATCAGCTGCTTCTGGGCCCCAAAGGGAGCCCTCAGAATCCCTTTTACGCCCGCCTCACCATCGGCCAGCTGGAGCGCATGACCCCGGCGTGGCGTCACGCGGATCTGGTCTCCGGGCTGGAATTCGCCCGGCAGGAGGCCGCCGCCGGGCAGCTCCGGTCCCTTCCTCTCTACACCCCGGAGGAGCTGCGGGAGGACCCCACCCGGGCAAAGGCCAGTTTATTGTTCCTGCCGGGAAAGCCCGGCGCTCCCTACGCCATCATTGCCCCCGGCGGGGCATACATCAACGTGGCCATCACCGTGGAGGGGCTCCCTGTGGGGGCCAGGCTCCACGAGGCCGGGTACCATGTGTTTCTCCTCCAGTACCGCTGCGGCCGGCGGGGGCAGCTGCCAAAGCCCTTTCAGGATATGCAGGCGGCCCTCCGGTACATCACCGCCCACGCAGAGGCGCTTCAGGTTCGGCCTACGGACTATGCCGTTTTCGGCTTCTCCGCCGGAGGCCATGTGGCGGCCTCCACGGGCACGTTAAACTTCGGCTATTCCGCCATCGGGCTTCCCAAGCCCGCCTGCATCGTCCTGGGCTACCCGCTGGTGAGCCTGGAGGAGCGGAACATGGCGGTGAACAGCTTCCTGCAGCTATACATGGGCAGAACCTGGCGCTCCACTCTGCCCCCCACCTATATTCTGGACCATATGGACAAAACCTATCCCCCCACCTACCTGTGGCAGTGCCGGGACGATGAAATTCTGCCCTTCCACGGAAACGGCCTGGCCTTTTCCAAGCGAGCCAAGGAGCTGGGGGTGGAGTGCCGGTTCCGTCCCGTGGACAAGGGCGGCCACGGAATGGGCGTTGCCCTGAACAGCGAGGCTCAGGGCTGGCTGGAGGAGGCAATTGCCTTCTGGGAGGCCCATCAGGCCTTTGTTTCGGACATCCGCTCCTCCCGGAGCCGGGTGTAGGCCGCGGCCAGGGAGCACTGAACCTGATTCTTCCACAGAATCTGAACGCCGCAGGTAAAGACCAGATAGACGGCGTACAGTCCCGCCGCCAGAAGATCCCCGTTCACCGGCAGCCGGATTCCCGCCAGCTCCAGAAGCACGTCCAGGTAGGGAATCACCATTCCCACCAGGCACAGGACAAAATACCACCAATAGCTGAGATACAGCCGGAAGAACTGCCCCTTCATTCCCCGAATCAGCACTGCGGAGGCTCCCAGCAGCCGCCTGCCGGGGATATCCGGATAGTCCTCCATAATGTAATAGACCAGCTGATAGCGAAACAGCAGGTACACCACCACGGCGCACACCGCCACGGCCGCCAGAATCAGCATGGGCAGCATCTGCCGGTAGACCGCCGATGCATCCCCCGTCACAAGCGCCTGCTCCACAACCGTGAGGTCCAGGGACGCGGAAAAGGGGGACAGCATGTACACCATCTCCGACACCATCAGGGCCAGATAGGACATGACAAACATCTGGAGCAGCAGGAAAACCCCGCAGACCAGCATCCGCTTCCACTGAACAAAGCCCCACAACAGGCGGCGGGGGCCCGTCTCCTTGCCCCGGTACACATCCAGCATGGTGACCATATAGCCCGCGTCCCACAGGGGCGAGGCCACGGCCACCACGATGCTGACCACCGCTTGGGTGGCCATCAGAGCTGAGCGGGTTCCCAGGCCGGAGAGGCCCGTGGCCGTGTCCATCTGCCGGCTCAGAACCCACCCCAGCAGGCTGCACAGAAGGCCAACGCCCCCGGCCACCAGGGCATAGAGCATCACCAGCTGCCGTGGCCGCTTGCCTGCCCGCTCCAGGGCACCCTGGCCGGAGGCCTTCAGCCCGGCTATGTCAAACGTCATAAAAACGCCCTCCTTGTTTCATTTGTTTTTTCTTCCCTCATAGTAAGTCAAAATTTCCAAAATAGCAAATCTTTTTTTCGCAAATTGCAGTTTTCCGGCAATCCCCCTTTACTTTGGGGCCCTTGGGGGCTGCAGCGGATCATCTGAAAGGAGCCTGTTCCATGACCCTGGGCCAACGGCTGCGGCAGGCCCGCATTGCGGCGGGGCTGTCCCAGCGGCAGCTCTGCGGAGCCGCCATAACCAGAAATCAGCTTTCCCAGCTGGAGTGTGACCGGGCGGTTCCGTCCCTTGGAACCCTCTCCTACCTGGCCGGACGGCTGGGAAAGCCCGTGTCCTACTTTCTGGGGGAGTCCGCCAGCCCCAATCTCCCGGTTCTGGAGGAGGTCTGCGCCCAATGGGAACGGCCCCGGCAGGCCCTCCTGGCTCTGGAGGCTTACCGGCCTGAGGGGTCCGTGCTGGACGACCTGGCCTCCCTGCTGGAGGCCAGGCTCCGCCTGACCCTGGCCCGGGAGGCAGCCGCAGAGGGCGAGTCCGGCGGAGCCCAGGCACTTCTGGAACAGGCCCTGGCCGCCAACGGGCGCAGCCGTCTGGAGGATGCCTCCATTCCCGCTGCCGCCTCCGTGCTCCGGGGAGAGCTGAACCCTTCTGAGGATCTCTCCCAAGTGGCCGCACCCGTCCTCACGGCGCTGGCAAAGCAGCGTCTGGCCCAGGGAAAGCCCGAGGAGGCCCTGACTCTCCTGGAGACGGGCCAGGTGGACAATCCTTCTCTCCATGGGGAGGTGCTTTGCGCCCTGGGGCGCTACGCCCAGGCCCTGGAGCTTCTGATTCAGGCGGAGGCCAGAACCGGCAGCACCCGGGCCCTTCTCCTGCAAATGGAGACCTGCTGCCGGGAGCTGGGGGACTACAAGGGGGCCTATGACCTGGCCATGCGCATTCGGAACGAATTCGATCCCAGGTAAAAGGCATCTTGTGCATATTACCCGAATTCCTTTTAAGAATTAAGGAAAAATTAAGGATTTGGGCCATTGCATCTTAAGACATTTTCCGTTATGATGTGCAAAGAAAAAAGGAGATTCTGAACGCTGCGCACAAGGCGCTGGAATATGGGGAGGTTCATATGGAACGCTGGATCGATGCGCTGAGTCTGATCCTGAAAATCTTCACGCTGTACACTGCCATTACGGGGCTTTTCTTCCTGTTGCCCCAGAAGAAGTATAAGCGCTGCCCGCCAAAGACCCGCTTCGCCGTGCTCATTGCAGCCCGGAACGAGGAGGCGGTCATCGGGCACACGGTGACCCAGTTTTTAAAACAGACCTATCCTTCCGATCTCTACGATCTGTACATCATTCCCAACAACTGCACCGACGATACCGCCGGAGTTGCCCGCCGGGCCGGCGCCAAGGTGCTCCCCTGCACCGTGCCCGTCCGCACCAAGGGGCAGGTGCTCCAGTGGGCTTTCCAGACACTGGAGCCCATGGCCTATGATGCCTACTGCATTTTTGACGCGGATAACCTGGTGGACCCCGATTTCCTGTCCCGGATGAACGACGCCTTCTGCGCCGGCGCCCGCCTGGCCAAGGGGTTGCAGAAGGCCTCCAATCCCGGGGAGACCTGGATTTCCGGGTGCTATGACCTGTATGTGGAGAACTTCAACCTGCTCTACAGCCGTCCCAGGGGCACCCTGGGCCTGTCCGCCAAGCTCATCGGCACAGGCTTTGCCGTGAGCCGGGAGCTCCTCCATGAGATGGGCGGCTTCCAGACCGTCACCCTCACGGAGGATACGGAGTTTGCCGTCCAGTGCGGTCTTCGTGGAGAGAAGGTCTGGTGGGTGCCGGAGGCCGTCACCTATGACGAAGAGCCCCTCACCTTCCACGTCTCCATGGTACAGCGCCGCCGCTGGTCCAGCGGCGTCATGCAGACCGCTCAGGTGTACATTCCCAGGCTGCTGAAGGCCATCTTCACCGGGCGGCACCCCCTTCTGTGCCTGGATCTGGCGGTGCTCATCTCCGGGCCCATGTTCCAGGTGCTGGCCCTGATCCCCGGCCTGTATCTCATCTGGCAGACCCTTGCCGCCGGGAACTGGCTGTACCTGGTTTATTCCATCGTGTCCTTCTGGGCCGGCATGATGGGCACCGCCCTGCTTCTGGCTGTCTTAGGCAAGCGGCCCGTTTTCAAAATGTGGAAGACCATTCTCCTCTACCCCCTGTTCACCGCCTCCTGGTATCCCCTGCACATCCTGGCGGTGTTCAAAAAGGCCAAGGTCTGGAAGCCCATCGCCCACCAGGGCTCCCGGCCCCTCCCCCAGCTGTCCTCGGACAAGGCCGCCTGCTGAGTTTTCAAACCGGCAGTTTCTCCGGTCATGCCCGTAGGGAACGGTCTTGAACGTACCGAAATCCCCCGAAACTGCCGCACTGTAAGCCCGCACCGCATCATTCATCCGGCTCTTCCCCCGTCGGAACGGTCAAGACCAGGGGTGTTGATTGCGGTTACAAATTGGTTACAAAAGGTTGCACTGGCGCGGGAGCTCCCAAGCCTTCCCCCGGGGGGAAGGTGCCCCAGTGCGCACACTGGGGCAGATGAGGGACGGCGACAGCTTCCAAGTCGGAATGCAGTTTCTCAGTGGAGGAAAGCACCTTGCTGATTCCCGCAGGTGCCTTCCAGTCGCAACATTTCGCCGTTCGTCATCCGTCAGCCACAGGCTGACAGCTTCTCCCTATATCGTACCTAACCCCCTCCCGAAGCCCTGATCCGGCTGCGGGAGGGGGTTTTTATGGAATGCTTGACCTCACAGGCCCCAGCGGGAAAGCATGGCCTGGCGCTCTTTGATCTCCTCCCGGCAGGTGTAGGGCTCCTCCAGCAGGGCCATGCTGTGGCCGGACTTGTGCCGGAGGCAGTAGAAAAAGCGGTAAATCCAGGCCACGGGCAGAAGCCAGGGCCGCCCGTCCACGAAGGAATACCAGGGAATCAGCTGCATGTCCCTATAGGGCGGGAACAGCTTGTGCAATGTGACCTTCACCGCCGCCAGGCCGTAGGGAAGCCGGGAGCGGCGGATGGCCTTGGCGGAGCCTCCGGTTCGGTTTTCCCGGTTCTCCAGCCCAAACAGGCCATCCCGGAAGGTTTTCTCCGTGATCTCCTCCAGGAAATC